>DASTPT010000032.1:0-78447 GCA_035762085.1 Actinomycetota bacterium | reverse complement strand
GCCACCTGCGCCGTGTGCGCGGCCTCGGACCGGTTCTGCGTGTAGACCGCCATGCCAGGAGCGACGGTCGTGGTGCACGAGGTGAAGAGCTTGCGCTGCCCCTCGATCTCGACGTAGCACTGCCGGCAGGCGCCGAGCGGGTCGAGGAACGGGTGGTCGCAGAATCGGGGGATCTCGATCCCGAGCTGCTCCGCGGCACGGATGATCAGCGTCCCCGCCGGGACGGTGACCTCCTTGCCGTCGATCGTCAGCGTGACGGTGTCGGCGCTGGGGCGCGGGTCGCTCACCGCAGCACCTCCCCGAGGTCCAGGAACACCGGCTCCGACGGCTCCCGCCCAGGCGCGCCCATCTCGTCGGGACTCCGGTCGGGCTCCACCCCGCCCGGACCCTCCCCCGTGAACGGGCAGCGGCGCTCGGCGACGTGCCGCTCGTACTCCTCGCGGAAGTGCTTCACGCTGGACTGGATCGGGCTCGCGGCCCCGTCCGCGAGCGCGCAGAACGACTTGAAGAGCATGTTGTCGGCGGTGTCCACGATCAGGTCGAGGTCCTGTGGGCGGCCGTACCCGTGCTCGATCCGCGCGAGCACCCGGCTGACCCACCACGTGCCCTCACGGCATGGCGTGCACTTGCCGCACGACTCGTGCGCGTAGAACTGCAGCATCCGGCGGGTGGCCTCGACGATGCAGTCCGTCTCGTCCATCACCATGACGGCACCGGTTCCGAGCAGGGAGCCCGCCGCCTGTACGGCCTCGAAGTCGAGCGCGACGTCGACGTGCTCCGCCGTGAGCAACGGCGTCGACGACCCGCCCGGGGTCCACGCCTTGAGCGCTCGGCCGCCGAGGACACCGCCCGCGTGCTCCTCGAGCAGGACCCGGAACGGCGTGCCCATCGGCAGCTCGTAGTTGCCGGGGCGCTCGACCTTGCCGGAGATCGAGAAGACCTTCGTGCCCGGCGACTTCTCCGGCCCGATCGCGGCGAACCACGCGGCGCCCCGACGGAGGATGTGCGGCACGAAGCAGAGCGTCTCGACGTTGTTGATCAGCGTCGGGCTCTCGTACAACCCCTCGACGGCGGGGAACGGCGGGCGCAGCCGCGGTTGCCCGCGGAAGCCCTCCAGCGAGGACAGCAGCGCCGTCTCCTCCCCGCAGATGTACGCACCGGCGCCCCGGTGGAGGACGACGTCCAGGTCGTACCCGGAGCCCAGGACGTCCCGGCCGAAGAACCCCTCGCCGTAGGCCTCGGCGATCGCACGCTGGAGGACCGTCCCGGGCCACAGGAACTCACCGCGGCAGTAGATGAACGCCGTGTGGCTCTGGACGGCGTACGCCGCGATCGCCAGACCCTCCAGCAGCTGGTGCGGCTCGCGCTCGACGAGCTCGCGATTGTTGTAGGTCCCGGGCTCGGACTCGTCGAAGTTGCAGACCACGTACGTGGGCTTGCCGGTGTCTTGCGGAACGAACGACCATTTCACGCCGGTGGGGAAGCCGGCGCCGCCGCGGCCGCGCAGCCCAGAGGACTTCAGCTCCTCGATGAGCTCCGCCGGCGACATCCCGAGGGCCCGCCGCAGCCCCTCGTAGCCGCCCTTGGCCACGTACCCGTCGACCGGGATCACGTCGGGATCGCCCCAGTTCGCCGTCACGATCCGCTCGGTCCGGCTCACGACGGCTCCTCCAGCCCTGCGAGGATCCGCGACGCGTGACGGAAGTCGCGCGGCGCGGCGCCCCGCGAGGGCTCGGGGAGCTCGCCGCGTCGCAGCGTGGCCACGATCTCCCGCGCCCCCTCTGGGTCGACGCGGTCGTGGTTCGCGAAGTCGACCTGGACGACCGGGGCGGCGTCGCAGGCCCCCAGGCACTCCTCCTCGTGCACCGTGACGGCGCCGTCCTCGGAGACGTCCGCGTCGGGGGCCAGGCCTGCGGCCTCGCGCGCCACCGCGTAGACCTCGTGAGCCCCGCGGAGCGCGCACGACAGGTTCGTGCACACGTTCACGACGTGCCTGCCGGTCGGACGGAGGCGGATCATCGTGTAGAACGTCGCGACCGCCTCGACCTCGGCGGTCCGCAGGCCGAGGATGTCGGCCACCTCGCGGAGCCCGTCCTCGGTCACCCGCCCCTCCACCGACTGCACCAGGTACAGCAGCGGGAGGATCGCCGAGCGCTCGCGACCGCGCGGGTACCGCGACTTCATCGCCTCGGCCTGCTCCCGAAGGTCGGGCGTGAGCACCGGCATCAGCGATCCACCCCGCCCATGACCGGGTCGAGGCTCGCGATGACCGCGATCGCGTCCGCGACGAGCCCGCCGTGGACCATGATCGGGACCGCCTGCAGGTTGACGAACGAGGGGTCGCGGATCCGGACGCGGTAAGGGCGGTGCTCGCCGTCGGACACCACGTACAGGCCCAGCTCGCCGCGGGGGGACTCGACGACCTGGTACACCTCGCCGGCCGGGACCCTCACGCCCTCGGTGACCATCTTGAAGTGATGGATGAGGGCCTCCATCGACTCCTCCATGATGTGGTGGACGTACGCAGGCGAGTTCCCGATGCCGTCGGGGCCGACCTCCAGACGTGCGGGCCATGCGATCTTCGGGTCGTCCACCATGACCGGACCGGGCTCGCGCAGGCGGTCCAGGCACTGCTCGACGATCCGCATCGACTGGCGCATCTCGTCCAAGCGGATCGCGTACCGCCCGTAGCAGTCGGCCGAGTCCCGGGTGACGACATCGAACTCGTACGTCTCGTAGCCCGCGTACGGCTCGTCGCGCCGGACGTCCAGGGGCACGCCGGCCGCCCGGAGCGTCGGCCCGGTGACGCCGAGCGCGATCGCGTCCTCCGCCGAGAGTATCCCGACGCCGGCGTTGCGCTGGACCCAGATCGGGTTGCTCGAGAGCAGGCTCTCGTACTCGCGGATCCGGCCGGGCATCATGTCCAGGAAGTCCTCGATCGCGTCGGTCGCTCCCTCGGGCAGGTCCATCAGGACGCCGCCGATCCGGATGTACGCGTGGTTCATCCGCAGGCCGGTGGCCATCTCGAAGATGTCCAGCAGCACCTCGCGCTCGCGGAAGCCGAACAGCATGATCGACACCGCGCCGAGCTCCATCCCGCTCGTCGCCAGCCACACCAGGTGCGAGGCGATCCGGTTGAGCTCGCAGAACAGCACGCGCAGCACCTGCGCACGCGGCGGCGCCTCGACCCCGAGCAACCGTTCGACGGCCAGCGCGTACGCGAGCTCGTTGAAGAACGGCGACAGGTAGTCGGCGCGGGTGACGAACGTGACGCCCTGCTGCCACGTCCGGTACTCCATGTTCTTCTCGATGCCGGTGTGGAGATAGCCGACGATCGGCTCGCACCGGATCACGGTCTCGCCGTCCAGCTCCAGCAGCAGCCGCAGGACGCCGTGCGTGGAGGGGTGCTGCGGCCCCATGTTGATGACCATGGTCTCCTGGCGCGGCTCCGCCGTGGACATCGGGTCCATCGGGTCGAAGTCCCGCTCCGTGTCGAAGCTCACGGCGAGGCCCTCCGGTCGACGGGCGGGATGAACGCGCCGCGGTACCGGGTGTTCACGCCGCCCATCTCCTCGGTCTTGCGCAGCGGATGGCCCTCCCAGCCGTCGGGCAGCATGATCCGGCGCAGGTTCGGGTGGCCCTCGAAGACGATCCCGTAGAAGTCGAACGTCTCCCGCTCGTGCCAGTCGGCGGTCGGGTACAGCCCCACCGCGGATGACAGCCGAGCGTCATCCGCCGGCAGGCCGACCCTCAGGCGCAGCCGGTGGTGGAGCGACGTCGAGGACAGCTCGTACGCGACCCAGTACCGCGGGGTCCGGTCCGGCCAGTCGGTCGCGGTCACGCTCGAGAGGAAGTCGAACGCGAGCGTGGGCTCCGACCGCAGCCATCCGAGCGTCGCGAGGAGGTCGTCGCGGTCGACGACCGCCGCGACCTCGCCGCGCGCGACGATCACGTCCGGGAGCCGCGGGCGGACCCGCTCGGCGAGCTCGGCGGCGGGGATCACCGGAACCGGCCCTCCGTGCGGACCTGCTCCTGGAGCTTGAGGATGCCGAACATCAGCATCTCGGGCCGCGGCGGGCACCCGGGCACGTACACGTCCACCGGCACGATCGTGTCGACGCCCTGGACGACCGCGTAGTTCGTGAACATCCCGCCCGCCGAGGCGCAGACGCCCATCGAGATCACCCACTTCGGCTCGGGCATCTGGTCGTAGATCTGGCGGAGCACCGGCGCCATCTTCTGCGAGACGCGGCCGGCGACGATCATCAGGTCCGACTGCCGCGGCGAGGCTCGGAACAGCTCCATCCCCCACCGGGACAGGTCGTAGTGTCCGGCGCCGGTGGACATCATCTCGATGGCGCAGCACGCGAGCCCGAACGTGGCCGGCCACATCGACTGCTTCCGTGCCCAGCTCACGGCCCGGTCGAGGGTGGACAGCAGGATCCCGCGGCGGACCTCCTCCTCGGTCTCCTCCGCCGTCTTGCCCGTCCGGAAGCCCTCGACGCGCTCAACCGGCACGGGCGACCTCCGGCTCGGGTTCCGGGATCTCGACCGACGGTCCGAGCGACGCGCGCTCGGCGGCCCAGTCCAGGCCGCCGGAGCGCCAGACGTACACGTACGCCACGAAGACGAGGGCGATGAAGATCGCCATCTCGACCAGGCCGAACAGGCCGAGCCGGCGGAAGCCGACGGCCCACGGGAACAGGAAGATCGTCTCGATGTCGAAGATGATGAACAGCATCGCGATGACGTAGAACTTCACGCTGAACCGCTCGCCCTTCGGCACGCGCTCCGGCTCGATCCCGCACTCGTAGGGCGAGAGCTTCGCCGGCGTCGGCCGGCTCGGGCGCAGGAGCCTGGACGCCGCGAGGGAGGCGATCGCGAACACGAGCGCCAGCGCCGCGAGCACCACGATCGGGAGGTAGTCGCTCAGCACCGGGCGCATCCTACTTCCACGACATCCTCACGAGACCGGGGCCAGGCGCTCCAGCGCGTGGAGCGCGCGATCCTGTGCGCCGCCGTCGCGTCCGTCCGTCAGGTTCGCGAGCACCCGCATCGCCATCCGCATCGTCGGCCCGTTCGGCAGCAGGTACCGCGTCGAGGCCCGCATGACCCGTGGGTGCCCGATCGCACGGGCGAACCAGATGCCCCACCAGAAGTACCGGGCGTAGCGCTCGCGAAGGACGCTCGGGTACATCTGCGCGAGCCCCGGGCGGCCGCGGATGAGCGCGTCGTACGTCAGGTCTGCGGCGACCTCGGCCGACTCCATCGCGTACGCGATCCCCTCGCCGTTGAACGGGTTGATCAGACCGGCGGCGTCGCCGATCAGCAGCATCCCGGGCACGGCCGCCGGACGGCGCGAGCCGCCCATCGGGAGCGGCCCGGAGAGCACGCGGCCGACCGCCGTCTCCTCCGAGACCCCCCACGCGGGGGGCAGCATCTGCGCGAACGCGCCGAACAGCCGCTGCGCCGAGATGTCCCGGAACCCGGCGAAGGTGTTCAGGAGTCCGGCGCCCAGGTTCACGGTGCCGTCCGGCAGCGGGAACAGCCAGCCGTAGCCGGGCAGGATCGTGTCGCCCTCCCACAGGTCGAGCCACGACTCGAACCACGGGCCGGGGTGACGCTCGATCCGGTAGTACCGACGGGCGGCGATCCCGAGCGGCCGCGTCTCGTCGCGACGGACCCCCGCCTGCGCGGACAGCTTCGACGCGGCCCCGTCGGCGGCCAGGACCATCTTCGCCCGGACCTCGAAGGGCTCCGCGTCCCGGTCCTCGGCGTCGCGGGCGAGCACGCCGACGACCCAGCCCTCCTCGAGGATCGGCGAGATCGCCTCGGTCCGCTCCAGCAGGCGCGCGCCGGCCGCCTGGGCGCGCCGGACGAGGAGCTCGTCCAGGTCCATCCTCGTGGCGACCAGCCCGTAGTCGGGGAAGTCGCGAAGCTCCGGCCAGCGGAGCTCGATCGTGGTCGTGCGCGAGTACACGCGCAGGCCGACGACGCGCTCGAACATCGGGTCCCGGGTGTCGACGCCCATCCGGACGAGCGACCGCACGCTCCGCGGGGTCAGGCCGTCGCCGCAGACCTTCTCGCGCGGGAACGAGGCCCTCTCCAGGACGGTGACGTCGATCCCGTGCCGGGCGAGGTGATACCCGGCCGCGGAGCCGCCCGGCCCAGCGCCGACCACGAGCACGTCGGTCTCGATGGCTCTCGTCGAGTCAGGCACCGTCCCCCACCATGTCGTCGGCGCTTGTGAACCGGTTCACAAGCGATGGTACCGGAAGCCCCGGGAAGCACGAACGGTACGGTGCGAGCCGCTGCCGCGCAACCGCTCGGGTCCCTCAGCCCCGGGCGTGATCCCACGAGACGACGCGCTCCGGCACGAGCCGCAGGAAGGCCAGCCCGCGGACCTCCTCGGCGAACCGCTCGAACCCCTCCCCCGACAGGAGCGGGCGGTACTTCTCGTGCCAGGCCGAGATCGGATCCCGCATCGAGGGATGCTCGGCCGGAAGCGGCTCGGCCGCGCCCTCGAGCACGATCCCCGCGATCTCGGTCCAGCTCCGCCCCACGTCGATCGCGATCGAGACCCGAGGGTCGGCCTCGACGTTGCGCCACGTCCGGCTCTCGCGGCGGGTCGAGACGTACAGGGCGTCCTCGAGCCACACGAACCACAGGGGCACGACGTGCGGCGATCCGCCCGGCGACACCGTCGCCACGGACACGACCGGCAGGGCGCCGAACAGCTTGCGCGCCGTCGCGAGCTCCACCTCAGCGACCCCCCAGCCGCATCGCCTCGCCGATGTGCCGCAGCGCCGCCGCGGCCACCGGATCGAGCCGCGCGCCCTCCAGGGCCGCGACCGCCTGCGCTGCCAGGGCGTCGACCCGCTCTGCCGCGCCCGGCGGCGCCTCGTGGTCCAGCACGTCGTCACGGAGCTGGAACGCCTCGCCAGCCGGCCGCCCGTACGCGAGCAGCCGGGCCTCGAGCTCCTCGTTCGCGCCGGCGAGCGCCGCCCCGATCAGTAGCGGACCCTCCACCGTGTACGACGCCGTCTTGAGCTCGGCCACGTGCTCGGCGGAGGCCAGGTCCCGCCGCGCGGCCCCGAGCAGGTCCAGGTACTGCCCCGCCGCCATCTCCAGGCGCATCCGGTCGAACCGCACGAAGGCCTCCTCCAGCCGCTCCTGCGGGAAGCCCGACGATCGGAACAGGGCCTCGGCCAGCACCGCGGCGAGGTCGCCCACCAGCACCGCGGCCGAGCGCCCCCGAGCGGCCGAGCCCCCCGGGAACATGCGCGCGAACCGCACGTGCGTGGTCTCGACGTCGCGCCGCTCGGTCGCCTCGTCCATCACGTCGTCGTGGACCAGCGCGAACGTGTGCAGCAGCTCCAGGGCGGCCGCAGCGCGGACGATCGGCTCCCCCTCGGTCCCGCCGGCGGCCCGGTAGCCCAGGTAGCAGAACGCCGGCCGCAGCCGTTTGCCCCCGGCCGCGAGGAGCCGCTCGATCTCCTCGACCAGCGCCGCGGCCGAGGGATCGAGCGCCGAGAGCTCGTCCCGGCGCGCCCGCAGCTCGGTCGCGAGCACCGCGTCCACGCGCGAGCGCACGGCCTCCACGACGGGCGGGGTCAGGTCCGTCCTGCCGGCCGCGGTGTCCACGGGCGCAGTATCGCAGCCCCGGCCGTGCCTGCTATCGTTCTGCGATCGTCCCGGCCCACCCCATGACCCGCTTCCAGAGACTCGCGCTCGCGACCGCAGGCACGACCGTCGTGCTGTTCGCCGTGGGCGGCCTGGTCCGAGGGACGGGGTCGGGGCTCGGGTGCTCGACGTGGCCGGCGTGCGAGCCCGGCACGCTGTTCCCGAGCGGCACGGTCCACTCGATCATCGAGTTCTCGCACCGCGCGGTGGCGTTCGTCGTGATCGTGCTGACGCTCGCGAGCGCCGTCGTGGCCTGGATCGACCACCGCCGAGAGCCGACGCTCTTGTGGCCGGCGCTCGTCTCGTTCCCGCTCGTGATGGCGCAGGCGGCGCTCGGCGGCGTGGTCGTTGCCACCGAGCTGAACCCCTGGTGGGTGACCGCTCACTTCGTGGCCGCACTCGCCCTCATCGCCGACGTCGTCGTGATGGCGACGTGGGCGCTGGTCCCCGCCGACCGCGGGGGCCGGTGGCGGGGGTTCCCGATCCTCACGCTGACGACGGCCGCGTCCACGGCGGCCCTGCTGCTCGTGGGCACGTACATCCGCGCGAAGGGCCCCGCGTTCGGGATCGCCTTCCAGGACTGGCCGCTGATGGACGGCCGGCTGGTGCCGACGCTCGGCGGGGTTCGGACGCCGATGTTCCTGCACCGGGTGCTCGCGCTGACCTCGTTCCTGCTGGTGCTCTGGACGGCGATCCGAGCGCGGACGATGCGACCACGTACGCGATCGACGGTCGTCCTGTCGACGACGGCGCTCGCCCTGTTCGCGGCGCAGATCATGGTCGGCGCCGCGAACGTCTGGACGAAGCTCCGCCCGTGGGCGGTGGTGCTCCACGTGACCTTCGCGGTCCTCGTGTGGGCGGCCCTCGTCGCCCTCGCGGCCGTCGCCCGGCGCGCGGGCGCCACGACGCCGACGTCGGAGGAGGCGCTGGCCCGCACGAACGGACACAAGCGCTCGTTCCGGCAGACCGCCGCCGCCTATGTCGCGCTCACGAAGCCGCGCATCATCGTGCTGCTCCTGATCACGACCGTGCCGGCGATGATGCTGGCCGAGGGCGGACTGCCCTCGCTCGGGCTCGTGCTCGCGACGCTCGCCGGCGGGACGATCGCGGCGGGGTCGGCGAACGCGGTCAACTGCTACCTCGACCGCGACATCGACGAGGTGATGCGGCGCACCCGGAGGCGGCCGCTGCCGGCGCACGAGGTCGAGCCCGACAGGGCGCTGGCCTTCGGATTCGCGCTCGGCGCGATCTCGTACCTGTTCCTGTCCGTCACCGTGAACGTGCTCGCCGCGTCGCTCGCCCTGTCCGCGATCGCCTTCTACGTCTTCGTCTACACGATGTGGCTCAAGCGCACGAGCACGCAGAACATCGTGATCGGCGGCGCCGCCGGCGCGGTGCCCGCGCTCGTGGGATGGGCCGCCGTGACCGGCGCGGTCGCGGCACCCGCGTGGATCCTGTTCGCGATCGTGTTCGTGTGGACGCCGCCGCACTTCTGGGCGCTCGCGATGCGCTACGCGGGCGACTACGCGGCGGCCGGCGTACCGATGCTGCCGGTCGTCCGCGGCGAGGGCGAGACGCGCCGTCAGATCCTGCTGTACTCGCTCGCGCTGTTCGGGACCACCCTGCTGCTGGTGCCGGTCGCGGACATGGGGGCGATCTACACGGCCACGGCGATCGCGCTCGGCGGGGCGTTCGTGTGGCGCGCGCTCCGGCTGTGGCGCTCGGCCTCGCCCGGCGAGTCGATGCGCCTGTTCAGGTACTCGATCGTGTACCTCGGGCTGCTGTTCGCGGCCGTCGCCGTCGACGCGCTCCTGCCGCTCGGTCGGCCTCTCGCCTGAGCCCGGCCCGCCGTCGGGCCCGCGCGGACCTCACGCGGCCGAGGCCCGCTCGATGAGCGACCGCAGCGCCGCCTCGTCGAGCGCGCCGACCGCCCGGAACCGCATCTCGCCCGAGGGGTCGACGACCACGGTCGCCGGCAGGAACGGCACGCCGAACCGGTACGCGAGCTGGCCCGACGGGTCCTCGAGGCTGGGATACGCGACCTGGAACTCCTCCAGGTAGGCGCGGGCCGCCGCGGTGTCGTCCCGGTAGTTCACGCCGACGAACACCGCGCCGTCCTCGCCCTGCTCGGCCTCGACCGCAGACAGCGCGGGCTGCTCCTCGCGGCACGGGCCGCACCATGTGGCCCAGAAGTTCACGACCATCACGCGGCCGGCGTGCTCGGACGAGGCGAACGTGTCGCCCTGCAGGGTGGTGCCCGAGAGCGCCGGCGCGCGGCCCGAGACCTCGGTGATGCCGGCCGGGCCGTCGGCGGCGCCGCTCGAGCAGGCCGCGAGCCCCACGCAGGCGACCACGATCGCGAGGACCCGCATCATGCCGCCCATGCTCTCACCCGGCCGCGCGAGAGCCGTTCGTTCACCCGACGGTGACGACCCCGTTCATGTTCGGGTGGACGACGCAGTAGAAGTAGTACGTCCCCGGCTCGAGCGCCGGGACCTGGTAGTCGGCCTCGGCCGGGCCGGTGATGAGCTCGCCGTCGAAGAGCGACTCCGCCTTCGTCTCGTCCGTCGTGATCGAGATGTTGTGCTGGACGCCGGCGTCCTGGTTGACGAAGTGGATCGTCGTGGGCTGGCCGGCCGGCAGGGCGATCTCGGCGGTGTCGAAGGCGATCCCCTGCGCGGTGACCGTGGTCGTCGCCCCGCCGCCGTCACCGCCGGTGGGCCCGGCGGGCGGACCGGTCTCGGACGGCTCCCCGCCGCCGCCCTCGCCGGTGACCACGACCACCCCGTTCATGTTCGGATGGACGTCGCACTGGAAGAAGTACTCGCCGGGCGGCAGCGGCGGGATCTGGTACTCGATCGTCTCGGGGCCGGTGATCAGCTCGCCCTTGAACAGCTCGGCCGCGAGCGTGTCGTCCTCATAGATCGCGATGTTGTGCTGGACGCCGGCGTCCCGGTTGTCGAAGACGATCGTCGCCGGCGTGTCTGCGGGCAACTCGATCGTGTCGGTGTCGAACGCGATGTTCTGGGCCGCGACCTGGATCGACGGCCCGCCGCCGCCGCCGCCGCCCTCGACCGCCTCGATCGTCCCCGTCATGTTCGGGTGCACGACACAGTTGAACGCGTACGTCCCGGGTTCGAGCGCGGGCACGTCGTACGTGACCTGCGCCGGCCCGGTGATCAGCTCGCCCTCGAAGGTCGGCGTCCCGGACACCTCTGCTCCCGGGAAGATCTGGATGTTGTGCTGGACACCGGCGTCCTGGTTGTCGAGCACGATCTGGAACGGCTGGCCCGCCGGGACGGTGACCGACGTCGGCTCGAAGGCGAGGTTGACCGCCAGGATCGTGATCGCCTGCGACGGTCCCTCGCCCTCGCCGCCCTCCTCGCCGGCGTCGAGCGACGCGACGGCCACGCCGCCGGCGACCATCGCGACGCCGGCGACCGCCCCGACCATCCCCGCCAGACTGGACAGACGAACGTACCGGCGTCCGGACACGATCGCGGCCACGACCACGATCGCGAGCGCGACCAGCAGTGCCGTCACCGTCGCGGCGTTGTGCGAGACGGCCAGCAGGATCCGCGAGAATCCGTACAGCGCCGCGAGGATGATCACGAGGATCCCGAGCGGCAGCGCGATCGGCAGGACGAACCGGTCCCGGGTCGTTCGCTTCACGACTTCATCAGCCCCGATCGCACGTCTCGCTCCAGACCCGAGAGCCCCACGGTGTCGAACCCGTCCCGCGCGTCCCGCGCGTACCACCGGAACCAGATGGTGACGATGAAGCCCCACAGGATCAGCCCGCCGCCGAGCTTCATCAGCAGCCCGGCGATCAGCTGGTCCTCGAGCGCTTCGATGCCCCAGATCCGCGGGAACGTCGCGTACACGGGGTACAGCGGGCTGTGCCCGAAGGTGAGGAACGACGCCGGGATCGTCGGCGCGAGCGACTGGAAGAACAGGTACATCATCTGCCCGGGCGGGGAGAGCGCAGGCAGCTCGGGCAACGGGGACATCACCGGCCACCACATGACGAGACCCGACCCGACGACGAGCACGTGCAGCGCGAAGTGCACGAGCTCGGAGCTCACCGACGCCTCGACCACCGCGGGCCAGTGCGTGAACAACAGAACGCCGTTGAAGAGAACGAGCGCGACGAGCGGCCGCACGAGGAAGCGGAACACCGCGGCGACAGGGCGAACACGCAGGAACGCACGCCACATCCACGTCGGGATGCCGGCGATCAGCATCGGCGGCGCCACGAGCGTGTAGAGCATGTGCTGGAACATGTGCACGGCGTACAGACGGTCCTCGGCCAGATCGTGGACGGGCCACGTCGAGGCGACGAGCAGCGCCACCATCCCGGCCGAGAACAGCGCGCTCCGACGTGCGGAGCCCTGCGCCGCCGCCGGGTCGCCCTCCTGGTGCCGACGCACCGCGACGAGGTACGCCGCCCACAGCCCCCCGAGGAGCAGGACGACGTCGGGATGTACATGGAAGGACGGCATCCCTACCCCGCGAACGTCCGGAACATCAGCAGCACGGCGATGTACAGGGTGAGCGCGCCGGCGAGCCCCATCAGGAAGAACCGCGCGTAGGTCCGGCTGTCGAACCGCAGGTGCATGAACCACAGCACGACGAGCGAGAACTTGATGACCGCGAACAGGAACAGCAGCGGGATCAGCAGGCCCTGCTCGTGGATCCAATCGATGTAGTAGATCGCGACCTCGGCCGCCGTCACGATCGCAAGGATCACGGCGATCCGCACGTACTCCCGTGGACTGGGGTGTCGAGCCCACCGGCCGCCCCCGCGGGGCGCCGTGGCGACCTCGTGCTCGGTTCCCGTGCCGGTCTGCTCCACCACGCCTCCTACGGCCCCGTCGGGACCAGGTACACGACCGTGAAGATCACGATCCACACGATGTCGACGAAGTGCCAGTAGAGCCCGACGAGCTCGACCGTGAGCGAGTCCCGTTGCGTGATCCGCCCGCCGAACGACAGCGAGAACAGGGTGAGCAACATCAGGATCCCGATCGCGACGTGCGTCCCGTGGAACCCGGTCAGCACGTAGAACGTCGTGCCGAACAGGTTCGTCGTGAGGCTGAGACCCTCCTCGTAGAACGTCGTGAACTCGTAGACCTGCCCGCCGACGAACGTGAGGCCGAGCAGCGCCGTGGCGAGCAGCCACAGCCGCAACCGCGGCAGGTCCCCGCGCTGCACCGACGAGAGCGCGAGCACCATCGTGAGCGAGCTCGCGAGCAGGACGAACGACGACACCGATGTGTACGGGATGTCGAAGACGTCGTTCGGGTACGGCCCGACGATGCTCCGGCCTCGGTACACGACGTAGCTGGTGATCAGCGCCCCGAACAGCAGCACGTCCGAGGCCAGGAAGATCCACATCGCGAGCTTCGTGTTCGGCAGTCCGGTGCTGGTGGCCTCGTGCTCGCTCTCGAAGGCGTGGACGGCGGCGGACTCCTGCATGCGCGCTCCTACTCCGCCGAGGGCTCCAGCGCCCATCCGTAGAAGCCGGCGAGCATGATCACCGCGCCGGCGCCGGCCAGCAGCCACGAGAAGATCACGCCGTACCCGAGCACGAACATGCCGATCGAAGCGACGAGCGGGTAGTACGAGGGCGAGGGCAGGTGGATCCCGTGGCCGCCCTCGTGGCCTCCCGCGTGTTCGACCGCGACGCCCGAGCCGCCGGCGGGCACGGGGACGACGGCCCCGCCCTCGGTCTCGGCGTACTTGCGGTGCCACGCCTCGTCGAGCGAGTGGACCCTGGGGATCTCGTCGAAGTTGTGCTCGGGCGGCGGAGACGTCGTGAGCCACTCGAGCGTCCGGGCGTCCCAGGGGTCGGCCTCCGCGCCGCGGGGCTTGCGGTGCGTGATCACGACGTTGGCGAGGAACAGCAGCACCGACAGCGCGATCGTGAACGCGCCGATCGTGGAGACCAGGTTGTAGAAGGTGAGCCCGAGCTCCTCGGGGTAGGTCTGGATCCGCCGCGGCATCCCCTGCAGGCCGAGGATGTGCATCGGGCCGAACGTGAGGTTGAAGCCGACGAGCATGGTCCAGAACGAGACCTTGCCGAGGCCCTCGCTCAGCTTGCGGCCGAAGGCCTTCGGCCACCAGTAGAACATCCCGGCGAACAGCCCGAAGATCGCGCCTCCGAAGAGCACGTAGTGGAAGTGCGCGACGACGTAGTACGTGTCGGTCTGCTGGTAGTCCGACGGCACCACCGAGTGCGTCACGCCCGAGAGTCCCCCGATGATGAACATCGAGACGAAGCCGATCGAGAACAGCATCGGCGTTGGGAAGGTCAGGTCACCCTTCCACATCGTGCCGAGCCAGTTGAAGATCTTCACGCCCGTCGGCACGGCGATGATGATCGTCGAGATGCCGAACGCGGTGTTCGCGATCGGCCCCAGCCCGACCGCGTACATGTGGTGCACCCACACGCCGAACCCGATGAACCCGATCGCGATGCCGCTGAACACCACGAACTGGTACCCGAACAGTGGCTTGCGGCTGAAGACCGGCAGCACCTCGGACACGATGCCCATCGCGGGCAGGACCAAGATGTAGACCTCGGGGTGGCCGAACAGCCAGAACAGGTGCTGCCACAGCACCGGGTCACCACCGGCGACCGAGTCGAAGAAGTGCGTCCCGAACCGCTTGTCGAACAGCAACTCGAACAGGGCGACCGAGATGATCGGCAGCGAGAAGGCCAGCAGGAACTGCACGACCAGGCTCATCCAGACGAACACGGGCATCCGGAACAACGTCATGCCCGGCGCGCGCATGTTCAGGATCGTCACGGCCAGGTTCACCGCCGAGACCGTGGAGGCGACGCCGGTCATCAGCAGGCCGATCGCGTAGAACGTCATGCCGCGCGTGGGGTCAAGCACGGCGTTCGGCGCGTACCCGAACCAGCCGCCGTTCGGGGCGCCGCCGAGGAACCAGCTGGAGTAGACGAAGATGCCGCCGAACAGGAAGGCCCAGTAGCTGAACGCGTTCAGCCGCGGGAAGGCGACGTCCCGGGCACCGATCATGAGCGGGATCAGGTAGTTGATGAACGCGGCCGAGAGCGGCATCACGACGAGGAAGACCATCGTGACGCCGTGCATCGTGAACACCTCGTTGTAGACGGACGGCGACAGGAGCTCTTGGTTCGGCTGCGCGAGCTGCAGCCGGATCAGCAGCGCCTCGGACCCGCCGATGATGAAGAAGGCGAAGGCGGTGACGCCGTAGAGGATGCCGATCTTCTTGTGGTCGACGGTCGTCAGCCAGCTCCAGAACCCCGTGGTCGCGGCGGGGCGTCGGAACAGACCCCGGGTCGATCCGTCGCTCGGGACGCTCACGCTCGCCATGGGTGTCCTCCGTCCTCCGTCACGTCAGGCTGTGCAGGTAGGCGACCAGGGCGTCGATCTCCTCCGGCGTGAGGCCGTAGTCGGGCATCCACGATCCCTCCTTCACCGCCGCCGGGTCGTCCAGCCACCGAGCGAGCTCCTCCGCGTCGTCGGTCGGCAGCCAGCACCCGGCGAAGCACTCGCGGTCGGCGAAGTGCGTCAGGTTCGGCCCGCCGTTGGCCACGACCGGGTTCCCGTTCGCGTCCTCGAGCCCCTGGACGGCGTGGCAGGCGATGCACTGCCCGTTGAGGAACACGTCCATGCCGGTGGCGGCGAGCGAGCCCGGATCGGGGGTGACGGCGTCGGCCTGCTCGTTCCGCACCCACGCCTCGTAGTCGTCGGGCGCGTGCGCCACGACCGCGAACTTCATGTACGCGTGGGACAGGCCACAGAACTCCTTGCACTGCCCCGAGTACCGTCCCGGCCGATCCGCCTGGATCAGCAGCGTGTTCGCCTGCCCGGGAAGCACGTCCTGGGTCCCCGCGAGCTCGGGCACCCAGAACGAGTGGATCACGCCGTCGCCGATCGCGGCGGGCTGGTCGCCGTCCGGCGGACCCGGCTGGCAGTCCGATGGCGTCGGCTTGTCCTCGTAACCGAGGCCGACCGCGCACAGCGTGAGCAGCACCGGGCGTCCGGTGGGGATGTGGAGCTCGTTCGCGGTGTTGATGTCCTCGGCCGGGTAGTCGAACTCCCACCACCACTGGTGGCCCATCACGTTCACCTCGAGGGCGTTGCCCTCGGGCTCGCGCGCCAGGTCGAAGATCGTCGTGACGGTCGGGACCGCGACCCCGGCGAGGATCAGCGCAGGCAGGATCGTCCACGCGATCTCGAGCCGGTTGTTGCCGTGGATCTGCGGCGGCATCTGCGCCGGGCGGTTCTTGCGCCGTCGGTAGCGGATCACGAAGAAGATCAGGAGCCCTTCGACCACGACGAAGACCGCCGTCGCGATCCAGAAGACGGGCACGAACAGGTCGTACACCTTGTCCGCGTACGGACCCTGCGGGTTCAGCGAGTCCTGTTGGGCGTTCGGTGCGCAGGCAGCGGCGATCACGGCCAGGCCGACCACGGCCCAGACCCACCGCATCCGGGTACGCACGTTCTTCCTACTCCTCACGGGCTCGCCTCCGTCGGGCACGGAAGCTGTGGGACGATAGCACGGTCTCCGCGGATGGATGCAAGCGGCGTCACGTCGCGTACGAGTGCAGTCCGACGATCCACAGGTTCACGGCGTAGTACGTGACGAGCAGCGACACGAACCCGACGAGCGCCACGATCGCCGCTCGCCGACCCTTCCATCCCGACGTCGCGCGCGCGTGCAGGTACCCGGCGAAGACCGTCCACGTGATGAACGACCATGTCTCCTTCGGGTCCCATCCCCAGTAGCGTCCCCATGCGCTCTCGGCCCAGATCGCGCCGGTGATGATGCCGAACGTCCAGATCGGGAACCCGAAGGCGATCGTACGGTAGGCCAGCCGGTCCAGCGTCGACGAGCGCGGCAGCAGCCCGCGCCGTGCGCCGGGCGCCGCCGGCGGCGGCTCGTCGGCGCCGGCCTCGAAGTGCGGCGGGGCGTCGTCCAGGCTCACGGCGCCGCCCATGATCGGCGCCGGCTCCCCGCGCCGGCGCTCCCGACGCTCCTTCACGAGGTACAGGATCGTGAGAACGCCCCCGAGCGCGAGCAGCGACGAGCTCACGATCATCGAGCTCACGTGGACCTGCCGCCAGTACGAGTTCAGCGCGGGGATCAGCGGCGCCGGGCCGACGTAGAGGAACAGCACGGCCACCGCCATCGTGATGACGGCGAACCCCAGGACGAACCCGCCCACCGTCCGGACGCGCCCGAGGCCCTCGACGAACACGAGGTACGCGAGCACGACCAGGAACGAGAGCAGGAGGGAGTACTCGTACATGTTGCCGAGCGGGATCCGGTCGGCCGCGACGCCCCGGCCCACGATCGACAGCAGATGCGCGGCGAGCCCCAGCACCGTGGCCGCGATCGACACGGCCCAGACGGTCGGGCGCCGGAACGCGAGGAAGTGGAACGCGGCGAGCATCCCGAACAGGTACCCGAAGAACGCCACGCTGAACGCGCCCGTCGAGAGCAAAATCCACGTCTCGGTGCTCACGAGCCCACCCTTTCCTCCGGGACCCGCCGCAGATCGCGCACGAGTCGCGAGAACTCCTCCTCGAACTGGCTCCGCCGCTGCAGCGCGAATCCCCCCACCTTGAGGAGCGTGCCCGCCCCGGCCGCCTCGGCGGTCACCCAGAGCTTCCGCCGGGACGTGTACAGGGCCGGCAGCAGCCCGAGGAGGATGAGGATAGCGGCCGCGAGCACGATCCACAGGCCCCGGTCCCGGCTCACGCTGAGCACCGTGTACTGGCGCAGGTCGGTGAACCCGACCGTGAGACCGGGTCGCAGGTCCACCGTCTCGCCCGCGCCGAGCACCCCCGTGTCGAGCGGCCGCATCGCCGAGGTGTCGAGCACCCCGACGCTCTGCACCAGCTCGGCGCGCAGGTCGCCCTCGAACGCCTCCCATGTCATGACCGGGGCGTACTCGACGAGCATCGGCATCGCCTCGCCGGTCTCGAGCAGCGCGAGCAGCCCCCGCCGGTCGGGCCACAGCTCGAACCGGATCCCGACCTGTGGGTCCAGGGACGGGAGCTTCACGACGCACGTCCAGGGGACCTGGAGCTGGCTCACGTCCTCCGGCGGCGTCTCCTGCTGACAAACCACCGGGCCGTCGAAGATCGCCTCGCCGTCCTCCTCGACACGGATCACCGGAGCCCACCCGTACCCGAACTGGTAGAACTTCACGCCCTCGGCCTCGGCCGGATGGTTCACACGGATGTCGACGCGCTCGAGCTCCCCGCCCTCCGCATCGAGGAGGGTCGCCCGGGTGACGAAGTCCCGCGGTTGCCCGGTCGGACGGTAGGTCGCTCGGAAGTCCTCGACGCGCACCTGTACGCCGGAGTGATCCTCGCCGAAGAATCGGCCCTCGCGGACGGTGCCGTCGTAGTTGGCGTGGGCCTCGGTCCACGTCTGGCCCTCGACGATCACGGCCTGGCCGCTGAAGCCGGTCCCCCGCCCCAAGACCACCCCGACGAGCAGCACGAGGAAGGCGGCGTGGAAGAGCAGGCTCCCGCCCTCACGCCCGAGCCCCTTGTCGGCGGAGACCGTCGGCGCCCCGTTCGGGCCGCTCACGCGGAACAGCCGGCGCCGGAGCAGCGAGCGGGCGCGGCCGAGCGCCTGCTCGGGCGGATCGCCCACCGCGAGCTCCGCGTAGTGGCGCATCGCGTCCAGCTCGCGCGCCGGGACCGGCCGCGCCCGCAGGTTGCGGACGAACGCGCGGGTGCGCGGCACCAGGCACGCGATGAGCGAGACGAGCAGCAGCGTGTAGATCATCGTGAACCACCAGGACCCGTACACGTCGAACAGGCCGAGCTGGTCGAAGATCCGGGCGCGGAGCGGGTGGTCGCGGAACGTCGCCGCGATCCGCGCGTCGGCCACGCCCACCTGTGGCACGAGCGAGCCGGCGACGGCCGCGAGCGCCAGGAGCAAGAGCAGGACGAGCGCCGTGCGCATCGACCGGAGCGAGCGCCACACCAGGGCGACGGACCGGCGGAGCGTGGGCACGGGAGCGGTCGGGGACATCCGGAGACGACGATCCTAGCGGGAAGGGCCCCCGATCGCCCGGTCAGATCGGGGGGTTGAAATCGGAGATGGCCCGCAGGATCGGCCCGATCAACGTCGTCCAGGTGTTCGTGAACACGAGGATGCCGATCGCGACCATGATCGCGCCGGAGATCCCGGCGAACCAGTGGTAGTTGCGCTTCACGAACGTCAGCGCGCGCATCAGGCGGCGGATGCCGACGCCGACCAACAGGAATGGGAGGCCCAGCCCGATCGAGTACGTGAACAGGAGGAACGCCCCACGCGCGGAGCCGCCCTCGGCCGCGGCGATCGCGAGGACCCCCGCCAGGACGGGGCCGATGCAGGGCGTCCACCCCGCCCCGAACGCCACGCCGAGCGGGAACGCCCACGCCGGACCCGGCTTGACCTTCCCGAGCAACGGCCGGCGCTCCATGAACAGGCTCGGCGCGCCCCACTGGAACGCCTCGAGCAGCATCAGCACCCCGAAGGCCACGATGATGAGCCCCGAGATCCGGATGCCGACCGCCGACCGCAGGATCTCGGTCATCGTCGCCGTGAACGCGCCGATCGCGGTGAACACCGCCGCGAACCCGCCGATGAACAGCAGGATCGGCACGACCGGCCGTCTCGTGTCGCCGCTCTCGATCGCGGCCGCGTCGCCCCCCGCGACGAAGGACAGGTACCCGGGCACCAGCGGGAAGACGCATGGCGACGCGAACGACACCACCCCCGCCGCGAACGCGAGCGCCGGCGCCCACCAGGACGCCAGGCCCTCATCGACGAGCTCTGCGAGCACGGGAGCCATGGAACCCAAGTGTAGGGGCCGGATGCGGCGCAGAGCCGGCCTGGTTGCGGGTCCGCGGGCATCCTTGGCATAGTGTCCCGCTAGGCTCGTGAAGGCCTTCACAAGCGGGCGCGAACGGGAGCCCGGGCGGGATCGGTTGGGCGCGCGGCTATAATCACGCGCCGCGAGCGAGGAACGGTTCGAGCGTGAGGATGAGGTCCGCATGAGGGAACGGCTCCAGCAGGCCAAGCAGCGCGCCGAGTCGTTCGTGCGGGACTTCGAGTGGTCCTGGACGACCGCGGTCGTGTTCTCGATCGGGTTCGTGTTCTTCCTGCTCATCACCGCGGTCGTGATCCCGTCGTTCTGGATGTACTTCGCCGAACAGAAGCTCGGCTGGGGCGGACCGACCGACGTCGAGGCCTTCCTTCGGGCGCCGATCAGCCAGGACGGCCTGCTCGAGCTGCGGGACGCGATCGCGATGGGGCTCACCACCGGGCCGATCGTCACGGTGATGGTCCTCGCGGTCGTCCTGCAGAACTGGCGCAAGAAGCTCCGCGGCGGATCGGCCGACCGGCCGACGGGTGGATATCGCTGATGCCCTTCACGAAGACCGAGGTCGACATCCACACCGACTACGTGGTCGAGGCCGTGGACGCGGCCTGGCTCTCGCAGGGTGTGCGGTCGCCGAAGCACCTGATGCTCGATCCGGACAACTGCATCCTGTGCCGCGCCTGCGAGGACGTGTGCCCCTGGAACTGCATCTACATGATGTCGACCGGCATCGTGGACGACGCGGAGAACGACGCGATCGACGCCGAGGTCGGCAACGCGTTCGCCGTGTTCGTCGTCGACGACAACGCGTGCACGCGATGCTCGGTCTGCGTCGACCGCTGCCCCACCGACACGCTGTACTATGCGCGGCTGCCGGAGGACGCCGGCGGCCGGCGGACGATGGCTGCCGTGCCGGCCTCGCAGAAGGCCGAGGAGTAGGACCGAGGGGAACGAGGGGAAGAGCCGGGTGAAGCTGAAGCCGCCGTCGCCGGGAGCCGTCTTCGAGCGCGTCCGCGACACCGAGGTCTGGAAGTCGATCTTCCGGCCGGGCTCGATCTTCCGCCGGGGCTACAAGGACACGTCGCGGGACCGGGCGCTCGCGACGATGAACAACGTGCTGTACCACCTGCACCCGGTGAAGATGAAGCGCCACGGGCTGAAGCTGACCTACACGTTCTGCTTGGGCGGCCTCTCGTTCTTCCTGTTCATCCTGCTCACCGTCACCGGCATCTTCCTCATGTTCTTCTACCGACCCATGGCCGAGCTCGGCTCTGCGCAGGCGTACACGGACATGCAGAGCATCCGCACGTCGGTGTTCTTCGGCGACCTCGTCCGCAACCTGCACCGGTGGGGGGCGCACCTCATGGTGCTCTCGGTGACGCTGCACATGGCGCGCGTCTTCTACACCGGCGCGTACAAGCCGCCGCGCGAGTTCAACTGGGTCGTCGGCGTGGTGCTGTTGTTCCTCACCCTCGGCCTGTCGTTCACCGGCTACCTGCTGCCGTGGGACCAGCTGGCGATCTGGGCGGTGACCGTGGGTACCTCGCTCGCCGGGTACTCGCCCTTCATCGCGAAACAGGCGAACTTCCTGCTGTTGGGCGGGGTGGTCGTCGGGCCGGAGACGTTGCTCCGCTGGTACGTGCTGCACGTCCTCGCGCTGCCGTTCGTGCTGGTGCTGTTCCTCGCCGTGCACTTCTGGCGGATCCGCAAGGACGGCGGCATCTCGGGACCCCTGTAGGTCAAGGCGAAGGAGAGCGATGGCGCGCGAGGACACACCGCTCGACCAGGAGACGTTCGACCGGACGCTCGAGGCCGAGCTGGCCAAGGGCACCGACCGACGGGTCGCCGAGGGCCGTGCTCGCTCCGCCGCCGTC
Source organism: Actinomycetota bacterium (assembly GCA_035762085.1). Taxonomy (GTDB): domain Bacteria; phylum Actinomycetota; class UBA4738; order UBA4738; family HRBIN12; genus HRBIN12. The sequence goes on along the minus strand of DASTPT010000032.1, from coordinate 57,003 downwards.
CGTGCCCACCGCATGAAGTCGGGCGAGGGCGGTCCCGCGCCCGCCGCCGCGACACCCGCAGCCGCCCCCGCCGAACCTGCGGCCGAGGCGCCGGCGGCCGCACCGGCCGTGGCTCCGGCAGCCGCACCGGTGGCAGCCGCGCCAGCGCCCGCTTCGCCTGCCGCGGCGCCCGCTCCGCCTGCCGCGGCACCCGCTCCCGCCGCCGCCGCCGCGACGGCCACGGTGGCCGCTCCGACGCGCGAGGCGCCCGCGCCCACGGGCAACGTCCCCGAGCCGAAGCGCGGCGCGCCCGAGAAGCACCGCCTCCTCGCGCTCGTCCCGCCGGAGGGCATCCAGCGCGTCGAGCGCGAGCAGGGCGACCGCATCAACGTCTGGCCGCACCTCCTGATCGAGGAGTTCATCGCCCTCCTCGTGCTCTCGGCCGGCATGGTGATCTTCTCGACGTTCGTGAACGCGCCGCTGCGCGAGCTGGCCGACCCGAACCTCACGCCGAACCCCTCGAAGGCGCCCTGGTACTTCCTCGGGCTGCAGGAGCTGCTCCGGTACTTCCACCCGCTCGTGGCCGGGATCACGATCCCCACGTTCATCCTCGTCGGCCTGGCGGCGGTCCCCTACATCGACCGCAACCCCAGCACGAGGCCGGGCGATCGCAAGCTCGCGATCACGCTGTTCACCATGCTGTTCATGTTCGGCGCGACGCTGACGATCATCGGATCGTTCTTCCGCGGCACCGGCTACAACTGGGTGTGGCCGTGGGCGCAGGGGGTGTTCTTCGAGCTATGACGCCCGTCCTGGCCGTCTCCAGCGGGGTCGTCGCGGCCATCGTCGCCGTCGTGGTGATCGACCTGTTCGCGATCGTGTTCGGCCTCTCGTTCGTCCGCGCCCGCCGGGCCGAGCGCGCCGCCGAGGCCGGCCTGCCGGTCTCCGAGGTCACGAAGACGTCGAAGCCCGTTTCCCGCCGCGATTTCTTCCGTCGGTCGCTCCTCGCGTCGCTCGGCGTGTTCGCCGCGCAGTTCGGCGGCATGACGATCGCCTTCCTGTGGCCGAACCTGAGGGGCGGCTTCGGCTCGGTGATCAACGCCGGCAAGGTCGGGGACATCAAGGCCGCCATCTCGGCCGACGACGAGCCCTACTACTACGGCGCCGGCCGCTTCTACATCGTCGCGTACGAGGGCAAGGCGACCGAGTCGATCGACTACGAGACCGAAGGGGTCGCAGCGCAGGGGATCATGCCGCTGTACCAGCGGTGCGTGCACCTGGGCTGCCGGGTGCCGTTCTGCAAGGCGTCGCAGTGGTTCGAGTGCCCCTGCCACGGCTCGAAGTACAACACCGCCGGCGAGTACACCCTCGGGCCCGCGCCGCGGGGGCTGGACCGGTTCGCGGTCGAGATCACCGACGCCGGCGACGTGATGGTCGACACGTCCGCGATCATCCTGGGGCCCCCGCGCGGCACCGACACGCTGCGCCGGCCCCGGTCCGGACCGTTCTGCGTGGCGCCGGGTTGATGCTGGCGCTCAGCTCCACCCAGGGGATCATCATCGCCGGCGTCGGCGTGGCGCTCATCATCGTGGGTGGCGCCGTGGTGGCAGCGCGCGGCCGGCGCCGGGCCGAGGCGCCCGACATCCCGAACGCGATGCGCCCCGGCCCGTCGGACCCCGACCTCGAGACCCCGCTCCTGCAGAGGCTCCAGGGGTGGGGCGTCCTGCTCGTGGTCTTCTTCGTGGTGTGGATCCCGGCCACCTGGATCTTCGAGCCGGGCACGAACCTGTCGCAGGAGGAGCGCCTGCTCGAGGACTCGGTCGGGCGCGGCGAGGCGGCGGTGGAGAACTTCACCGAGGAGAACCAGGGCGGCGTGGGGTGCGTCCGGTGCCACGGGAGCGAGCTGAAGGGCGGCCAGATCCTCGGCGCGGCCACGGGCGAGGGACCGCAGCCGGTCATCAACACGCCGGACCTCACGACCGTGTGCGGCGGCCCCTTCACCGGGCACCCGCTGATCTACGGGCTGCAGGACATCTACACCACGATCGAGCAGGGGCGCGGCCAGATGCCGTCGTGGAGCATCGAGTACGCCGGCGCCCTCACGGATCAGCGGATCAACGACATCGTGAACTACATCGTGTCGATCCAGGACGAGGCTCAGGTCCCGTTCGACAAGAACCTGTGCATCAACCCGGAGGCGCAGCAGGCCGCCGTCGACGAGTTCCTCGACGGGAACCTTGCGAACAAACCCTCCCCGACCACGAACGTCGAGCTGTGAACGCCGCCGAGACCTGTCTGGGCTTCGACATCGCGTGCGACACGCTGCTCAAGGGCGGGCTGTCCGTGATCGTGGGGTTCGTCCTGTTCATCGGGACGGTCCTGCTCCTCGTCTCGGCCGTCTTCGGGCGTCGGATGGGGTACCTGGTCGTCGCCACCGCGTTCTTCGGATGGATGCTCCTGCTCTCGGCGCTGTGGGCGTTCGGGTTCTGGTCCCAGGGGACCGAGACGCCGACGAACCTCGGCCCGCGTGGCGTCGAGCCCGCCTGGGTGGTCGAGGCGGCCGGCACCCAGCCGGAGGCGCCGAACGACGTGTTCTCGAGCTATCCGGACCGTCCCCAGTGGCGGGAGCCGGGGACGAACGAGGCCGACACCAGCTCGGTCCAGTCCGTGCAGGGTGCGGTCCAGTCCTACCTCGCGCACCAGATGAACGAGGAGCAGGGGATGACCGAGTTCGACCCGGGCGGCGTGCAGACCTCGGATTTCACGGTGCAGGAGATCCGGTTCGCGACCGACGGGGATGCGTCGCTCGCCGGAGCGGAGGCCTTCTACAACGACGGCGGGCCGGTGCTCACCGTCTACCTGCGGCACGACAGCGGCAGCGTGCCGGTGTACTCGTGGCTGTTCATGGTCGCGTCGGCGATCGGCCTCGCGGTCCACCTCCCGCTGCTGGACCGCGCCGAGCGCAAACGCAAGGACGTCCTGACGGGGGGCAAGGCGCCGCCCTGGTACGGACCCGCCTAGGAGGAGACCGACGTGCTGGCCGAGACCGTCGTTCCGCTCATCGAAGAGGGCAGCGTTCAGTGGATCCTGTTCGGCGTGATGGTGATCGCCGTGTTCATCACGCTGTGGTTCACGATCGCCCGCTGAGCTCCGCCGCCCTCAGACCTGCGCCAGGTCGGCCACCGACCGACCACGCCGCTTGACCTCCGCGAGCGTCGCCTGCCGCTGTTCGTAGTACGTGAGGATCTGCAGCTCGATCGCCAGGTCGACCTTTCGGACCGAGACCCCGCGCGGCACGGAGACGATCGCCGGCGCGAAGTTCAGGATCGAGTGGATCCCGGCCGCCACCATGGCGTCGGCCACCTCCTGGGCGGCCGCCGCGGGGGTGGCGATCACCCCGATCGCCGCCTGGTGCTCGCGGACGACCGCCTGGATGTCGTCGATCGATCGGATCGACACCCCGTCGATCGAGGTGCCGATCTTCGCGGGATCGTTGTCGAGGAGCGCGACGGTGCGGAAGCCCCGCTCGACGAACCCCCGGTAGTTCGCGAGCGCCTGGCCGAGGTTCCCGATGCCGGCGATCACGATCGGCCAGGCCTGGGTCAGGCCGAGCTCGCGCCGGACCTGGTGGATCAGGTACGCGACGTCGTAGCCGACGCCCCGGGTGCCGTAGGAGCCCAGGTGCGACAGGTCCTTGCGCACCTTGGCCGAGTTGACGCCGGTGGCCTCCGCGAGCGTCTCCGACGAGACCGTCGAGGTCCCGTTCTCCGCCATCTCGACGAGCGCCCGAAGGTACAGGGGCAGACGCCCCACGGTGGCCTCCGGGATGGGGCGGTCGCTCACGACCGTAGCCTAGCGCGTGCTCGTCCGGCGTTCACGAACGCGCAAGCGGAGTCCGGGTCAGCCTCGGACCGCGGCGGCGAACGCCCGTGGCTCGACGCGGATCTCGAAGGCCTCCGAGCCGTCCAGCACGACGACCGGGATCCGGATCCCATACTCCAGCTCGAGGGCGTCGTCGCCCGAGATGTCGACCTCGTCGAAGGCGAACGCCGTCCGCTCTCGCTCGGCCAGGATCACCGCTCGGGCCTCGTCGCACAGCCCGCAGCCCGGCCTGGAGTAGAGCACGACGGAGACCATCGGGCGGCCATCGTAGCGGCGTCTGTTACAACGGGTGCGTGCAGGACGGGGACCGGGTCGACCTGGAGCTCCACCGGCGCGTCTCCGCGGGCGACCGCGGAGCGTTCGAGGAGCTGTTCCGGCGGTACGCGGGCGCCGCGTACGGCCTGGCCAGGCGCGTGACCGCCCAGGAGGCGCTGGCCCAGGAGGTCGTCCAGGACGCGTTCCTGGCCCTGTGGCGGGCGCCCGAGGCCTACGATCCCTCGCGGGGGACGTTCCGGTCCTTCTTCCTCTCGCTCGTCCACCATCGAGCGGTCGACACCGTGCGGCGCGAGGACCGGCTCCGCAAACGGACCGAGCGCGCCTCGAACCTCGAGCCCGTCGTCGGCGAAGATGTAGCGGAGGGCGTCGTGCGCGAGGCCGATCTCGACCTGCGACGCAAGGAGGTCCTCGAGGCGCTCCGGACCCTGCCGCCCGAACAGCGACAGGTGCTCGAGCTGGCGTACTTCGGGGGCTCGACCCAGGCGGCGATCGCCGAGGAGCTCGGCATCCCGCTCGGGACGGTGAAGACCAGGACCCTCGCGGCCATGCGGAAGCTGCGGCGGGCGCTCGAACGGGAGGACGAGGGGTGACGGACGAGCACGATCGGAACCTCGAGCTCCTCGCGGGCTACGCGCTGATCGCCCTCGAGGGGCCCGACGCCGACGAGGCCGACCGACTCCTGTCCGATCACGTCCCCTGGTGCCTCACATGCCGGGCCGCGCTCGCGGACTTCCGAGACCTCACCGGCGACCTCGGTCTCGCCGCCGCCGCCGATCCCCCGGACCTGGTGCTCACGCGGATCCGCCGCGGGCTCGACGATGTGCCGGTCCGCCGGCGACGAGGCGTCGGGATGGTCGCCGTCGTCGCGAGCGTCGCGGCGCTCCTGGGGATGGCGGGGTTCTCGCTATCGCTCGGCAGCCGCGCCACCCGGGCCGAGGCCGAGCGCGGCACGGCCCTCGAGGTGCTGAACGCGATGCGACAGCCCGGAGCCGACCCGGTCGCGCTCCAGGCCTCGTCCTCCGGGACCGTCGGCCAACTGGTCGAGGTCTCGGGGCCCGGGCGCGAGCACATGTACCTGTACGGGGACGAGGTCCCCGAGCCCGCCGAGGGCAACGCGTTCCAGCTGTGGCTCGGCAGCGCCGGCACGTTCGAACCCGTCGGCGAGCCGTTCGTCCCGGAGGCGGGCGTCGTCCTGCTGCGCCTGACCGTCGACCCGATCCGGTACGACGAGATCCTCATCACCGAGGAGCCCCTCGGGGTCGAGCCCGAGGACCCCACGCTCGGCGACGGGCACACCTGGCGGGCCAGGATCTGAGGCCCCACCTCGTCCGGCCTACGCCGGGCGGTCGACGGGCACGGGACGCGCATCCGACGCGGCGCTGCGACCCGTGGCACGCAGGAACCCCCAGAACATGATCGTGATCCCCGCCGCGAGCGTGACCGAGAACCCCGCGACGTTGCCGCTCGCGGCGAACGCCGAGCCGGCCGCCACGGCCGTGGCGCCGATCGCGATCGCCAGCGTGCCGAGGAACCGATCGCGCAGATCCGGGCGCCTGCGCATCCGCCAGGCCGACCAGAGCGTCCCCCCGACGAGGAACGCGTACGTCGGGAACGCGTAGAGGCGCGCCAGGTCGAGCGCCATGGCGTCCGCGCTCCACGCGTCGGCGCCCCTCGGCAGGTCGGCGGCGAGCGCCGCGGCGTCTAGCGGCGCCGTCCGGATCCGCGCCACCGCGAACGCGGTCGCGAACACCAGCAGCACGAGGGCCGGGATCCACACCCGCCGGTCCCGGACGAGCAGCAGGAGCTCCCCGGCCGCCAGGTACGGCACGTTCAGCACGGCGCCGAACAGCCAGTAGACGCGGTACTCGGCCGAGCCCCACCCATCGAGCACGCCGAGGAACAGCGCGAACGAGGCGGCCGCGTACATCAGCAGGGCCAGCGCCCACAGGAGCTCCGCCGGGCGCAGGCGCCCCAGCGAACGCCGGCCGAGGAGGCCTGCGAACCCGAGCGCGACGATCGACGCCGCGAGCGGGACGACCCACATGCCGCCGAGCATAGCCCGCCTCCGGACCGCGATCGCCCGGCCGGTACGATGGCCCCATGACCGATGCCGCCGGTCCGCGCCTCGCGTGCTCGACCGCGTCGGTCCTGTCACGGTCGCTCCGCTCGACCTTCGCGCTCTTCGCCCAGGCGGGATTCACCGGCATCGAGATCATGGTGACGAAGGACCCCGCGACCCAAGAGCCGGACACGATCCTCGAGCTCGCCGAGGAATACGGCATGCGGATCGACGCGATCCACGCGCCCTTCCTGCTGGTCACCAGGACCGTCTGGGGCACCGAACCCACGGGCAAGATCCTCCGCGCGGCGCAGGTGGCCGAGGAGATCGGCGCCCCGCTCGTGGTGGTACACCCGGCCTTCCGCTGGCAGACCGGCTACCGGCGATGGCTGGACGAGGAGCTCCCCGAGCTGGAGCGCACGACCGACGTCACGGTCGCGGTCGAGAACATGTTCCCGGTGCGCGTCCGCGGTCGCACGCTCGCGTCGCCGCACGCGTCGCGGTCGTTGGAGGACCTCGCGAACTTCCCCGACGTCGTCCTGGACACGAGCCACGCGGCCGTCTCATGGCTGGACCCGGTCGACGCCGCCGCCAAGCTCGCGCCCCGCCTCCGGCACGTCCACCTGTCGAACAATGCGGGGAAGGGATGGGACTCGCACCTGCCGGTGGAGGAGGGCGTGCTCGAGCTCGACCGCTTCCTCGACTCCCTGCGACTCGATGGGTTCCGTGGCACGGTCTCTCTGGAGCTCGACCTGCGCCGGTACGGCGACGACGAGGGCGCGCTCCGCGCGGCGCTCGTCCGGAACCGGGCCTTCTGCGAGTCGAACCTCGCCCTGCGCGGCTGACGGCGCGTCACACCCTCGGTCCCCCGCGGCATAAGCTTGTCGCTGGGGGGAACGGATGGGTCCTTCCGCCCGTCCAACAGGATGGTTCTCCTCGAGGGGGGTGTGTCATGTCCGTACCACGCTCCGCCCAACGACGCCGGCTGGGAGCCCTGGCCGGCGTCACGTCTGTCCTGCTCCTTTCGACCGTGCTCGCGGCCGGCCCGGCGCCGGCTCAGGTGGCGTGCGACCCGGCGAACCTCCCGCCCGTGATCGCGCAGGAGGACCTCCTGCCCGGCACGATCGGCGACGGGGTGACCGCGCTCACGGGGACGACGCCCGAGCCGTTCACGTACGAGGTCGTCGGCACGATCCCCGACGGCTGGATGCTCGGGCTCGACGCGATCGTGATCCACATCACCGGACCGCAGGAGTTCCTCGACGAGACCGGCGGCGTCTTCTTCGGGATGTCGGGCTCGCCCGCCTACGTCGGGGGTGAACTGGCCGGCGCGGTATCCGGTGCCTTCTACGACGACCCGACCTTCGGCGTGCTCACGCCGGCCGAGGCGATGCTCGAGATCATGGATGCGGCCCAGCCGCCGGCGACGCCGAAGCAGACGATCGTCCCGACCGACGCGATCCGTCGGGCGATGGCGCGGATCCAGGGGGAGCCGGTGTCCAGCGTGACCGGCACGTTCCAGCAGTTGCCGACGCCGCTCGCCGTCTCCGGTCTGTCTCGCCGGCAGGCGGGAGAGCTGCAGGCCCGTCTGGACGAGCGCGGCGAGAACTTCCGCGTCTACCGGGCGGCCTCGGCCAGCACGACGGCCGTCGGCGTCGTGCCGACGCAGTTCGCGCCGGGTGAGCCGCTCGGCGCCGCGATCGCGTACGGCGACGCCTCGTACTACGCGACCGGCACCGCGACCTTCACCTGCGACGACTACGTCGCGGCCTTCGGGCACCCGTTCTTCTACGACGCGCCGGGCGACATCTCGCTTGGACTCTCGGGCGCGGAGGGGTTGATGGTGCTCAAGCCGCTCGGGTGGCCGGGATCCCGTTTCGCGCTCCTGACCGAGCCGCGGGGCACCATCGTCCAGGACCGGTTCGCCGGCATCGTCGGTGCGGTCGGGCTGGAGCCGCCGTCGGTCCCCGTCACGAGCGACCTCGACAACCTGGACGAGGGAACGTCGAGGCTCGGCGAGACGCAGGCGATCCACACCTGGGGCTGGTGGCTCGAGGAGATCGTCTGGGCGCACCTGTGGGCGAACTTCGCCGCGACGTTCGGGCACTACGGCGGCGGAACCTCGGAGCTCGATTGGACCCTCACCGGGCACACGGCGGCCGGACCGTTCTCGGTCTCGGACACCTCCATGGCGTCCTCCCAGTGGGACGTGACCGAGTCGATGTGGCCGCTCATCAGGACGATCGACGCCCTGACGTTCAACGAGTTCGAGGACGTCACGTTCGACGGCGTGTCCACCACCGGCTGGGTGACGAAGGACCGGCTGGAGGGCACGATCGGCCAGGTGCTGCTCTCGAGTACCTCGTTCCCGACGCCGAAGGAGACGAACGTCGTGCGGGCGCGGCCGGGTGACACCGTCACGATCCAGGTCACCTTCGAGATGCTCGAGGGCGACGACGAGGTCGTGACGGCCACCCTCACCGTCCCGAAGCGGCCGGACAGGAACATCGAGATCAAGATGCGCGGCGGTCGCGACCGGACCCGGTACTGGGACGCCGAGTCCTTCGACGACCTGCTCGAGCTCCTCATGGCGAAGGAGCACGTGAACGACCTGGTGATCTCGGGGATCAGGCCGACCCAGCGTCTGCCGCAGGAGTTCGTCGTGAGTGGGAAGGATCGCTTCTACGTGCGCACGAGGTGGTAGCCAACCACTCGCCGCAAGGTCGAGGGGGCCGGGATCTCCGGCCCCCTTCGACGTCCGGGCGACGTGTCGGGCCTGCTAGCCTCGGGCCGTGCGCCCGTTCACGAAGATAACGCTGATCGTGCTTGTCTCCCTGCTGGCGATCGCGGCGATCGCGCAGTTCACGATGGGCGGACCCGACATCCCGTACGACGGTCCGATCCCGGGGACGCCCTTTCCCCCGGTCTCGGCGACGCCCTAGGCGGGGCGAGCGGACGACTCAGCCCGCGAGGACGACCGTGTCCCCCACCGACAGGCCGAGCAGCTGCGCCGCGCTGCCGTGGTTCACCACGAGCGCGACGAACCCCTCTGAGTCCACGATCGCGCCGCACGCCCCGAACGGGACCTCGGCGAACGTGGCGACCCTCGGAACGTCGCGCGCCCCGATCGCGAGCGTCGGGCCGAGGCCGCCGGCCTCGAGCTCGGCCGCGGTGGCGTTCAGCTGCACGTTGCCGAACCCGTCCACGGCCACCACCCGGGCCCCGACCGAGCCAGGCGTGACCATCGGCGCCGGCAGGTCCACGACGTGGAGCCGATCGAGTGCGACGGGCGGTCCCAGATCCTCGAGCCCGAGCCCGGCGGCCAGATGTGCGGCGGCGGGCGCGAACACGTCGCGACCGTGGAATGTCCTCGACACCGGGTGCAGGAGCACCTCGGGTGCCGAGACCTCGACGGCTCGCTCCGCGCCCCCGAGCTCGGCCCACGTCATCGAGAGCAACCCGTTGTCGGGGCCGACGAGGGCGGCGCCGGCTCGCGTCTCGACGGCGATCGGCCGGCGTTCGGACCCGACGCCGGGATCGACGACGGCCAGGTAGACGGCGTCGTCGGGCATGAACCGCGTCGAGCGCGCGAGCGCGATCGCGCCGCCCAGCACGTCCTGGCGGACGACCTGGTGCGCGAGGTCGATCACCCGGGCGTCGGGCGCGATCCGGGCGATCACGCCGTGGCAGACGCCGACGAAGCCGTCGGCCAGCCCGTAGTCGGTGAGGAAGACGATCGTCCGGCTCATCGGCCCACGTACTGCTCCAGGTAGGTCAGGATCAGGTTCCGAGCGCGTCCCGACTGGTTCCCGTCCAGGATGTCGGTGCCGTGGTCGTCGGTCGTGAGGATCTCGACGCGCTTGGGCGGCGGCGAGGCGGCGTAGAGCGCCTGGGCGTCGTCCGGCGCCGACCCGTCGCCGGTGCCGGCGACGAACAGCTTGGCCGCCGTGATCTTCGTGAGCACCTCCGGCGTGAGGTTCATCCCCTCGAACGACGCCGGCGCCGAGAGGGCCACGACCACATCGGCCGACACCCCGTCCTCGGAGGCCGCGAGCAGCGAGGCCGTGCCACCCATGCTCGCTCCGATCAGCACGACGCGGTTGGCTCCTCGCGAGCGGACGAGGTCGACGGCGCCGACGACGTCCCGCCAGATCTCGCCGAGGTCCCGCTCCCCCTGCGAGCACCCGGCCACTGCGCCGGGACAATACCCCCGGGCATCGTACGTGAGCACGAGATACCCCTGGTCCACGAGGTCCTGCGCGAAGTCCCACCACGATGTCTGGTCGGCGGGCCGCATGTGGGACAGGACCACGCCGACCGAGCCTTCCCCGAAGAGTCTCCCCTCGAGCTCGACCCCGTCGGCGGACGCGAAGGTCACCGCCTCCGAATCCTCGGGGGCCACGGTTGCGGACGGCTCGTCCTCGCCGCACGCGACGGCGAGCGTCGCGAACACGAGGAGTGCCACGAGCGCCTGCGCGAGGCCGGTCCGGTCCCGCCCCGTCACGCGCATCGGGACGAGCTCCGCGTTCCTACCGACCCTGCTGCCGACGCTGCCAGCGGGTCTTCTTCAGCAGCTTCTTGTGTTTCTTCTTCCGCATCTTCTTGCGGCGCTTCTTGATCAGCGACGGCAAGCGACGTCCCTTCTGTGTCCCTCAGTCATCCAGAACCGAACAGGTTGCGGAGGTCCACCCGCTTCGCGCGGTAGCCCCCCTCCAGGCGAACGGACCCCAGTCTAAGCGCCTTCGGGCCCGCTGCCACGGGGGAGATCAGGCGAAGGACGCCCTCCTCGACGACGTGCTCGAGGTACCCGAGCCCCAGGTAGCCCCCAGCGCCGTCGGACAGACCGACGAGCAGGTGGTCGAGCTGGGCCAGGTCGAACAGTGGCGGCAACGCCGGCATGAACACCGTTGGCTTGACCCGGAACCGGTGGAGGTCCTCGCCGAAGTACCGGGCCATCGCCCGCTCGCGGTTCACGGCGCGCTGCTCGACGGTGGTTGGCACGACCCCGGGATGGACCCCGAGTGGGACGACCTCGGTCGCGAAGAACCGCTGGATCACGCCGAGCAGCGGCAGGAGTTCCTCGCCGCGCTGGAGGCCCACGACCAGGTCGGGCCGGAGCATCTCGACCTTGTGGTACTTGAGGATCTGGCCGTGGACGCCGGAGACGAGGCCGCTCGAGTCCATCACCACGAAGTCCGCGCCCGCCTCTTTCGCCTGCCGGAACAGGCTGGCCACGCCGGTGACGACCTGGAGAAGGTGGCCCTCGGGCGAGGTGGAACCGACGAACCACAGCCCGTCCTCCTGCGCCATCGCGGCCGGCTCCAGGTCTTCAGCCACGCGGATCATCTTCAGGGTCACGGTCGCGGGCGGACCCACGGTCTTCTGCCCCACGTCGGCGTCCAGGAAGGCCGACGGGCGACCCTCGGCCACGGCGGCCGCGAGCAGCGCGCGCGACAGCGTGCTCTTGCCCGTGTCGAGCCCGCCGAACAGGACGACGGTGTGCTTGGTCCGCACCGCCTCCTCGACGAGCGCTTCGTGCTCGTTCACCCTTGCCTCCGGTGTCGTCCTCCCGGAGGCCCGTCTCACGCGAGGTGGACTATCCGGGCGTCGGGCCCTCCCGTCCCCGATGCCGACGAGCGGACAGGATCATCTCAGGCAGGGGGTCTCGGACCCCCGACGCGCGTTCGAACCGAGCCTCGTTGGAAGGTGTGGTCGTCAACGTGGGGCCTATCCTACGGCGGGGCGGGGCTTCCCGCCCGCGGGGTCAGGGCAGCCGCGCCGCGATGGCTTGGAAGCACGGCCAGTAGTCCTCCGGCCGCACGTTGTCGTCCATCACGACGACGGTGTCGGTGCGCCCCTGGTCCCTGGCCACGAGCAGAGCGGGGTCGTTGACGTCGGCGATCGAGACCGTGGGGACCTCCCGCTCGATCGCGGCGCCGGCGAACCCGTGGTCCGCGAAGACCAGGTCCGGGCGCTGCTCGCCGAGCATCCGCGCCATCGGCTCGCCGCTGTGCGTGTGCTTCATCGAGGCTCCGTCGGTGAGCATCGCGACAGCCTGGAGGTAACGGACCTCCCAGCGGTGGTGTCGTCCAGGCTCCCGCCAGGGAACCGCCTCGAACGGCTGGAGCAGCTTCACCCCCCGGGCGCGCAGCTGCCGCCCCACCTCGATGTACAGGTGCGCGAGCCCGGTCGGGTGGCCGGTCGCCAGGATCACGCTGCCGCCCGCCCGGACGACGCCGGCCAGGGCGTCCCCGACGGCCGCGCAGGCGTCGAGCACCAGATCCGGGTCCACGGGCACCGGGCCCGTCCGCCACTCGGGATGGGGGATGAAGCCCGAGGCTCGCCCGACGATCTGCAGGACCCGCTCGACGGGCATCGCGCCGGCGAGCCCCGTCATCCCGAACTGCTTGTCGGGGTCGCCCTCGATCAACAGCCGGGCGTTGCGCCGGACGTTGTCCATCGGGTGGCTGACCTCGGGACCGGCGATGCGGCCCTCGAGGAGCCCGCGACGGAGCTCCGCCCGCGGGTACGGTCGAGGCTCCCAGCGGTCGTCGATGCCCGGCAGCTGGGCGGCGTGCTGTGCGGTAACGTCCATCGCGAGACTCATCGTACGGGAGCCCGACGTGGACGAACCCTCGCTCGACGGCCAGGTCGCGATCGTCACCGGCGCCGGGCGCGGCATCGGCCGGGCGATCGCGCTCGCGCTCGGGCGGGCCGGCGCGGACGTGACCGTCGCCGCCCGCACCGTCCCCGAGCTGGAGGCCGCGGCCGAGGAGATCCGCGCGCTCGGACGCCGGGCCCTCGTCGTGCCCACCGACGCGACCGACGAGGAAGCGGTCCGCGCGCTCGTGCGCACCACGGTCGCCCAGCTCGGCAGGCTCGACGTCATGGTGAACAACGCGGGGGTCGCGCCGTTCACCGCGACGTTCATGGAGACCCGGCCCGATGGCTTCCGGAAGTACTTCGACGCGAACTTCGGCTCGGTCGTGGTCGGCACGCGGGCGGCCGGCGAGGTGCTGCTCGGGCAGGGTTCGGGCTGCGTGCTCAACCTGGCCTCGATCGACGGCTACATGGCCGAGCCCGGTCTCGCCTACTACAACGCCGCGAAGGCCGCGGTCATCAGCCTGACGAAGACGACCGCCCTCGAGTGGGCCGCGCGTGGCGTGCGGGTCAACGCGATCGCACCGGGTTGGATCGACACGCCGATGAACCAGCCGGAGCGCGACGACCCCGAGGCGGAGGCCCGGATCCTCGCGCAGATCCCGATGGGCAGGTGGGGGCGGCCCGAGGAGGTCGCCGCGCCCGCCGTGTTCCTGTGCTCGCCGGCGGCGTCGTTCATCACCGGCGAGGTGCTCGTGGTGGACGGCGGCCAGACCGTCACGAGCGCCCGCGAGGCCTGACCGCGTGGATCTACGCGACGCCGTCGCCGTCGTGACGGGCGCGTCCTCCGGCATCGGCGAGAGCACGGCGCTGCTCCTCGCGCGCGGGGGCGCCACGGTCGTGCTGGCGGCGCGGCGGCTCGAGCGGCTCGAGGCGCTCGCCGAGCGGATCGGCGCCCACGGCGGCGAGGCGCTGCCCGTGCCGTGTGACGTCGCCGAGCCCGCGGACCTCGCCGAGCTGGTCGCGCGGACCGACGAGGCCTACGGGCGGTGCGACGTGCTCGTGAACAACGCCGGCATCCCCGGCGGCGGTCCCTTCCGGGGCCTCTCGCCAGCCCAGATCGAGCGCGTCGTGCGCGTGAACCTCCTCGGGGTGATGCTCGGGACCCGTGCGTTCCTGCCGATGATGCTCGAACGGCGCCGCGGCCACGTCGTGAACGTCGCGTCGCTCGCCGGGCGGTACGCGACGCCCGGATCGGCCGTCTATGGCGCGTCGAAGCACGCGGTCGTCGCGTTCGGCGAGTCCCTGTACTACGAGCTGAAGCCGTTCGGGATCCTCGTCACGACGGTGAACCCGGGCTTCACGAAGACCGAGGGCTTCCCGCAGGAGGACGTCCCTCGACCCCTCGTGATGCGGCGCGAGCACGTCGCGCGGATCATCGTCGACGTCGTGCGGCGCGATCGTGGGCCCGAGGTGTCGATCCCGCGGCCGCTCGCGGCGGCGCAGGCGTTCCGCGTCCTCACGCCGCCCCTGTACCGCTGGGGCGTCGGCCGCGTCACGCGGCGGGGCCACACGGGGCGCGATGCCCGTCCGGACCGGACGTCACCGGGCTGACCGCGTCAGCGGACGGGCTCGCCGAGCTGATGGACCTTCAGCATGTTCGTGTGAGCCTTGCCGGCCGGCATCGAGGCCGCCATGACGACCGAGCGCCCCTCGCGGACGGCGCCGCTCGCCCGCAGGCCGTCCGCCATGAGCGCGATCATCGCGTCGGTGTCTGCTGGCGGCTCGGCTGGGAGCCCACGGACGCCCCACCGGATGTTGAGGGCGCGCCGGATCTTCGGATCGGGAACGAACGCGTAGATCGGCACGCCCGGGCGCTCGACCGAGAGCAGCCCCGCCGTGCGGCCGGTCTCCGTGTAGCAGGCGATGGCGACGACCGCGGGGTCGTCGGCCGCGATCTGCGCGGCCGCATGCGCCACGGCGGCGGCCTCGTCCGCGTGCGGGGGCGCGGGCCCCGCCGTGCGGAAGCCGCCCGCGCGCTCCTCGGCGACCCCGGCGATCCGCTCCGCCGCGCGCGCCGCCTCGAGGGCGTACTCGCCGATCGCCGTCTCGCCCGAGAGCATGATCGCGTCGGCGCCGTCGAGCACCGCGTTGGCGACGTCGCTCGCCTCGGCACGCGTCGGCCGAGGGGCGTGGAGCATCGACTCGAGCATCTGCGTGGCCACGACCGCCGGTCGCCCGGCCGCGCGCGCGCTGCGCAGGATCTCCTTCTGGAGCACCGGGATCTCCTCCATCGGCAGCTCGACGCCGAGGTCGCCGCGGGCGACCATGATCGCGTCCGCCTGCGTCAGGATCGCATCGATCCCCTCGACCGCGGGCCGCGTCTCGATCTTCGCGACGATCGGCACCGCGCGCCAGCCCATGAGCGCGCGGAGGCCGATCACGTCGGCGACGGTGCGAACGAAGGATTGCGCGACCAGGTCCACGCCCATGTCGAGCGCGCTCGTCAGCGCCTCGCGGTCACGTTCGGTGATCGCGGGGAGCGAGAGCCGCTCGGCCGGAACGTTCACCCCGGCGCGCGAGCGCACCGAGCCCGACTTCACGACATCGGTGACCACCTCTGCGCCGGCCTCGCGGACGCACAGCTCGACCGCGCCGTCGGCGAGCAGGATCCGGTCGCCGGCACGGACGTCGCGCCCGAGGCTCGCGTAGGTCGTCGACGCGCCCGTCACGTCGCCCGGCCCATCGTCGGCGCGGAGGACGAACGTCGAGCCGGCCTCCAGCCGGACCGGTCGGTCGCCCATCTCGCCCAGGCGGATCTTCGGGCCCGGGAGGTCCGCCATCACCGCCGGCTCGGCGCCGGAGTCCTGGGCGGCGGCGCGCACGGCGGCGACGAGCGCCGAGTGCTCCGCGGCATCGCCGTGCGAGAGGTTCACGCGGAAGACGTCGGTCCCCGCGGCGATCAGGTCCATCACGACGTCCCGGCCCGCGCTGGCCGGGCCGAGCGTACAGACGAGCTTCGCGCGGCGCGGGCTCATGGCTCCAGGCCGAGCGGCGGGAACACCGTCCGCCGGACCAGATCGATCACGCCCTTCGTCGCGGTGTCCTCCCCCCTCGAGGGCAGCGGCTCCTCGCTGAACGTGACGGGCACCTCGCCGCGGAGCTGGAACTCGACCTGCTCCAGCCAGGACTCCGGCAGGTGATCGGGGAGCTCGGCGTCCGCCATCTCTGCGAAGTACAGCGTCCACGCTCGCGGCACCACCCGCGCCCACTGGTAGCCGCCGCCGCCCGTGGCGACCCACCGCCCGTGGGTCACTTCGTGCGCGAGGTCGTGGAGCATCTTCGCGGTCTCCCGGTACGATCGGGTCGTCAGCCGCAGGTGGGCGAGCGGATCGGTCGCGTGCGTGTCGCAACCGAGCTGCGTCACGAGCACGTCCGGCCTCCAACGCCGAACCAGGGGCGGCACCACCTCCCGGAAGGCCTCGAGCCATGCGTCGTCGCCGGTGCCCGGGTGCAGCGGCACGTTCACCTTCGTGCCCTCGGCCTCGCCCTCGCCCCGCTCGCTCACGAACCCGGTGCCGGGGAACAGGTACTCACCCGACTCGTGGATCGAGATCGTGAGGACCCGGGGGTCCGCGTAGAAGATCTCCTGCACGCCGTCCCCGTGGTGCACGTCCACGTCGACGTACGCGACGCGCTCGACCCCGCGCCCCAGGAGCCACGCGATCGCGGCGGCGACGTCGTTGTAGACGCAGAACCCCGAGACACGGCCGGGCATCGCGTGGTGCAAGCCGCCCGACGCGTTGAACGCGTGCGCCGCTCCCCCGTCGAGGACGGTCTCGGCGGCCGCGAGCGTCGCACCCACCACGGTCGCCCCCGCCTCGTGCATGTTCGGGAAGAGCGGGTTATCGCCGGGTCCGTACCCGTACCGGCTCCACGGACCCTCTTCGCCGTGCCCCGCCCGCCGGGTGGCGTCGACGAACTCCGGCGTGTGGACCAGCAGGACCTCCTCGTCCGTGGCCGACCTGCCGGGCAGGACGTCGACGTTCGGCAGCCCGAGGAGGCCGCAGGCGCGGATCAGGTCCCAGGTGAACAGGACGCGCTCGGGCCGGAACGGGTGCTGCGGCCCGAGGTCGTAGGTCCGCGCCTCCGGTGCGAGGATCAGGCCCGCGCGTCCGCTCACGCGCTCATCCCAGCGCGGCGGCGATGGCCTCGCGTGTGACGCGCACGGCGAACGCCCGCTCCTCGTCGGACAGGATGAACGGCGCCCCGAACATCACCAGGTCCCCGTCGCGGCCGTTCACGTGCCCGGTGCTCGAGTACAGCAGGAGGCCGCGCTCTCGGGCCTCGGCCAGGATCCGCTCGGTCACTCTCTCCGAGCGCGGGAAGGGGGCCTTCGACCCGCGATCGGCGACCGGCTCGACGCCCACCATGAGGCCGATGCCGCGGACGTCGCCGACGTTCGGGTGGTCCCCGAGATCGGCCGATAGCTCCTTCAGCAGCAGCTCGCCCTTCGTGCGGCTGGCCTCGACCAGGTCGCCCTCGCGCAGGCGGCGAAGCGTCGCGTGGGCGACGGCCGCCCCGACGCCGTTGTGCGACCACGTGAACCCGTGGACGAACCCCTTCGGCTTGACGGTCTCGTACACCTCCGCGCTCGCGGCGGCGAACCCGAACGGCCAGTACCCGCTGGTCGAGCCCTTGCCGGCGGTCAGGATGTCGGGCCGCACGCCCCAGTGGTCCAGCCCGAACCAACGGCCGGTGCGACCGAACCCGGTCATGACCTCGTCGGCGATCAGGAGCACGCCGTGCCGACGGCAGACCTCGGCGACCGCGGGCCAGTAGTCGTCGGTCGGCACCGTCGCCGCGAGCGTGGCGCCCCCGACCGGCTCGGCGATGAACGCGGCGACGTTCTCGGGCCCGATCTCGAGGATCAACGCCTCGAGCGCCTCCGCGTAGCGGACGCCGCAGCCGACGGGGTGGTCCTGCACCGAGCACCGGTACTCGTACGGCGTCTCGGTGTGGCGGAAGCGGCCGAGCCACGGCAGGTACGGCCCCTTGAGGGCGTCCTTCCCGCCGACGTCCAACGCCCCGAACGTGTTGCCGTGGTACGACTGCTTGCGGCCGATCACGACGTGCCGCGCGTCCTCCCCGCGCGCGATCTGGTACGTGCGCGCGAGCTTCAGGGCGGTCTCGACGGCCTCGCTGCCGCCGGAGACCGGGTACAGCATCGCGTCGTCCATCGGCAGGACCGTCGCGACGTCCTCCGCGTACGCCTCGAGGGCGTCCGTCGTGAACATCGTGCCGTGCACGTACTGGACCCGCTCGGACTGCTCGGCCATCGCGGCGAGCAGCGTCGGATCGCCGTGCCCCACGTTCGAGACGACGGCGCCGCCCGCGGCGTCCAGGTAACGCTTGCCCTCGGTGTCGGTGATCCAGGCGCCCTCGGCGCGGGCCGCGTGCGGCAGCTCCCGCGTGAGGACGCGTCGGAAGACGTGGCTCATCGCGTGCTCCTCTCGTTCGTCCTCACTCTACGGCGCGGGCCGTACCAGGCGCGGCTCGATCCTGGTCTCGGCCACGGCGTCTCCCGAGGCCTCGACCCGGTACGCGGCGGCGCCCTCGCGCGCGCTCACGACCTCGGCGAGATCCGTGCCCTCGAAGTGCAGGGCGACCCGATCGTCGGCGGCGAAGCCGGAGGGCAGCCGCCGCTCCCGCGTGAAGCGGTGGTACGCGGGTCGTCGGTCCGGCTCCCCGTCGTAGTGCGGACAGAAGGAGCCGGGTAACAGCCCGAGCCCGTCGCGCCACGGGACCAGTTCGGGACTCAGCGAGTCGGTGACGCCGGCTTCGAACCAACACAGCGCGCCGGCGCTGATCCCCGCGAGAACGACCCCTCGCTCCCACGCCTGACGGAGCGTCTCGTCCAGGCCGTGCAGGCGCCAGATCGCGAGCATGTTCGCTGTGCTCCCGCCCCCGACGTACACGACATCGTGGGACCGGAGGATGTCACCGATCGCCGGGTACGGGAGCTGGAACAGCGAGAGGTGGCTCGGCTCGCACGACCGCCGGGTGAACGCCGCGTAGAACCGCTCGACGTACGAGGCGC
The DNA here is from genome assembly GCA_035762085.1 of Actinomycetota bacterium. Taxonomy (GTDB): domain Bacteria; phylum Actinomycetota; class UBA4738; order UBA4738; family HRBIN12; genus HRBIN12. The sequence continues at coordinate 38,107 of DASTPT010000032.1, read as the reverse complement.
TGTCGCCGCTCGCGGTGGGGACGAAGACCACGCGCGGCCGGTCCTTGCCGGTCAGCCCGAGGACGAAGTCATCGAGCAGCGGATCGTCGTCGCTGAAGCCGCCGCCCCCCATCGCGACGATGTGCCGATCGGCCACCGCCGCCTACTTCGTGTAGGTGCCGTCGGGGTCGAGCTCCTCGCGGATCAGGCGGAGCTCCTCCACCGAGGGTGCCGGCGTCACGCCGAGGTCGGGCGAGATCTTGGGGTCCCACCCCATGCTCTCGCGGACCTGGTCGAGCGTGACGCCCGGGTGCATCGTGAACAGCGTCATCTCGCCGGTCGCCTCGTCGAACCCGTACGTGCCGAGGTCGGTGACCACGCTCGTCGGACCGCTCCCCCACCACCCGCGTGCACGGTCGTGCTCGGGATCGCCCGAGTGTCCGGGCGAGGTCCGGAAGTGGAGCCGGTCGACGAAGGACCGCGGCGCCTGTCGCATGATGACCAGGATCCGCTTCGCGTGGATCGCGATCTCGCACGCCCCGCCGGAGCCGGGCAGCCGCACCTTCGGCCGCGCGTAGTCGCCGATCACGGTCGTGTTCAGGTTCCCGAACCGGTCGATCTGCGCGCCGCCCAGGAACGCCACGTCGATCAGGCCCGCCTGCAGGTAGAACGCGAACAGCTCGAACATCGAGGTCACGGCCGTGGAGCCCGACACCAGGGTCGGATCCCCGATCGACAGCGGCAGGCGCTCCGGCCGGGCGCCGAACACGCCGGACTCGTACACCAGCTGAAGCTCCGGCGCCACGGTCCGCTGCGCCAGGTTGCACACGATGTTCGGCAGCCCGACGCCGACGAAGCAGTTCTTCGCGCCGGCGAGACCGCGTGCCGAGGCCGCGATCATGATCTCGTTCTTCGAGTACCCGAGGTCCGCTGCGACGCTCATGCGTACCTCCCATAGTCGACCTCGCCCGACATCGCGGGCTCGGGCTTCAGCGACTCCCAGTGCTCGGCGCCCATCTTCCCGAGGTAGTGGGCGTGGCTCTCCAGGTCGTAGACCCACTCCTTCAGCCACGCCTCGAAGCTCTCTGGCTCGCGCGCGATCTGGTCCCACTTGAGGTAGAACGCGTTGTCTCGGTCGTAGTAGCCCTGCGCGAACGAGGGGTGGCAGCTGAACGGCTGCTCGACGACCGCGTCGACGACCACCCCCGGGATGATCGTTCGGTTCGGGTCGCGCCGGACCACCGCCTCCTCCACGATCTCCTCACACACGACGATCACGCGCTCGGCCGCGAACGCGGCCTCCTTCTGGCACCCGAGGAGCCCCCAGATCTGCGCGTCGCCGTCCTGCGTCGCGCGCTGGCACGCCACCACGGTGACGTCCGGCCTCAGCGGGGGCACGACCGCCACCTCGGTCCCGTCCTCGTAGGGCGAGACCATCGTCTTGATGTTCGGGTTCACGCTGGGGATGTCGCTCTCGTAGTACGAGCGGATCGGGAAGAACGGCAGGTTCGAGGCGCCGGCCACGTACCGGCACACCATGCCGAAGTGCGAGTACTCCTCGACGTCGAGCGGCTCGGGGTCGTGGTCCTCGATCCGGCGCCGGACGGCGTGGAGCGAGCCGACCCCGGGGTTGCCGAGCCACGAGAAGATCAGCTTCCTCGCCACCCCCGCACCGATCATCTGGTCGTAGATCACGTCCGGGGTCATGCGCGCGAGCGTCAGGTCGCGCTTGCGCTGCCGGATGATCTCGTGCCCGGCGGCGAAGCAGATCAGATGCGTGAACCCCTCGATCGCCACCGTGTCGCCGTCGTGGACCAGCTCCGCGACGGCGTCCTTCATCGTCGTCACCTTGTCACTCATCGGGCGACCACCCATCCTCGGGACCCCGCAGGACGCAGAACTCGTTGCCCTCGGGGTCGCGCATCACCGTCCAGAAGCTGCCGTGCTCCTCGACGTACCGGTACACCGTCGCGCCGAGCGCCACCACGCGCTCGACCTCCGCGGCCATCGACACGGGCGGCCGCAGGTCCAGGTGCACGCGGTTCTTGACCGCCTTGCCCTCGGGCACGACGAGGAACAGCAGACGCCAGCCCCCGCCGGCAGGGTCGACGATCTCGGCGCCGTCCTCGTCGACGTCGGCGATCCGGTAGCCGAGGACCTCGGTCCAGAACGCGGCGAGCCGGCGCGGGTCGGCGCAGTCGAACGTGAGCGCGTCGACCGTCGAGGCCACGGCGGCTCCTACCCCGCGACCTCGGCCACGGCCTCCTCGAGCACGTCGACCGCCGTCTTGGCCTGGTCCTCGCGGAACACGAGCGGCGGGGCCATGCGGATCACGTCCTCCCCGCACCCGAGAGCGAGAAGCCCACGCTTGAACGCCGCGTGCTCGAGCGCCGTCCGGCGCCGGCCGTCGGCGAACTGGATGCCGATCATCAGCGCCAGCCCGCGGACGTCCACGATGAGCTCAGGGAACCGCTCCTGCATGCCGCGCAGGCCCTCGAGCAGGACGTTGCCGACCTGGACCGCATCCTCCATCAGGCCGCCCTCGATCAGCTCGATCGTCGCGAGCGCGGCCGCGCAGGACAGCGGGTTGCCCCCGTATGTGGACCCGTGCGCCCCGAGCTCCCAGCCCATCAGGTGCTCGCGCGCCACGATCGCACCGAGCGGCATGCCGCTCGCGATCCCCTTGCCCGAGAGCAGGATGTCCGGCTCCACGCCGAAGTGCTCGATCGCCCACATCTTGCCGGTCCGGCCCATGCCGCTCTGCACCTCGTCGGCGACGAGGAGGATCCCGTGCTCGTCACAGAGTTCCCGGAGGTACCGCATCCAGCCCTCGGGCGGGATGACGTACCCGCCCTCGCCCATCACCGGCTCGACGAAGATCGCGGCGACCTCGTCCGGGTAGACCATGTGCTTGAAGAGCACCTTCTCGATGTACTCGAAGTCGCCGTAGATCGAGTGGTAGACGCTCGGGACGACCGGCCCGAAGTGGGCCCGGTACTTCGCCTTGCTCGCACCGAGCGAGATCGCGCCGTACGACCGCCCGTGGAACGCGCCGTAGAACGAGATCGCGTACTGCCGGCCGGTCGCGTACCGCGCGAGCTTCAGGGCGCCCTCGACGGCCTCGGTCCCGGAGTTCGTGAGGAAGGACCTCGACGGGCCGCTCATCGGCGCGATCCGGTCCATCACCTCGCACAGGTCCGAGTAGATCGGCAGGTAGAAGTCGCTCGCCGAGTAGTGGATCAGTTCCGCGGCCTGCCGCTGGATCGCCTCCACGACCTTCGGGTGCGCGTGCCCCGTCGAGGTGACGGCGATGCCGGCGTTCAGGTCGAGGAACAGGTTGCCGTCGACGTCCTCCACGACCGAGCCGGCGCCCCGCCTCGGGACGAACTCGTAGGCCCGAGGGAGCGAGGGACTCGTGAACCTCCGGTCCCGCTCGACACGCGCCCGGGCGTTCGGGCCGGGGACCTCGGTGACCAGGTTCGGTGCTGCGGCGTTCGCCAGGTCGTCGTACGCGGGCGTGCTCACTCCTCGATCACCGTCCTCGACTGCTCACGGAGGTACTGCTGGACGTAGTAGGGTCCCCCGCCCGCCTTGCCGGTCGTGCCCGAGCCCTTCCAACCGCCGAACGGCTGGACGCCGGGCCACGCCCCCGTCGTGGCGCCGGCGCGCCGGTTCACGTAGACCACGCCGGCCTCGATCGAGTTCAGCCACCGGTCGATCTCGGCCCGGTCCTCGCTGTAGAAGCCGGCCGTGAGGCCATACTCCGTGGCGTTCGACTTGGCGATCGCGTCGTCGAGGTCGTCGTACGGTGCCACGACCACGAACGGCACGAACAGCTCCTTCTTCCAGATCCACGAGTCCTCGGGCACCTCGGCGACCGTGGGCTGTACGAAGTTGCCCCGGGCGAACTCGCCGTCCGTGAGGCGCTCACCGCCCGTAACGATCCTCCCGTTCTTCTTCGCCTCCGCGGCGGCCTCCTCGAACGTCTCGAGGGCGCTCTCATCGATGACCGGTCCCAGGTAGACGTCCTTGTCGAGCGGGTTGCCGACCTTGATCTTCTCGGTCTTCTCCTTGAGCATCTGGACGAACCCGTCGTACACGCTGCGATGCACGTACACACGCGAGTTCGCCGAGCACTTCTGTCCGCCGAACCCGAACGCCGAGCGCATCACGCCGTCGGTCGCCTTGTCCAGGTCGGCCTTGTCGCTGACGATCGTCGGGTTCTTCCCGCCCATCTCGCAGATGACCGGCTTCGGGAAGTCCTTCGCGAAGCCCTTGTAGATCCCCATCCCGACCTCGTACGAGCCCGTGAACGTGATCCCGGCGACGTCCGGGTGGTTCACGATCGCGTCGCCGATCACGCTGCCGGGGCCGGACAGGTAGTGGAAGACGCCCGTCGGGACGCCGGCGGCCATGTAGATCTCGTACAGCTTCAGGCCGGTGAACACGCCGAGGTGTGCCGGCTTGAAGACGACGCAGTTGCCGGCCACGAGCGCCGCGCTCGACGGGCCGGCGGCAAGGGCCATCGGGAAGTTGAACGGGCTGATGACGGCCCACACGCCGAACGGCCGCAGCACGTCGTAGTACTCGCCCGGCGAGCCCAGCGACTGCATCGGCTTGCTGAAGCCGTCGTTGCGCTCGACCTCGTTCGCGTTCCAGCGGATCAGGTCGGCCGACTCCTCGACGTCGCCGAGCGCCTCCAGCCGGTTCTTGCCGACCTCCATCGCCATCAGGGCCGAGAGCTCGTTGCGCTGCTCGCTCATGATGTCCGCGGCCTTGCGCATGATGGCCACCCGCTCCTGCCACGGACGGTTGGCCCACTCGGGGAAGGCCGCCCGGGCCGCGGCGACCGCGTCGCGGACGTCCTCGCGCGTGCCCTGGGCGAACTCGCCGATCACCCGGCCGTCGATCGGCGAGCGGGCCTCCTTGTGGCCGCTGCCCTCGCGAGCCTCGCCGTTCACGTACAGCGGGTGCTTCTGGCCGAGCCACGAGGTCGCGATCTCGACGCCCTGGTCGTAGAGCTTGTGCAACTCCTCGTTGTCGGCCGACATGGTGGCGTAGGTGATGCGGAAGCCCTGATCTGCCATGGTCGCCTCCCCCTTCCCGAACAAGCGCTCTGACCAGCCCTCATCGTAGCCGGGGCCCCGCGGTCCTCCCAAGTCGGACGGCCGGGGTGGTCCCGGGCCAACTGACCCGCGGATATCGAGATTCGGGGGTTCGGCGGGCGTACCATCGGGTTCCCTTGAGGCTCGTGACCTACGACCGGAGGGGGCACCGGCGACTGGGGGCGCTCCTCGAGGATCGGGTCGTGGACCTGCCCGACCTGATCGGGCACCCCGCGTACCCGACCACGATGGAGCGTCTGGTCGTGAGCAACGGAGGCACCGTCTTCGACGTCGCCCGCGCCGCCCTCGAGCGCGAGGACGCCGACCTCGCCGTGGTCGAGCGCGCGCGCCTGCTGGCACCGCTGCTGCCCACCGCGCTCCGGTCGGCGGACGCCGACGAGGGGGCCAGGCCCGTCGCCGGTCCCGACGAGACCCTGCCGTGGCCCGCCGGCGCCGGGTGGCTGGAGTTCCGACCGAAGATCGCGGCGATCCTGCGCCGCCCCGTCCGCGACCCGCTCGGTCGCGAGGACGTTCCGAGCGTGGTCTTCGGCTACACGCTCGTCGGGGACTTCCTCACGCACGTCGGCACCGGCGATCCCGCGCCCACGTCGAGCGGGGCGCCCGTCGCCCTCGGTCCGAGCGTGGTCACGCCCGACGAGCTGGACCCGCAGACCGCGTACGTGACGGTCCGGGTCGATGGCAAGGAGTGGGCCAAGGGCAACCTCAATGGGACCGCCCGGACGCTCCTGGCGGACGTGGCGGCCGCCTCCCGGCAGGAGCGGCTCGCCGCGGGCGAGGCGTTCGCGTCGGGGCCGTTCGAGCTCGAGCGCTTCGACCAGCGGCTGTGGCCGGGCGTGCGGGTCGAGGTCGAGGCCGAGGGCATCGGCGTGCTCCGGGTCCGGCTGGGGCGTCCGGACACGGCGAGGCCGGGGTCGCGCCCCGGCCATTGAAGGGGTCGCCCGTCGCGGAGGCGGCTACTTCTTCGCCGCAGCCTTACGCTCCGCGGCGCGCCGCTCCGCCTTCCGCTTGTCGGCCTGCTTCTTCTTCCGCTCGCGGTCGTGCGCCCAGCGGACCCGCGCCCGGTCTCCTCGTCCCATCCCGTCGGTCCTTCCCTCGTCCGCTACTCGCGTTCCTCGTCCTCGCCGCCCTGCGCGAGCTCGGCGCTCCGGTGCCGAGCGGCGTCGATCGCGTTCAGGAAGGCGGCCCGAACACCGGCCTCCTCCAGGTGGCGGATCGCGGCGATCGTCGTCCCACCGGGCGAGGTCACCATCTCACGGAGCTCGACGGGGTGCCTGCCCGTGTCGCGGAGCATCTTCGCAGAGCCGAGCATCGTCTGGATGATCAGCTCGGTCGCGACGTCGCGGGACAGGCCGAGCAGGATGCAGGCCTCGATCATCGCCTCCGCGAGCAGGAAGAAGTACGCGGGCCCGGAGCCGCTCGTCGCGGTGATCGCGTCCTGGTGGGCCTCCGTCAGTCTGATGACCCGCCCCACGTAGCGTAGGAGCTCCTCGGCCACCTCGAGGTGCGCCTCGTCGGCGTGCGAGCCGGCCGACACGACCGACATCGCCTCGTCGACGAGCACGGCGACGTTCGACATCACGCGGACGACGGGGATGCCCGCGGGCAGGTGCCGCTCCACGAAGGACGTTCGGATCCCGGCCGCGAAGCTGATGACCGTCTGCCCCGGGTGGACGCTCCCCGCGATCTGCTCGAGCAGGGTCTGCATGTCCTGGGGCTTCACGGTCAGCACGAGCGTCTGCGCCCAGTCGACGGCCTCCGGGTTCGAGAGCGTGGCCGTCACGCCGTACCGGTCCTTCAGCTCCAGCGCGCGCTCGTCCCGCCGGCAGGTGATCACGATCTGGTCGGCGCTCCTGCCGCCGGAGCGGATCAGCCCCGAGACGAGCGCCTCGCCCATCCGCCCCCCGCCGAGGAACGCCACCGTGCGTGCCGTCATCCGCCTGGTCCCCCCGTCCGTGTGCCGTCGACGTCAGCGCCCGAACCTGACCAGGTTCGAGGCGAAGAACCATATGTTCGCAGGGCGCTCCGCCATCCGTCGAGTCAGGTACGGGTACCACTCGGTCCCGTAGGGCACGTAGACGCGGACGGGGTAGCCGTCGTTCGCCAGTCGGTTCTGCATGTCGCGGCGGATCCCGTACAGCATCTGGAACTCGACCTGCGTCCAGGGGATGTTCCGTCGGTGCACGTACGCGACCGTGCCGTCCAGCAGCGCGGGGTCGTGCGTCGCGACGTGCACGACGTGACCGCGTGCGAGGAGCGTCGCGGTCAGGTTCGCGAAGCTCACGTCCACCTCCCGGCGGCTGGTGAACGCGACCTCGGGCGGCTCGAGGTACGCGCCCTTCACGATCCGGATCACGGACCCCTCGGGCAGCTCATCGACGTCTCGAGCCGTCCGTCGCAGGCACGTCTGGAGCGCCACGCCCACACGGTCGTGCCTGCCGCGGAGCTCGCGGAACACGCGGAGCGTTCGGTCCACGTAGGCGCTCGATTCCATGTCGATCATCACGAGCGTGCCGACCTCGGACGCGGCATGGAGCACGCGTTCCATGTTCGCCACGCACAGCTCGTGCGAGAAGTCCAGCCCGAGCTGCGTGAGCTTGACCGAGACCGTGAGGTCCAGGAACGGCTCCACGCGGATCCGATCGAGCGCGCGGACGTACGCCGCCACTGCCTCCACCGCGTGCTCGGGGGCGGTGACGTTCTCGCCCAGATGATCCAGGATCGTCGAGATCTTCTGGCCGTCGAGCGCCTTGGCCACACGGATCGCGTCGTCGAGGTGCTCGCCGGCCACGAACCGGGCCACCACCGGCCGCCCGAGGGGGCCGGTCACGAGACGCCGGAACCAGCCGGCCTCGGTGAGCCGCAGGACGGGACCGCGTAGGAGCGGACCGTTCACGGCTCGACCGTAGCAGGGCGGCGTATGCGCGGCCGGGTCGTTCGTCCGGCCGTGGGCGGGTCAGCGGGCCGCGATGCCGGTGCGCAGGACCTCGATGAACTCCCGGATCCGCTCCTCGCGCCGGTCCGCGCGGAACGGCTTGCGGTGCACCAGACCCGGATCGAGCTCCTCGCTGCCGAGCGCGTCCTGGAAGCGCTCGGCGACCCAGTCGAGCATGGACGCGGTCATCTCGACGTCGACGTCGTCGCGGACCTCGCCACGGCGGACGCCGAACTCCACGAACTCGAGCGTGCCGTACGGGTCCTCGGCTCGCATGAACCGGTCGATCGGGCGGCGGAGCCCGAGCCCCGTGTCGTAACGGCCGATCATCGCGACCCGGTTCGGGACCCAGGCCTCCTCGAGGAACTCCTCCGTCTCCTCGATCCAGTAGTCGAGGACGGCCCAGAACCCCTGGTCGACGACCTCGGGCGGCGCCTCGAGCCACGACGGCAGCTCCCGGACCGCCCGCTCGTAGGCCGCGAGGAACAGCCCCTCCTTGTTGCCGAAATGCAGGAACACGGTCCCCTTCGCGACCCCCACCTCGGCGGCGATGTCCTCGACGCGGGCGCCGCGGTAGCCGTGATCGGCGAAGTGCCGCATCGCCACCTCGACGATCAGGTCGTGTTTCGCGTGGGTCTCGTCCGGGGTGGTCACGACACGGAACCGTACCGGCTCCTCCGCCCGTGGAACAAGCGCGACCGTCACTGAGCGACGAGGGGGCGGATGGACGCCGGAAAGACGCTGGGGAAAGGAAGAACCCGAGGGACCTCGGGCTCACCGGAAGCCGAAGCCTCCGGTCACCCTCAGCCCCTCGGGCTCAGGTGCTCCGAGCAACCTCAGGCAGCTGTCTTGGTTTCCTGGCGGTAGACCCTTTCGTTGGGCTTTGGGGCCTTCCGAGCCTCCCCGCCCGCACAGCTAGTTGGCCTTCCCAACCGTACGACCAGGTGCGCCCAGTCGGCCTTACGGCTTTCCCAGGGGTCCCCGCGTCGGTTCCCTGACTCAGCCGCTCCGGCTGCTCGGAGCGATACGGAATGTATCGGCGGGCCGGGGAGGGGTCAACCTGACGAACCCGCAGGTAGATGCATGAATGCGCAGGTAGCGGGGTCGGGATAAAGAGTGACAAGAAGGTGTCGGGTCCAGCAACGGCGTGCTGCGCGTGCTCGTGACGTCTTGCGCTGCAACCGCTACGCGGAACCGACCCCATGGACGATCGGCGTCCATCGGCGCCCCGACGCGGTGCCGTCCCGAAGCTCTCCGTACACCGCGAGGATCTCCTCGGCCGTCGCATCCCAGGAGAATCGCTGCGAGTGCGCCACGCCCGCCTCGCCCATCCGCTTCGCCCGGGCGTCGTCGCGCAGCAGGTCCAGGACCCGCTCGGCGTGATCGGCGGGGTCGTGACCCTCGACGAGGTGCCCGCTCACCCCGTCGTCCACGACGTAGCGGAGCCCGCCGACCGCGGCGGCGACCACGGGCGTCCCGCAGGCCTGCGCCTCGAGCGCGACGAGCCCGAACGACTCCGAGCGGGAGGGCATGAGCACGACCTCGGCCGACGCGTAGAAGTCGGCCAGGCGGACCTGAGGCTGCGGTGGGAACAGCATCACCCGCTCCTCGACGCCGAGCGCCCCGGCGAGATCCATCAGCCGCGCGATCTCGGCGCCGTCGGCGCCGCTCGGCCCCCCGACGATCGCAAGGACGACATCCTGCGTGCTGTCGGGGTCGCGCGCGAGCGCCTCGGCAAGGATCCGGACCGCGATGTCGGGTCCCTTGTGCGGCTGGAGCCGGCCGACGAACAGCAGGAGCCGGACGTCGGCCATGTGCAGTTGGGTCGATGCGGCGTGCCGCGATCGTGGGAAGAACACCGCGTGATCGACCCCCGGCGGGACGAGCCGGACGCGCTCGGGATCCGCGCCGTACAGGCCGACGAGCTGTGCCGCCTCGGCGGGGGTCCCGGCCATGATCCGGTCCGCGCACGCGACGACCTCCGCTTCGCCGGCCAGGCGCTGCGCCGACTCCGGGCGCTCACCTCGGGCGAGCGAGTAGTTCTTCACCTTCCCCAGGGTGTGGAACGACGAGACGAGCGGGATCCCCCACGCGTCCCTGGCGCGCACCCCGATGACGCCGGACAGCCAGTAGTGGGTGTGGACGAGGTGATAGCCGCCCACCGCCCGGCTCCGTCGCAGCACGCCCTCGAGGAACTCCGGGATGTGCGGGGCGAGCTCGTCCTTCGGGACCGGCGCCCGTGGCCCCGCCGTGACGTGGACCACCTGCCCACCCGGCGCCAGCTCTTCGATCTCCGCGATGTCGGGGGCGCGTCGGCGCGTGAACACGTCGACGTCGAAGCCCCGACGCGCGAGCTGCTCGGCGGCGGCGCGCACGTACACGTTCATGCCGCCCGAGTCGCCGGTGCCCGGCTGGTCCAGAGGTGAGGTGTGCAGGCTCACGACGGCCACGCGCGGACGCGGGCCGACCGGGCGCGGGCCGTCGAGGTTCGCCACCACGGCACGATGGTACGGGAGCCTCCACCGAACGAGCGCCCGGGCTGGGTGGCGGAGTGGTGCGTGCGCCGTTCGGCCGATCGGCTCAGCGCGTTCGAAGCGAGAACGCCGCGACGATCTCACCCACCGGCCGCCCGCCGCCGGTGACCGGGCGGCGCGCGTGCCGGCCGAGCCGCTCGACCTGCGCGTCCTCGATCGCGCCGAGCAGCCGAAGGGCGTGGATCAGGGCGGGACCGCTCGCGCGCTCGCCGCCGTCGGCCACCTTCACCGCGACGCCGAGACCGAGCGCGGGGACCGCGGCGCAGTGCAGCGCCTCGGCCCCGACCTTCACGATGAGCCCGGGTACCGCCGCCATCACGGCGGTGTCCGTCCGTCCGCGACCGGCGACCAGGTACGGCTCGGCGCGCATCGCGTCGACCGCGCGCTCGACCGACGGCCCGAGGCGGCCGAAGCGCTCCGGCGCGAGGAGCCGGGCGTACAGCGTCGCGGCGGCCGCGAGCGGCACGCCGTGGACCGGCACGCCGCAACCGTCGACGCCGATCCTCGGCCGCTCCACCCCGGTGCCGCGACGGACCGCGTGGAGCACCCGCCGCTGCAGCGGATGCCGAGGCTCTGGGTACGTCCTCACGTCCAGGCCGGCGCGGGCGCTCGCCGCAGCCATCCCGGCGTGCTTGGCCGAGCAGTTGTGGAAGACGCGCCGCGCCCGGCCCGACCGGAGCATCGCCCGGCGGTCGAGCGGCAGCGCCGGCGGACATCGGAGCGCCGAGACGCCCAGGCCCTCGCGGCGCAATACGGCACGCGCGGCCGCCACGTGCACCGGCTCCCCGTTGTGCGAGCCGCAGAGCGCCGCGATCAGGCGCGCGGGCAGGCCCTCGCCCAACAGCGACAGCGAGACCGCAGCTTGGACGGGCTTCGTCGCGGACCGGAGGAACACGGCGTGGAACGGATCGCCGAGCCGGGCCACCAGGTGCCCGTCGGCGTCGGCCACCGCGACGTGCCCGAGGTGCACGGACTCCTCGAGCCCGGAACGGACGAGGCGGACGATCGGCTGGGCGCTCGGCATCGCGACGAGCCTATCGGCGGGGACGAACGGGCGGCACGAGGTCGTGCGTGCTGGTGCCTACCCCGCCCGCGCCGACAGCCCGCCCTCGTCCGGCGCCTCGAGCACCGGAGGGTCCTCGCGGATCATCTGCACGAAGACCCGGACGATCTCGGGGTCGAACTGCGTGCCGGCGCCGCCCCGGATCTCGGCGAGCGCGCGCTCGACGCCCATGGCGCTCCGGTAGGGCCGGTCGCTCGTCATGGCGTCGAACGAGTCGGCGACCGCGAAGACCCGTGCCGCGAGCGGGATCCGTTCGCCGCGCAGACCGTCCGGGTACCCGCTGCCGTCGAACCGCTCGTGGTGGTGCCGGACCAGCTCGACCGCGCCTCGGAGGAACGCGATCGGGGCCACGATCTGCGCGCCGACGAGCGGGTGGGTCCGCATCACCTGCCACTCCTCGGCCGAGAGCGAGCCCCGCTTGCACAGGATGTGCTCGGGGATCCCGACCTTGCCGACGTCGTGGAGGAAGAACCCGTACCCCAGCTCCTCGGTCACCAGGTCCTCGTCCACGCGACCGGCCAGCGAGAGCCCGTAGGCCTGCGTGCGGTCCAGGTGGCCCCGCGTCGTGGCGTCCTTCGCCTCGATCACCTGCGCGAGGCTTTTCATCGTCGCGATGTACGTCTCCTGCAGGCTGGCGAGGACCCGTTCCAGTTCGGCGCTCCGTGCCCGCTCGAGCCGGTAGAGCTCCCCCAGCTCCCGCGCGAAGACGATCAGCTGCTCGTGCACCGCGGGGAGCTCGGGGTCCGTGAACGTCACGGGCGCCAGGCCGAGGTCGGATCCGTCCATCGCAGCCACCTTGGGTCGGGAAACGTTCCGCGGGAAAGCCTACGTGAGCCACCCGACAGGTCCATGGGCATCCAGGCTCAAGATGTCCTCCGCCCAGCGCATCCCCCGTCGGACCGACGGGTGGGTCGGACACGGCCGACGGCTTCCCCCGGACGGGCGGGCGATGGACCTACGTCAGGGCGAGCGAGGGGTCATCGCGGTACCGGCGCTTCAGCTCGTCCTGCAGCCGGTCGAGCACCTCGATCACCTCCGCGCGCGAGCGCGAGACCTCCTGCTCTTCCTGGACGAGCAGGTCGGCGACCTCGGTCAGACGCTCGTCGCCGAGCTGCCCGGGATCGGAGATCGCGACGTCGGAGACCAGGCGCTCCACCCGTCGGCGCGCGAGGAGCATCTCGTCCTCGGGAAGGCCGACCTTCACCGCCTCGCCACGCGCCGGGCCCTGCGCCTCGCCGCCGAGGATCGTCGCAAGGCTCTCGACGAGGGAGCCCTCGGCCAGGCCGTCCCGGCGCTCGAGCTCGGCCCGCAGGATCTCGGCGCGGCCCTGGAGCAGCCGCCGGAGGAACGACAGGTACTCGCGCTCGGCCAGGCACTCGTCCCGGCGCCGCCGCAGCTCGTCGAGCGAGAGGTCCTCCACGCCCTGCACGAATTCGGGCCGGCGGATGTGGTCGATGCGACGGTTGCCCTGATCGCTCACGCGCGCTCCTTCGGACCGAGGGGGTCGGGCGAATCGTATCGTGCCGCGCCGCGTCGGGCGCTCAGCAGACCGCCACGAGCATCGGGTACGGGTTGATCGCGGCGCCGCCGCCGGGGTGGTACTCGAAGTGCAGGTGGTTCGTCGAGCCCGCGTTGCCGGTGCTGCCGACGTACCCGATCACCGTCCCGGCCCCGACGTTCCCCGACGCGCCGCTGTACCCGGACAGGTGCGCGTAGAACGTGTAGGTGCCGCTCGACGCCCGCACGTACGCCTGGATCCCGCCGGAGGAGCTGGAGCTGTGCGAGACCGTCCCGGGGTGTGCCGCCACGACGGGCGTCCCGGCCGGCGAGATCAGGTCGGTCCCCTGGTGGGTGTGCCCGACGCGCGGCCATCCGAACGAATCCACGAAGGAGTTGGGCCCGGCCACCGGGCAGACCTGGATCGGCGAGTTCGGGTCGGGGCTCTGCCCGAGGACCTGCAGCTGTTTCTGTTCGGACTTGTACTTCTGGGTGAGCCGGTCGACTAGGTCGTCGATCCGCGCGAACGAGTCCTGGATGCGCTCGCGGACGCCCTGGAGCTCGGTCGCCTGGTTCTGCTGCCGTTCCTCGAGCCGGAGCAGCTCGTCGCGCTCGCGCACGAGCTCCTCCTCTGCCACGTCCCGCTCGACGATCAGATCCGAGTCGGACTGCGTCACGCTGCCGAGGAACTCGAGGCGCGCCGAGAAGTCGGCGAACGACTCCGACGACAGGAGCAGGTCGATCGTGCTGCCGGCACCCGCCTCGAACGCGACGACGGCGCGGCGCTCGAGCCGCCCTTCGATCCGGTCGACGCTCTCCTGCAGGCGCGCGATGCGATCCCTCGTGACCACGACGTCGTGCCGCGTCGCCTCCAGATCGCGCTCGGCGGCCTGCCACTCGGCGGTGGCGGCGGCGAGCTGATCCTGGGTCCGCGCCAGGTCGCGCTTGGCGGCCTCGAGCTGCTCCTTCGTCCCGGCGGCGGCGGGCAGCGTGAGCGCCGAGGAGACGACGAGGAGCCCGGCCATCAGGGCCAGGGCGAGGGAAGTCGTGCGGGGCCTCCTGGGAGCGGTCGTTCGGCCTCCTTCGGTCGTCCGGCGCCGCGTCACAGGCCGTTCGGGAGGCTACCAGAGCCCCCTCCACCCGGGCAAAACGGCCTCGCCGAGACGGCTACTCCTTCATGGCCGCGATCAGGATGTCCGCGACCTCCGGCCGCGAGAACTCGATCGGCGGCCGGTCCCCGGCGCGGAGCATCTCGCGCACCCGCGTACCCGAGAGCGACACACGGGTCTCCTCACCGTGGGGACACGTCTTCGGACTGGCCATGCCCTCGCAGGCGTTGCACCAGAAGGAGTGCTCGAACATCAGCGGCGTGATGTCCAGTTCGCCGGGCTCGAGCTCCTCGAAGATCTCCTGCGCGTCGTACGTGCCGTAGTAGGTGCCGACACCGGCGTGGTCCCGCCCGACGATGAAGTGGGTGCACCCGTAGTTCTTCCGGCAGATCGCGTGCCAGATCGCCTCCCGAGGGCCCGCGTAGCGCATCGCGGCCGGGAAGATGCTGATCATCGCCCGGTCCTTCGGGTAATAGCCGGCGAACAGTGCCTCGTAGCACTGCATCCGGACGTCGGCCGGCACGTCGTCGCCCTTCGTCGCGCCCATCAGCGGGTGCACGAGCAGCCCGTCAACGATCTCGAGCGCGCACTTCTGGATGTACTCGTGCGCCCGGTGGATCGGGTTGCGGGTCTGGAAGCCGACCACCGTCCGCCATCCGCGCTCGCGGAAGGCGGCGCGCGTCTGCGCGGGGGTGAGGCGGTACTCGAGGAAGTCGGCGTGCTCGGGGAGCCGGATCGCCCGCACGGGCCCGGCCACGCAGAAGTCGCCCGCCTCGTGCAGCGCCTTCACGCCCGGGTGCTCCAGGTCCTCGGTCCGGAACACGCCGAGCGCCTCCTTCTGGCGGTCGCGCTTGAAGACCTCGGTCACTTCGATGACCGCGATCGGGTCGGCGCCCTCTTCCGGCAGCAGGGCCACGGCCTCCGCACCGCCGATCCGCTTCACCTCGTCCTCGTCCAGCGACAGCGTGACGGGGATCGACCACGGCAGCCCGTTCTCCAGGTGCATCGTCTCCAGGATCGAGCGGTGGTCGCGCTCACCCTGGAACCCCGTCAGCGGCGAGAGCGCGCCGACCGTCAAGAGCTCCAGGTCCGAGAGCTCGCGGGGGTTGACGACGATCTTCGGTAGGTTCGCCGCCCGCTGCGCGAGCGCCTCGGCCTCGGCTCCCTCGGCCAGCAGGTTCACGAGCGTGCCGCCGTGGGGCGTAATGGTGTCGTTCGTGGTCATGCATCGAGTCCTTCCGTCGGGTTCGCCGGGGGATCGTCCGGCCGGGTCGGACCCAGGATACCGACGCGGGACGGTGGAACGCGCTCCGTGCACCCGCGGTATGCTGCGGGGACCTCTCGGAAGGGGTTTCCCCGATGCACACCCTCATCTCCGATCCCGAGCTCCGCGCCCTGAACCGCCGGTTCGAGACCGCGACCCCGCGGGAGATCGTCCATTGGGCCCTGGATGGATCGGGCATCGAGCGCATCGCGCTCGCGTCCGCCTTCCAGGCGGAGGGGACGTGCGTGATGCACATGGCCTCGCTCGTCCGACCGGACGTCGAGATCCTCTTCCTCGAGACGGGCTTCCACTTCGCCGAGACGCTCGCGTTCAAGGAGCAGCTTTCGGAACGCCTGGGGGTGACGATCACCGACCTCGTGGGCGCCTACACGGTCGAGCAGCAGGAGGCGACCTTCGGGGAGCGCCTGTACGAGCGAGACCCGGGCTTGTGCTGCGACGTCAACAAGGTGCGCCCGATGTTCGACGCACTGCAGAAGCTGGACGCGTGGGTGACCGCGTTCCGCCGGGACTCCTCGCCCACGAGGGCGACCGCGCCGATCCTGGACCGCTACGAGCTCGAGCCGGGGCGGCCGATGCTGAAGATCAACCCGGTCGCCAACTGGACGCGGCGCGACACCTGGGCGTACCTGAAGGAGAACGACCTCCCGCACAACCCGCTGTACGACCTCGGGTACGCGTCGATCGGCTGCGCGCCGTGCACACGGATGCGCTTCGAGGGCGAGCCCGAGCGCGCCGGCCGCTGGGCAGGGCTCTCGAAGTGGGAGTGCGGGATCCACCAGCGCGAGGCCGCGACCGGCGTGGTGGACCTCACGCGGGACCAGAACTCCTAGGCCGCGGACGTCCCTCCTAGGCCACCACCCAGAGCGCGTCCCGCGCGAGCGTGACCTCGAGGCGTGTGCGGTCGCGGAGCACGTCGCCATCCACCTGGACCGGGAACGGGGTCTCCGAGGTCACGACCACCCGGCTGGCGTCGTGCCAGTAGTCGATGTCGCGGCCGTGCACGTGCCGGGCCGAGCCGAACACCTGCCATGCGATCCGGGGGACGCTCCGGCGGGCGAGCTTGCGGACCGAGAGCACGTCCAGGCCCTCGTCGAGCGACGCCTCCGGCGTCATCCGGATGCCGTGCTCCCGGTAGTACGTGTACGGGTCGGTCCTGCCGACCATGACCGAGAGCGAGGGGACGACCTCCTCGTCGTCGACCTGCACGCCGAGGTCCGGTCGGCGGCCCGCGTAGCCGATCAGGAGCTCGCGCGCCACGGCACGGAACGCTGCGCGGTCGAACGTGGACTTCGTCTTCGGGAACTTCGCGTCCAGGCGCCGCATCGCGGCCGCGTCCACACCCGCCCCGCAGTTCACCGCGAAGTACCGGCCATCGGCACGACCGAGGTGCAGCCGGAAGCAGGCGTCGTCGAGCGCCTTCGCGATCAGCACACCCGTGGCCTCGACCGGGTCCAGCGGCAGGTCCAACGCGCGGACGAGGATGTTCGTCGCCCCGCCGGGCAAGGCCCCGAGCGCAGTCTCGGTCCCCGCGAGCGAGTTCACGACCTCGTTGATCGTGCCGTCTCCCGAGAACACGATCACCAGGTCGACGCCGTCGGCCACCGCCTGCGCGCCGAGCTCGCTCGCGTGGCCCCGCTGCTTGGTCTCGGCAACCTCCAGACGGAAGTCGGCCGAGAGCGCCTTCTCGATCACGGCCAGGGTCGGCTTGGAGACGGTCCGGGCGACCGGGTTGACGATGAGGAGGACGTCGCGGAAGCGCATGGACGTGCGACCGAGTATCGCAGGATGCCGACGAACGCGCCCTCCGCGCTCGGCCGTAGGTCAGCCGCCCGACACGGGGGGGAGCAGCGCGACCTCGTCCCCCTCGACGACCGGGGTGTCGCGGCCGGCGCGCTCGCCGTTCACCACGAGCGACCCGGTGGATGCGATCGCCGCGAAGCGCTCCCCGAACCGCACGCCGAGGGCGTCGGCCAGCTCGCCGGCGGTTCGGCCCTCGGCCTCGACCACCGGCGCGCCCGCCTCGTCCCGAAGCGCGGCGAACAGCCGAACGCGGATCGTCATCGCAGGTCAAGGGTACCGGCGTCGGAGCCGACCGGGTACCCTGGACCATCCCATGGGCCTGCACGCGCTGCTCTCGGACCGTCGCGCCGACGAGGCGCTCCCCGCGCTCGGCGCGCTACTGCTCGACCTGAAGACCGAGGAGCTCTCGGTCGCCGCGGTGCCCGAGGTGCTCGCCCTGCGACCACAGGTCCTCCTGATCGACGCGGCGGACAACCCGGGGCAGGGCCACGCGGTGCTGCGCGCCGTCCGCGACCTGGACACCGCGGTTCCCACGGTCGTCGTGGTCGAGCGCCGCGACCTGGAGCGGTTCCCGTGGGAGACGCTCGCCGACGAGCTGCTCTACCCGGGAGCGTCCGAGCCCGAGATCCGGATCCGCCTGGCGATGCTGCGCCGCCGGGTCGGGGGCTCGACGGACACGGTCGTGCGCCTCGGGACCCTCACGATGGACGTCGACTCCTACGCGGTGACGGTGGCCGGCCGCACGCTCGATCTCACGTACAAGGAGTTCGAGCTGCTGCGCTTCCTCGCCGAGCGCCCTGGGCGCGTCTTCACCCGTCCCACGCTCCTTCGCGAGGTCTGGGGGTACGACTTCTACGGCGGCACCCGGACGGTGGACGTCCACGTCCGCCGTCTCCGGGCGAAGCTCGGCCCCGAGCACGAGAGCCTGGTCGAGACGGTCCGCGGCGTCGGGTACCGCGCGGCCGACGGATAGTCCCCGGCCGTCGGGGGTATCGTCCAGGCGATGGCCCGCTCGTTGCTGCCCTCGATGCGCGACCTCCGCGGCTGGCTCCGCGAGGCGGAGCGTGTGCTAGACCTCGGGATCGACGAGACGGAGGCGTGGCTCGCGACGCCCACCGGGCGGCGGGTCCGCGCGCTCGCGGCGCAGCTTCTGATCGTGAGCGCCCCGGTGATCCTGCGACACCCGTTCTTCCGCACGCCCGTGGGCAGGCTCGTCCAGGTCGCCGGAGGCGCCGCGCTCCTCGTCCGGGTCGCCGAGGCGATCCGCGACTGGGAGCCCGACCCCGCCGGTCGCGGCCCGGTCTGATCGGCTCCGCTCGCCATCGGTCGGCCACGGGCGTACGCTGCGCTCGACCCGGCCCTGAGAGGAGACCTCCGGATGAGCGGGACATGGGTTCGCAAGGTCCTCGCCGGCATCGGACTCGCGGTGCTGCTCGGCGCCTCTACCCCGGTCGCGGTCTCCGCCGCCGGCGGCTGCGTCAGCCGTCCCGAGTTCCGTCGCGTCGAGATCGGGATGCGGAAGGCACACGTCCACCGGATCTTCGACACCCGGGGAGAGGTGATCCACGAAGGCCCGCACCGCGAGGAGCGGGCCTACGACATCTGCCGCCGGTACCGCGGCGTCGTCGTGTTCGTGACGTACCGGAACGATCGGGTCGACGAGAAGAGCTGGATCCTCGGCGAGTAGCCGCGGCCGACGTAACCAAGAGTTAACGCGGCAGAAACCTCCGCGCGCCCGGCTGCCCCTACCCTGATGCGATCCGACCGAGGCAAGGGGGAGACGCCGGATGACCACGTCCAAGGACGTCCTGGCCATGGCGAAGACCGAGGGGGTCGAGATCGTCGACCTCCGCTTCTCGGATCTGCCGGGCCTCATGCAGCACTTCTCGGTCCCGACGGCCGAGCTCACCGAGGACAGCTTCGAGGATGGCCTCGGGTTCGACGGGTCCTCGATCCGCGGGTTCCAGGAGATCCAGGAGTCCGACATGCTCCTGGTGCCCGACGCCTCCACGGCGTACCTCGATCCGTTCACGCAGCACCCGACGCTGAACCTGCACTGCTTCGTCAAGGATCCGGTGACCGGCGAGATGTACACGCGCGACCCCCGGTACATCGCGCGCAAGGCCGAGCTCTACCTGGAGCAGACCGGCATCGCCGACACGTCCTACTGGGGCCCCGAGGCCGAGTTCTACATCTTCGACTCGGTCCGCTTCGACCAGAACCAGTACGAGGGCTACTACCACCTCGACGCGATCGAGGGCGTGTGGAACTCGGGCCGCGACCGCGAGCTGGGCGGCGAGCCGAACCGCGGCTACAAGCCTCGATACAAGGAGGGCTACTTCCCGCTCCCGCCGATGGACCACTACCAGGACCTGCGGAGCGAGATGGTCCTGAACCTGAACAAGGTCGGCATCGACATCGAGGTGCATCACCACGAGGTCGGCACAGCAGGCCAGGCCGAGATCGACATGCGCTACAGCACGCTGCTCGCCACCGCGGACAACGTCATGAAGTACAAGTACGTCGTCAAGAACACCGCGTGGCGCGCCGGCAAGACCGTGACGTTCATGCCGAAGCCGATCTTCATGGACAACGGCTCGGGCATGCACACGCACCAGAGCCTGTGGAGCGAGGGCGAGAACCTGTTCTGGGACGAGGTCGGCTACGCGGGGATCAGCGACACGGCGCGCTGGTACATCGGCGGGCTGCTGACGCACGCGCCGGCGCTGCTCGCGTTCACCAACCCGACGACGAACTCGTACCGCCGTCTGGTGCCCGGGTACGAGGCGCCGATCAACCTCGTCTACTCGCAGCGGAACCGCAGCGCGTGCATCCGGATCCCGATGTTCTACAAGAGCCCGGCCGCCAAGCGCCTGGAGTTCCGCACCCCCGACCCCACGTGCAACCCGTACCTCGCGTTCGCCGCGATGCTGATGGCCGGGCTGGACGGCATCAAGAACAAGATCGAGCCGCCGGAGCCGATGGACAAGGACCTGTACGACCTGCCGCCCGAGGAGAAGGCGCTCGTGAAGCAGGTCCCCGGATCGCTCGAGGAAGTCCTGGACAACCTCGAGGCCGACCACCAGTGGCTGCTCGAAGGCGGCGTGTTCACGCAGGACGTCATCGACACGTGGCTCGAGTACAAGCGCGAGCACGAGCTCGACCAGGTCCGACTCCGCCCACATCCCTTCGAGTTCGCGCTCTACTTCGACATCTGAGCCGAGAGACGTCCCGGACGGGCAGCGTCACCGTTCCTCGGGCAGGACGGCGTCGGCCTCCATCTCGACCAGCCACCGCGGGTCGAGGAATCCGCTCACGACGACCATCGTGCTCGCCGGACGGACCTGGCCGAACACCTCGCCGTGCGCCCGGCCGACCGCCTCCCAGTCCTCGGCGCGCACGAGGAACGTCCGCGTCCGGACCACGTGCTCGGGCGCGGCGCCGGCCTCCTCGAGCGCCGAGCGCACGATCTCCAGGCACCGTCTGGCCTGACCGTACGCGTCCGGCGGTGGCTCGGCGCCGTCCGGCATCACCGGCGCCGTGCCGGCGACCGCGACGTGGTGGCCCTCGACCACCGCGCGCGAGAACCCGATGACGGGCTCGAACGGCGAGCCCGACGCGATCAGCCTCCTGCCCATCGATCCCCTCCGGATGCCGGGTAGCCTCCCGAGCATGCCATCGCGGTTCGTCCCGACGCCAACGCGCATCGACCTGGCGCTCACGCTCGGCCCGCTGCTGCGGGGGTCCGGGGACCCGACGATGCGCGTCGCCCGCGGCGAGGTGTGGCGCGCGTCTCGGACCCCCGACGGCCCGGTCACGTTGCGGTTCGTCGAGGCGGACGGCGGCGTCGAGGTGCAGACGTGGGGTACGGGCGCCGCGTGGGCGCTCGAGCGGGCCCCGGCGTGGGTCGGCGCCCTCGACGATCCGACCGCCTTCGCGCCGGCGCCCGGGCTGGTGCGCGACCTGCATCGGCGCTTCACCGGGCTGCGGATCCCATCCACCGGCCTCCTCGCCGAGCGGCTGGTCCCCGTCGTGCTCGAGCAGAAGGTGACCGGAGCGGAGGCCCGACGCGCGTACCGGCGCATGACGATCGCGCTCGGCGAGCCGGCGCCCGGACCCGGCGAGCTCGTCCTCCCGCCCGACCTCGGCCGCCTGGCGGCCATGCCGTACGAGCGGTTCCATCCCTTCGGGATCGAGCGCCGCCGCGCGGAGGTCCTGCGGCGGATCGGCGCCCGTGCGGCCTGGTTGGACGAGGCCGTCGACCTGCCGCTCGAGGCGGCGAGGGATCGGATCGGAAGGCTTCGCGGGATCGGCCCGTGGAGCGTCGCCGAGGTCGCGCGCCTGTCGCTCGGCGACGCCGACGCCGTCTCGGTCGGTGACTTCCACGTGCCGAACGTCCTCGCGTGGGCGCTCGCACACGAGCCCCGGGGGACCGACGAGCGGATGCTCGAGCTCCTCGAGCGCTACCGCCCGCACCGGGGGCGCGTCCAGCTCCTCATCGAGGCCGCCGAGATCCGACCGCCGGCCTTCGGCCCCCGGATGGAGGCCCGCGCGATCGACCGGATCTGACTCCCTACGCGGGCGCGGGTTCCACCTCGCTCGTGCACGCGGGGCAGCGCGTCGCGTCCCGGGAGATCGTCGTCGTGCAGAACGGGCACGGGCGTGTCGCCCGGGTCTCCTCGTTCCGCCGGGCGAAGCGGTTGTACGCCTTCACCACGAAGAACAGGGCGAGCGCGACCAGCAGCAGGTTCACGAGGGCGGTCAGGAACGCGCCGTACGGGATCACGATCTCGCCGTCGCGGTGGACGCCGAACCGATCGAACGACACCTCGCCTCCGACGACGTAGCTGATCGCACCGAGGATCACGTCGGTGAACGCCGTGACGACCGAGGTGAACGCGAGGCCCATGATGAACGCGACCGCCAGATCGATCAGGTTCCCGCGCGCGACGAACTCCTTGAACTCCTTCAGCATGCCTCGACCTCCTCGACCGATCGCTCCTACCCCTGCGCGTCGCGGAACACCCGCAGCATCGCGCGCCGCGCCCGCCGCGTGATGCGGAGGTAGTCGTCCAGGAATGCCTGGCGCGGATACTCCTCGTATCCGAGGCCTCGGGCGAGCACGACCTGCTCCCGCGGCGACGGCGGGATGGCCTCGGCGTGCACACGACGATCCATCTCGAGCGCGTTCTTCACCCCGGACAGGAACACGAAGGCCTCGCCGAGCGCATGCGCCGAGGCGTCCTCCATCAGCCTCGCCGAGGCGAGCGCCTCGATCGCGTCGAGGGTCCGGCGACGACGGACCTCGGGGTGGGCTCCCCCGTACCGCATCAGCGCGAGCTCCACGGCGAACTGGACGTCCGCCAGCGACCCGTGACCGAGCTTGAAGTGGAACGTCCCGGCCTCGATCGGGTGGACGCGCTCGCGTTCGATCCGTTGGCGCATCCGGACGACCTCGGCCGCGCGCTCGCGGGGCAGGTACTCCGGGTACGCGAAGTCCTCCGCGAACGAGCAGAACCGGCGGCCGAGGATCTCGTCCCCCGCCACGAACCGCGTGCGGAGCAGCGCCTGGAACTCCCAGGTCTCCGCGTACCGCTCCCAGTACTCCAGGTACGCGGCGAACGACTTCGCGAGCGGACCGCTCCGGCCCTCGGGCCGCAGGTCGGCGTCCGGCTCCCACCCCGCGTCGCGGATCCCGGTCAGGACGCGCTCGGCGGCCTCGGCGCCCATGCGGTACGCCTCGGTCCCCTCGCCCTCGTAGACGAACACGACGTCCAGGTCCGACGCGACGTTCAGCTCCTCGGCTCCGAGCTTGCCGAGACCGATCACCGCGAACGGCAGCTCGGGCGCGGCCTCCCGGACCGCGTCCCGAACGACCCGGTCGGCGACGGCCGAGAGCGCGAGGCCGGTCTCCTTCGGCCCCAGCTCCCGCGCGGCGGTCCGGGCGATCGCCGCCACCAGCTCCGCCTGCGGGTCGCCCCCGCCGCCGGCCTCGAGCGCCAGCACGCGCGTCGGCGTCGCCGCGAGGACGTCGGTCGCGAACGATGACGCACCGACAGCGTGCGCCAACCGCCGCGCGACGCCGGGATCGCTCGCGAGGACGTCCGCGATCCGGGGCTCGGCCGCGGCGGCCTCGGCGACGCGCTCCAGCCGGACGAGCGCCGCGTCCGGACTGGCCGAGAGCGCGAGCGCCGGCGCCATCACCCGGAAGACGTGCGAGAGCACCTTGCCCATCCGGGTCGAGGGATCGACGAGCCGGGCCAGCACCTCGTAGGAGGTCGCCGGGCTCGCGAAGCCGAGACCCTCGAGCAGCTCCTCGGTGGCCACCCGGTCGATGCCCGGCCGGGGTGCGGCGGGGCCCGCGAAGGCCTCGAGCAGCGGGCGGTAGAACAGGCGCTCGTGCAGCGTGCGCACGAGCGCGGTCCGGCGCTCGAACTCCGCCTGCAGCGAGTCCGCCCCCTCGAGCCCGAGCGAGCGCGCGAGGGTCGTCCGCGCGGCGCGGTCGCTCGGCAGGTCGTGCGTCTGCAGGTCGCGCACGATCTGGAGCCGGTGCTCGAGCGTCCGCAGGAACCGGTATGCGTCGGCGAGCGCCTCGGCGTCGGCGTCGGCGACGTACCCCTCGGCCGCGAGGGCGCCGAGCGCGCGGAGCGTGTTCGGCTCGCGCAGGCGCTCGTCGCGGCGGCCGTGCACGATCTGGAGCAGCTGGACGGCGAACTCCACGTCGCGGATCCCGCCCCATCCGCGCTTGACCTCGATCGCGGCCTTGCCTCGCGCCCGCACGTACTCCTCCAGGCGGACCTTCACGCGCCGGACCTCGTCGATCGCCTGCGCCGCGAGGTGCTCCGGGTAGACGAACGGCGCGACCGCCTCGACGAACGCCGCGCCGAGGGATGCGTCACCGGCGACGGGACGCGCCTTGATCAGCGCCTGTCGCTCCCACGTGGCGGCCCCGGTCGCGTAGTACTCGCGCATCGCGTCGAGCGATCGCGAGAGCGCGCCGCCGCGACCGCCCGGACGAAGCGTCGGGTCGACGCGCAGGGCCACGCCCTCGGCGCTTGGCTCCGAGAGGAGCCGGATGATCGCGGCCGCCCGGCGCTCGGCATCCTCGACGGGCTCGGGGCCGCCGCGCCCGTGGATGAAGAGCAGGTCGACGTCGCTCGCGTAGTTCAGCTCGGCGCCCCCGAGCTTGCCGAGCGCCACGATCGCCAGACCCTCGGGCGAAGCGATCCGGCATGCGAGCGCCAGGCACGCCTCGGCGACGTCGCTGATCTCGGCCACGACGTCCTCGAACGCGGCGCCCCCCAGGTCCCGGGCCGCGGTCCGGAGCATCGCCCGACGGCGGAAACGACGGAGGCCATCCACCTCGCCGGCGCGTTCGACGTCCTCGACGAGCTCGCGGTCCAGCTCGGCCCGGTCCCGCCGGCGGACGTCGGCGAGCGCGCCGATCTCCTCGGGGTGCCGGACCAGGAGATCGGTCGCCGCCCGCGAGAAGCCGAGCAGTCGGACGGCCACCACCAGCACGTCCGCCCGGCCGAGCGCCTGCCGCGCCACCGGGTCCTCGCCCACGCGCGAGAGCGCCACGCGGGCGAGCTCCGGATCGGGCGCCGCCGCGAGCGTCCGGCCCAGGTCCTCGGGCGTCAGCACCGCCACCACCCCATCCGCGCATCGTAGACGCGGCTCGTGGCGCGGCCGAGAGTTCACGCGCCCGTAACGAACCCGAGGGCCGGCTCCGGTACGCTCCGCTCGAGCCCGACGAAGGAGCGACGACCATGGCTCTGTCCGCGGAGGCCGAGTACGTCCTGCGCACGATCGAGGAGCGGGGGATCCGCTTCGTCCGCCTGTGGTTCACGGACGTCCTCGGGTTCCTCAAGGCGTTCACGATCACCTCGCAGGAGCTCGAGGGCGCGTTCGCCGAGGGGATGGGCTTCGACGGCTCGTCGATCGACGGGTTCAGCCGGATCGAGGAGTCCGACATGGTGGCCGTGCCCGATCCGAGCACGTTCCAGCTGATCCCGTGGAGGACCGAGGCGCAGGTCGCGCGGATGTTCTGCGACATCCTGAACCCCGACGGCACGCCGTTCGAGGGCGACCCCCGGTACGTGCTGAAGCGGCAGCTGCAGCGCGCCGCCGAGATGGGGTTCACGTTCTACGTCGGTCCGGAGCTCGAGTACTTCTACTTCAAGAGCCTCGAGGACCCGAACTTCCTCGACCAGAGCAGCTACTTCGACGAGACGCCGCTCGACGTGGCGACCGACTGGCGCAAACGCACGGTCACGTACCTCGAGTCGATGGGCATCCCCGTCGAGTACGTGCACCACGAGGTCGCGCCGAGCCAGCACGAGATCGACCTGCGCTACACGGACGCCCTGACGATGGCCGACAACGTGATGACCTATCGCCTCACGGTGAAGGAGGTCGCGCAGGAGTTCGGGATCTACGCGACGTTCATGCCGAAGCCGAAGCAGGGCGTGAACGGCAGCGGCATGCACACGCACCAGTCGCTGTTCACCGGCGACCGCAACGCGTTCTTCGACCCGAGCGACGAGCACCACCTCTCGAAGACGGCGAGGTCGTACATCGCGGGGATCCTGCGCCACGCGCCCGAGATCACCCTCGTCACGAACCAGTGGGTGAACTCGTACAAGCGGCTCGTCCCGGGGTACGAGGCGCCGGTGTACGTGTGCTGGGCCAGCCGGAACCGCTCGGCGCTCGTTCGCGTACCGATGTACAAGCCGGGCAAGGAGGGCGCCACGCGCATCGAGTACCGCTCCCCCGACCCCGCATGCAACCCGTACCTCGCCTTCGCGACGATGCTCGCGGCGGGGCTGTCCGGGATCGAGAACGATCACGAGCTGCCGCCGCAGGCCTCGAACAACATCTACGAGATGGGAGAGGACGAGCGCCGGGCCGCCGGGATCCGCTCGCTGCCCGAGGACCTCTACGAGGCGATCGAGCTCGCCGCCGAGTCGAAGATCCTGCGGGACGTGCTCGGGGAGCACGTCCTCGAGTTCCTGCTCCGGAACAAGCGCGAGGAGTGGGACGCGTACAAGGCGTACGTGACCCCCTACGAGCTCGAGCGGTACCTGCCGATCCTCTGAGCCGGCCGGCGGCGTCCCGAAGACCGAGCCTGCGCATCACCGGGCGTCCCCCATCTGGGATAGCCATAACGTGCGATAGTGCGGTAGGCTGCTCGACCTAGTTCGAGAGCCGGGTGGGCAAGGCGCCGATCGGCGCGACGAACCCGGGAGGAGAGGGAGGATCCCATGTCGCGCACCCATGCATGGCGTCGCCGATGGACGGGCATGGCGGTCACGGCCGCCGTGGTAGCTGGACTGGCGACGTTCCCCGGAGGCGGCGCGGTTGCCGCCCCCGACAACGACCCGCCGGTCACGGTCACCGAGGGCTTCCTGCAGTTGCACCTCGGCGCCGATGGAAACGAGTTCATCTACGGCGACGACGTCCAGAGCATCTCCGTCAGTGGCAAGTGCGTCGTTTCGCTCGGAGCCAACCCTCCGCTCGTCTCGCTGTCCGCGAAGGGTGGCATCACCGGCACCTCGGGCGGCGCTGCGGCCGAGGTCGGATTCGCCCCGTATGGGATCGGCTCGAAGTACAGCGAGGGCAAGGGGACGTCGTGCGGCCGCGTCGACTCGGACCAGTCGCTCACCCTCTCGCTGGCCGGCAACCTCGCGGGCAAGGTCATCACCGAGGCGCAGCTCGACATCGAGGGCAAGTTCAACGTCGCCGTGCAGGCCGACCTGTTCCGCGCCGGGCAGCCCGTGGGCCGCGTCGTGCTGAGCGATGCGAACTTCTCGGACAACGGTCCGGACGCGGGCGCGAGGGACAACGCCCGTGAGGTGATCGTGACGGACGTCGACCCCCAGACGCCGACGCCCGAGCCGTTCGACACGATGGTGCTCAGCCCGGTGGACCGGGTCGGCTCGTTCTCGCTCGAGGGCGGCGCCGACGGCACGCCCGCCGCCGAGGACCCGCTCCTCCCCGACACGCTCGACTCGCTGTTCGAGATCTCGACCTACTACGGGGACCAGCTCGACTGCGCCGAGACGATCACCGACAGTGGCAGCGGCATCACGTTCACGATCACCCGCCTGAACGTCGGCGAGTGCACGGTCGACGTCCCCTTCAACGTGACCTTCTCACGCAACGGGACGGCTCAGGACGTGTTCCTCGCGAAGGACGAGTCGATCGTCGACGCGCAAGAGGCGGAGTTCACCGTGGACATCATCTGGGCGCCCGAGCCGGCAGAAACGCCGGTCCCGGCGACGCTCATCACGCTGCCCGGCGGCTCGCCGACCGAGGTCGAGTGGTGCAACCCGGGCCCGGCGCTCTCGAGCACGTTCCCGTGGTGCCTCACGGCGCAGGAGTCCGTCCTGTTCGGCACGGAGACGGCGCCGAACAACGAGATGCAGGTCACGGACCACTTCTACGGCAAGTTCGACCCGGCGTTCAGCCGGCGCTGACCGGACGTTCCACGGAGGGCGGTCCCACCTCGGGACCGCCCTCCGCCGTGCCCGAGCCCGGCGGCGGCAGCGGGACCGCCGGGACGGCGACGATGCCCAGGCGCTCGAGCAGCACGCCGCTCTCGGTTCGCCAGCCGTCCCCGGGCGCCGAGCTTGCCACGCGGGCGTGTCGGAGGAGCGCCTGGAGCGTGAAGGCGACCTCGTGCTCGGCGCCGCGCTCGCGCCCCGCGCGCAGGCTGGCCTCGAGCGCCTCGCGGGCGCCCGCCAGATCACCCAGTTGGATCAGCGCGTAGCCGCGCACGCGCTCGACGAGCGGCGTGAGCATGCCCGGCCCGACACCGGCGCGGAGCTCCTCGCGAACGTGGTCGGCCATCGCGAGGGCCCCGGGCGCGTCGTCCATGAACAGCAGGGCCTCGGCGATGCGAGCGTCCGCCTCCAGCGTGTCCCCCTGCGCGCCCACGTAGGCGAACTCCGCGCGGGCGTCCTCGAACCGGCGCATCGCGGCCTCGAACCGGCCGGTCCGGACCTCCAGGCGGCCCAGGTACCCGAGGCAGATCCCCAGGTTGAAGTGGTCCTCGGACGCCCGCCAGACCCGCCCGGCATCGCGTAGGAGCGTCTCGGCCGCCTCGTACCGCCCCTGGTCGAGCAGGATCTCGCCGATGTTGAGGTCCGCGAGCGCGACGTTCGTCGGATCGCCGGTCCGCCGCCGGAGCTCCCGAGCGCGCTCGTTCAGCTCGAGCGCGTCCGACCAGCGGCCCTCGAGGTACGCGCCGGCGCCCAGGTTCGCGAGCACCATCGCCTGTTTGGGGAGGTCGCCGATGCCCTCGAACAGCCCCAGCGCTCGCCTCCAATGGTCCTCGTAGCCGGGCTCCCCCAGGACGACCTTCGCCACGCCGAGGATGTTCTCGGCGTCGCCGACGGTCCCGTGGAACCCCGCCTCCTCCGCCTCGGCCCGGGCACGCAGCGCCACCCGGATCGCCGCCCGGTTGCGTCCCTCGGCCTGCAGGACTGCCGCGTACCGGGCGTCGGCATGGGCACGCTCGCGGAGCGCCTCCTCGCCGACGACCTCCTGGACGGTTCGCCTGGCGCGGGTGAGCCACCGCAGCGCCTGCGGGAGCTTCCCCATGCTCTCCTCGATCAGCGCCCGCTTGTACAGGAGGCGGGCGCTCGGGATCGGCTGGGACGCGCATAGCCGACGCGCCTCGGCATAGGCCCGACCCGCGGCCGCGTGGAGCCCTGCTCGGTGGCGCACGTCGCCGAGCGCCTCCCACACCCGCAGGAGCTCGGCCCCGTCACGGCCGGCGCGACGCCCCGCCTCGATCGCCCGCTCGTAGAACCGCGCCGCCTCCACGTTCGCGTAGATCTGCTCGGCGTGCTCGGCGGCGAGCAGCGCGTAGCGCCAGCCCTTCTCGAACTCCTCGGCGATCACGAAGTGCAGCGACAGGATCCCGCCCGACTCGTCCGCCTGGGTCCCGAGCTCGCGTTCCATCCGGGTACCGACCAGGCCGTGCAGCCGCCGTCGGGTCCGGAACGGCAGCCCGGCATATGCGGCGTCGCGAACCACGGCGCGGCGGAACCGCACGTATCCCTCGTCCTCGTCCTCGAACAGCTCCGACAGCCGAGCCCAACGACCGGCGTCGGGCGGCGTCTCACCCTCCTCCAGCAGGTCCTCGACGAACCGCGGATGGAAGCTCAGGCCCAGGACCGCCGCGCGCCGCACGAGCGCACGGTCCTCGGGTGCGAGGCGGTCCACGACCGCGAGCGCCGCGGCCTCGACCGAGTCGGGGAGGTCCGCGACGTCCGAGGTCTGCGCGGCCTGGACCAAGTCGAGGAGCAGCTCGGGGTTCCCGGCCGAACGCTCCGCGACCAGCCGGACGACGTGCGCCGGGAGCGGGGCGTGCTCGGTCGCGGCCTCGGCCAGCGCGACCGTCGCCGCGCGGTCGAGCGGCCGAGGCTCGATACGGATCAGCCATGGATGGTCGGGAGCGACGAGGCCGTCCGGTCCCGGGCGGCGCGTGAAGACGACGAGCCACGGCATCGTCCCGAGCTCGTCCGCGACCGCCCTGAACAGATCGGCCGACGCCTCGTCCATCAGATGAACGTCCTCGACCTCGACGAGGGTGGCGTCCAGGATCGTGGCCCGCAGGAAACGCAGGACGACCTCGTGCAGCTTCGTGCGACGGAACTCGGGGGCGAGCTCTTCGACCTCGGGCGTGGTCGGCGCCTCCACGTCGAAGACGAGGGCGAGCAGCGGCAGCCACGGCAGCAGGTCGGGCCGCTCGCGCTCGACGAGATCGCCGAGGCGCCGCAGGACGACCTCGGGCGGGTCCTCCCACGACAGGTCGAACGCCTCGCGCAGGAGCTCGCGCCAGGCGACGTACGGGGTGGAGCTCGTGTAGGCCTCGCAGGTCGCGCGCAGCACCCGGATGTCCGAGGCCCGCTCCCGCAGCTCCTCGAGCAGCCGCGTCTTCCCGATCCCCGCCTCGCCCGAGATCTCGACCAGCCGTCCGCGGCACCCTCGCGCCGAGGCCAGCGCCTCCTCGAGCGCGGCGACCTCGCGCTCGCGGCCGAGGAGCGCGAAGCGCCCAGGCCCTGCCTCCCGCCCACGAGAGCCGATCGCCTCGCCGACCTCCCATGCCTGCACGGGCCTGGCCTTGCCCTTCACGCTGAACGGCTCGAGCTCGGTGACGGCGAACCGCGTGGCCGAGGGGTCCAACAGGTCCGCGGTCGCGTAGATCCGTCCCGGCTCCGCCCTGGCCATCAGGCGCGCGGCCAGGTTCACCGCATCGCCCATCACCGTGTACGTGCGGCGGTACGAGGGGCCGATGTCGCCCGCGAACACCGCGCCCCGGTTCACGCCGATCCGCACCGGGATGCGGATCACGGCCTCGACGATGCTCCGCAGTGCGAGCAGCATCCGCTCCTCGTCGTTCCCGGTCACGCTCGGCGCGCCGGCCGTGAGGATGATCTTGCCGCCGTTGGCGTCGACATCGGATCCGAGGAAGCACACACCGTAGTGGTCGACGGCGGCCTGCACGGTCTCGACGAGGTCCTGGAGGGCGAGCGCCGTGACCTCGGTACCCTCGGCGCGGAGCATCTCATCCGTCCCGTCGAAGTGGAGGAACGCGACCGTGACCGGCCGGTGCTCGGGGGCGCCGCCGCCCGCCAGCACGTGCTCGCGAACCGCGACCGACAGGCAGCGCGCCGTCTCCTCCGGGACGTGCTCGTCCACGGCGATGTCGCCGGGCGGCGGGACGTCGCGGGGCTCGCGGACGAGGAGCCGCCCGGGACCCTTGTCGCGCCCGATGCTCCGGGCCGGGAGCATCGCCGCCGTCTCGGGGCTCACGAGGATCTCGCCGGCTTCGGCCTCGTGCTCCATCTCGACCGTGCGGGTCCACGCGGGGCCGGTCACGAGGAGCTCCCGATGCGAGTCCCCGACGAGGAACATATCGAAGCGACCCGTGTGCATCCCCACGGACATCCGGAGCTGGAGCTTCACGCCGGGCAGCTCGACCCGACCGACGTCCCGGAGCATGCGCCGCATCCAGACCGCGGAGCGCGCGGCGCGCTCCACATGGCCCGGACCGTCGAACAGCAGCAGCAGCGCGTCGCCGCCGAACTTGATCAGACCGCCTCCGTTCGCGTATGCGACCGCGAGCAGGGCGCTGAAGCAGCCGTCGATCGCGTCCGTCACCTGCTCGGCACCCTCGCGCCCGTGCGCCGAGAGCCGTTCGGAGAGCTTCGTGAACCCGGAGATGTCGACGAACACCACCGTTCCATCGACGCTCCATGCCCGCTCGTGCGGAGCCGACGTCAGCCGCTGGAGCAGCAGCCGGGGGACGTACGGGCGTGGCGAGGAGGAGCCGGCGGGTACCTGCGCCTCGGACGCCACTCGGACCACGGCGGCAACATTAGGGGGTTCGGCGCGGAGGAACCACCTCGTCGCCGGCACCGCGACGCGCGTCGTGGTGGAGCCGAGGCACCTCGGCTACTGTGTGCGGCCATGGACGACGCCAGACACGAGCCCACACCCACCCTCGCCGAGGCGCGCCGTCTCCGCGTGGACATCCACGACGCCCTCGTCGCGGCCGAGGAGGCGCTCTCGGGCCCTGCGTCGGGCCGCGAGGACGCGTGGGCCCGCGAGGTGGTCGGCGCGCTCGCGCACCTGCGGGAAACGATCGAGGACCACATCGAGGTGACCGAGCGCCCCGGCGGGCTCTACGACGAGATCCTCCAGAACGCTCCCCGGATGGCCACCGCCGTGCAGCGCCTGCGCGAGGAGCACCCGGCGCTGCGGGACGCGACCTCCGACGCGATCGCTCGCCTGCGCACCACCCCGATCGGGACGACGTGGAGCCTCGAGGACGCGCGCGATGACATCCAGCGCCTGTTCGGCAACGTCGTTCGGCATCGGCAGCACGGGGCCGACCTCGTCTGGGAGGCCTACAACCTGGACATCGGCGGGATCGAGTGACGACCGCGCCGCCCGGCGCGGCTAGGCTGTGCCCGTGGTCCGCATCGCGCTCGGCCAGCTGAACACCACCGTCGGCGACCTGCAGGGCAACGTCGACCGCCTCCAGGAGTGGGCGCACCGCGCGACCGAGGCCGGCGCCGACCTCGTGTGCTTCCCCGAGCTCGCGATCACCGGGTACCCGCCCGAGGACCTCGTCCTGCACCCGGAGTTCGTCCGGGACAACCTCGAGGCGCTCGAGGAGCTCGCCCGGCGCACCGCGGGCGGGTGCGCCGTCCTCACCGGATTCGTCGACCGCAGCGATCGCGGCGTCCACAACGCGGCCGCGCTGCTTCGGGACGGCGAGGTCCGCGCCACGTACCACAAGATCAAGCTGCCGAACTACGGCGTGTTCGACGAGCGCCGGTACTTCGAGCCGGGGCGCGGCAGCTGCGTCGTCGAGATCGGGGGCGCGAACCTGGGGCTGTCGGTCTGCGAGGACGCCTGGGCGCCGGGACCGCCCTTCGACGGCTACACGCGGACCAAGCTGATCGTCAGCATCAACGGCTCGCCGTACCACGTGGGCCAGCGCTTCGAGCGCCTGGACGTGTGCGCCGCCCGCGCCCGGGAGACCGGCGCGTGGATCGTCTATGTGAACGCCGTCGGTGGCCAGGACGAGCTGGTCTTCGACGGCTGCTCGATGGTCGTGAGCCCCGACGGCGAGCTGGTGCACCGCGCTTCCGCGTTCACCGAGGATCTCCTGGTCGTCGAGCTCCAGGAGATCCGCGGCGGAGCGACCTGGGCGGTCGCGACCGGCCCCGAGCGCGACGCGTGGCCCGAGGGGCCCGAGGAGGTGTACCGGGCGCTCGCGCTCGGGCTGCGCGACTACGTCCGCAAGAACGGGTTCCGCGAGGTCGTGCTCGGGCTCTCGGGCGGGATCGACTCGGCGATGGTGGCCACGCTCGCGGCCGACGCCCTCGGAGGCGATGCCGTCCACGCGCTCGCGATGCCCTCGCGGTACTCCTCGCCCGAGAGCCTCGAGGACGCGACCCAGGTCGCTCGTCGGCTGGGGATCCGGTTCGACGTCCTGCCGATCGAGGAGACCTTCGTCGCGTACCTGGCCGCCCTCGCCGACCTGTTCGCGGGGACCGAGAGCGGCGTTGCCGAGGAGAACCTGCAGGCGCGGATCCGCGGCAACCTGCTGATGGCGCTGTCGAACAAACGCGGCGGGCTCGTGCTCGCCACGGGCAACAAGAGCGAGTTCGCGGTGGGCTACTCGACGCTGTACGGGGACATGGCCGGCGGGTTCGCGCCGATCAAGGACGTCCCGAAGACGCTGGTGTACGAGCTCGCGCGCTGGCGGAACGCCCGTGGGGGTGAGCCGCCGATCCCCCAGCGCGTGCTCGACAAGCCGCCCTCGGCCGAGCTGCGGCCGGACCAGAAGGACACGGACTCGCTCCCGCCGTACGACGTGCTGGATCCGATCGTCGAGGCCTACGTCGAGGACGACCGCTCGCCCGAGGAGATCGTCGCCGATGGATCCGACGCCGCGCTCGTGCATCGCGTCGTCGCGAAGATCGACCGCGCCGAGTACAAGCGGCGGCAGGCCGCCCCGGGGATCAAGATCACGCCGCGCGCGTTCGGCCGCGACCGCCGGATGCCGATCACGAACCGGTACCGGCGGAGCGGCGCTTCGTAGCGCGCTCCGCCGGCAGCTCGGTGGTTCGACGGGTCAGCGCAGCTCCCACGTGGCGGTCACGCCGACCTCGGTCTCGATCGTCGGCGTCTCGACGGGCGGGGCGCCGGCCGCGGTGGCGGCCTCCGCGACCGCGTAGTCGCGGTACATCACCGGCGGCGTCGGGGCGCCGGTCTCGACGACCGAGACCACGGCGCCGAGCTGCGCGCCGCTCGCGGCCGCGAGCGCCTCGGCCTTCGAGCGCGCGTCGCCGACCGCGTCGGCCAGCGCGTCCTCGGCGCCGGCACTCTCGTCCGACAGGCCGAACGAGATGCCGCTCGAGAGGTTCGCACCGGCGTCGATCGCGGCGTCGATCACGCGTCCGATGTCGTCCATCGCGCGGACGGTCACGTTGACCTGGTTCTCGGCCGAGTACCCGACGATCGTCATGCCGTTGTCGTCGTACCGCGGGTACAGATCGATCCACGCGGTCGCGACGTCGTCGGCCGCGACGCCGGCACGTCGGACCGCCTGGATCACGTCGTTCATGCGGTTCGCGTTGTCACGCATCGCGGCCTCGGCCGTCTGGGCCTGCGTCTGCACGCCGAGCAAGACGACGGCCTCGTCGGGATCGGACGTGATCGTGGCCGTTCCGGAGACCGTGACCGTTCGCTCCGTCGTCCCGGGCTCGGGATCCGACGTCTGCGCGAGCGACGGCACCATGAGCGCCACCGTCACCCCGAGCACCACGCCGGCCAGTCCCCACTTCGCGTTGCCCTTCATCGCGTGCTCCTCCGGGTCGGGTCGCCGGTTGGACGCTCCCTCGGAGCCGAGGGGTTCCCCTACACTTCGGCCGGGGGCGGTAGCTCAGTCCGGTCAGAGCAGGGGGCTTTTAACCCTCGTGTCGCGGGTTCGAATCCTGCCCGCCCCACAGCGCGATGTCGGTCCGACGCCGTACGTTGGGCCGGTGCTGGTCGAGATCCTCGAGACCGATCGCGGGGTCCGGCTGGTGGCGGAGGTGCCTCGAACACGGCGCGAGCGCGCCCGCGGGCTCCTTCGCCGTCCGTCCCTCGAGCGCAACGCTGCGCTCCTGCTCGAGCGGACGCGGTCGGTCCACACCGTCGGCATGCGGTTCCCCCTCGCCGTGGCGTTCCTCGATGACGGGTTCCGGGTCCTCGAGGTCGTCCGGGCCCGCCCCGGCCTGGTGTTCCGGCCTCGCCGCGGGGCGCGGCACGTGCTCGAGGCCCACCCGTTCGTCGACCTGCGGACGGGGGACCGCGTGGTGCGCCGCTCGCGGGGCTCGTGAGCGATGCGGAGGCGAGGCGGGCGTCCGATGGTCGGCCGTCCTCCGGCGCTATACTTTCGCGGCTGCCCCCGGGTGGGGGGCGCTGGTTCGCCCGGGGCCCCCATCGTCTAGCGGCCTAGGATTTCGCCCTTTCAAGGCGGCGACACGGGTTCGAATCCCGTTGGGGGCACGGAACCGAATACACGCGGCTGTGGAGGAGTCCGGAGTCCTCATCGCCCTGTCAAGGCGAAGATCGCGGGATCGAAGCCCGTCAGCCG
Organism: Actinomycetota bacterium; assembly: GCA_035762085.1. Classification (GTDB taxonomy): domain Bacteria; phylum Actinomycetota; class UBA4738; order UBA4738; family HRBIN12; genus HRBIN12. The sequence goes on along the minus strand of DASTPT010000032.1, from coordinate 2,616 downwards.
CGCGAGGGCCAGGTAGCTCAGATGGCAGAGCACGCGGCTGAAAACCGCGGTGTCGGCAGTTCGATTCTGCCCCTGGCCACCCCACTCGACCCGTCCGGTCCCGAGCCGGCGTCAGTTCAGGTTCTCGTGGCCGCGCGCCTCGGCCCATCGCGTGATGACCGACTGGTACAGCTCGCCCGAGCGCGCGATCTCGCCCGACGACAGCGCCGTGATGGCCTCCTGGAGCTCACGAGCGCTGTGGTCATCGTCGAGCTCGTCCCACGTCAGGAAGTCGCACAGGCCGTCGTAGTCGAGCTCGACGAGCGAGCGCGGGTCGAACGACGCGAGCCATTGGTGGAGCTCGACGATCATCTCGGCGACGGGCCCCAGGTCCGAGCGCCGGAGCGCGGGGATCGCCCGCTCGATCCGGCGGATCGCCTTCCGCGCCGTCGTCAGGTACGAGAGCCGGTGGCGGTCGCCGCGCTCGAGGATCCGGCGCTCCTCGTCGTCGAAGAGCAGGAACCACCGGACCGGCACGTGCCAGGGGCTCTGCATCACGCACGAGACGTGGCCGGGGTTCCGCCGCCGCAGTCGGCCGAGCTCCTTCGCGGCGCGCTTCGCCTCGTCGCGTGGGACGAAGGCCTCGCTCCCCTCGAACGGCGTGGCCTCGCGGAACGCGAGGAGCCCCGCCAGGAACCGCATCCGCGTTCGGAGCGGGCAGACGTAGTACTCCCCCTCGACCAGCTTGACGAGGGCGCCTTCGCCGACCGCCGGGACGAGGAAGCCGAGCCGCCGGTGCGTGGTCCGCTGCCGGTACACCGGCCGCGGCGGGCGCACCAGACCGCCGCCGAGGATGTAGCGCTCCCAGTGCGCCTGCTCGTGGGCGGGGAACGAGCCGAGCGGCTGGTACACGCGCAGCTCCGCCGAGGGGACCATGGCGCCGGAGTGTATATGCTCTCGGCCACTTCGCTCCAGCCCTTCGATGAGCACGCGCGACACGACCGAGGACGGTTTCCCCACGCTGCGTCTCGTGGCCCCCGACGGCTCCCCCGTCGGGGACACGGACGTCGGGCTGTCGGCCCACGAGCAGCGGGAGCTGCTCCGGCTGATGACGCTCGCGCGGCGACTTGACCGCGAGTGCATGGCGCTCCAGCGTCAGGGCGAGCTGACCGTCTATCCGCCGTTCGAGGGGCAGGAGGCCGCCCAGGTCGGGAGCGCGTTCGCGCTCGCATCGGGCGACATGGCGTTCCCTTCGTTCCGCGAGCTCGCCGCCGCGATCGTGCGCGGCGTCGACGCCGTCGAGTACCTCCAGTACCACCGCGGGACGTGGCACGGAGGGCCGTACGACCCCGCGGCGAGCGGGTTCGCGCCGATCTGCGTGCCGGTCGCGACCCAGATCCCGCACGCGGTGGGGTGGGCGCTCGGCGCGAAGTTGGACGGATCGGACGCGTGCGCCCTCGTGTACTTCGGCGACGGTTCGGCATCCGAGGGCGACTTCCACGAGGGCACGAACCTGGCCGCGGTGCTGCGGGTCCCGCTCGTGCTGCTGTGCCAGAACAACGGCTGGGCGATCTCGGTCCCGGCCGAGGAGCAGTACGTGGCGCCGATCGCCGCCCGCGCCGCCGGTTACGGCTTCCCGGGCGTGCGCGTGGACGGGAACGACGTCTTGGCGGTGTACCGGGCGACGCGGGAGGCGGTCGACCGTGCCCGGCATGGCGAGGGTCCCACGCTGATCGAGGCGATGACCTACCGGATCGGGCCCCACACGACGGCCGACGACGCGACGAAGTACCGAGGTTCGGACGAGGTCGAGCGCTGGCGAGCGCTCGACCCGATCGAGCGCTACCGCCGATTCCTGACGAGGGCGGGCGTCGCCGACGACGCGTTCGCGAGCGCGTGCGAGGAAGAGGCGGAGGCGTGGGTGGGTGGCGTCCGTGCCGAGCTGACCTCGCTCGGCACACCGTCCGCCGTCGAGGTCTTCGACCACGTCTTCGCCGAGCCGCCGGCGACCCTCGCGGCGCAGCGCGAGGAGGCGCTGGGCGATGCCTGAGGTGACGATGTCGGGCGCGCTGAACGCGGCGCTCCGCGATGCGCTGACGGAGGACCCACGCGTGTTGGTGCTCGGCGAGGACGTCGGCGAGCTGGGCGGCGTGTTCCGCGTGACCGAGGGTCTCCAGCGCGACTTCGGCCGCGAGCACGTGTTCAACACGCCGATCGCCGAGGCCGGGATCGCCGGCATGTGCGTCGGCCTGGCGATGGCCGGGTGGCATCCGGTGGCCGAGATGCAGTTCGACGGCTTCTCGTACCCGGCGCTCGACCAGGTGATCAGCCACGTCGCGAAGTACCGCGAGCGCACGCGCGGACGCGTGGCGATGCCGGTCACGATCCGGATCCCCTCGTTCGGCGGGATCCGCGGCAAGGAGCACCACGGCGAGAGCCCCGAGACCTACTACGTCCACACCGCCGGCCTGAAGGTGGTCGTCCCGTCCACGCCGCTCGACGCCTACACGCTCCTGCGTGCCGCGATCGCCGACCCGGACCCCGTGATCGTGCTCGAGCCGAAGAGCCGCTACTGGTCCAAGGAGACCGGGGAGCTCACCACCGAAGGACCCGGGATCGGCCGCGCGCGGATCGTGC
>DASTPT010000031.1:0-18852 GCA_035762085.1 Actinomycetota bacterium | reverse complement strand
ATCGGCGCGCGCAGCCCCGGGACGCCTCGCTCGACCGCCCCGGGTGTGCGCTCCTCGAGCACGACGGCCGCCACCGGCTGCTCCTTGCCCCGGAGCTCCTGCTCGCCCAGCTCGCGGAAGCGGAAGCCCCGGGCGGTGCGTGCGGTGCGTTCGGCCACGACGATGCCGCCCGGTTCGGCGCTCTGTTCGAGCCGCGCGGCCACGTTCACCGCGTCGCCGGTCACCATCGGGTCACCGGGTTGCGGGTTGGTCGCGGCGAGGACCTCGCCGGTGTTCACGCCGGTCCGGATCTGCAGCGTGACGCCGAAGCGGCGATCGAGGTTCACGTTGACCTCGGTGAGGCGATCGCGCATGCGCAGCGCCGCCCGCAACGCTCTGGAGGGGTCGTCCTCATGCGCGGTCGGCACCCCGAACGCCGCCATGACGGCGTCGCCGATGAACTTCTCGACCGTTCCCTCGTGGCGCTCGATGACCGAGGCCATCTCGTCGAAGTACCGTCCGATCACGCGGCGGAGCGTCTCGGGGTCGAGCCGTTCGCCGAGCTCGGTCGAGCCGGTGACGTCGGCGAAGACGATCGTCACGACCTTGCGGACCTCGGCCGCGGGCTCGACGACCGCGAGCGACGTCCCGCACGCGTGGCAGTACCGAGCCCGGTCCGCGTTCTCCTCCCCACACGCGGGACAGCGTTTCATCGGTGCATCGTAGGGGTGAGCGGGTACCTGGGACAGCCCGGCGCAGGCCATCGCGTCGCGACGATGACCGCGATGGATGGATGATGGTCACGTGGAGCGCGCACCAGGCCGGATCGAGGTCGTCGCCGGGCCGATGTTCGCCGGCAAGACCGAGGAGCTCCTGCGCCGGGTGCGCCGAGCGCTGATCGGCGGCCGGCGCGTCGAGGTCTTCACGCACGCCCTCGACACTCGGCCGGGGACGGAGACGATCGCGTCGCACGCCGGCCTGGAGCATCCCTCGCGCGCGGGCGGCTCCGCCGCCGAGATCCCGCCGCTCGTGCCCGCCGACACCGACCTGGTCGCGATCGACGAGGCACACTTCTTCGACGCCGAGCTCGTGCCGGTCGTCGAGGAGCTCGCGGCGCGAGGGCACCTCGTGCTCGTCGCGGGCCTGTGCGTCACGTTCGCCGGCCGGCCGTTCGAGCCGCTCCCGTCGCTCATGGCCGTGGCCGAGCGCGTGGACAAGCTCACCGCGATCTGCACCGTCTGCGGCGAGGAGGCGGTGTTCCACCAGCGGACCACGCCCGTGGAGGCCACGGACACCCGCCTGGTTCCCGAACACGTCGGCGGCGCCGAGAAGTACGAGGCTCGCTGCCGCCGGCACTTCGTCGCGGGTTGACCGTTCAGACCTGGTCCGCCGCGGCCGTGGTGAGGACCCCGGCGTCGATCGGGTAGCCCTTCAGCGAGAGGTGACGTCGCTCGAGCCGGTCCCATCCCAGGCCGGCGGACGCGGCCGTCTCCGCCGTGACGAGCACCTCACCGACGCGAGCCTGCGCCGCGAGGTGCGCCGCGACGTTCATCGCGTCGCCCAGGGCGGTGAAGTCGCTCGTCCCCTCGGCAGAGGTCACGATGCCGACGAACGCGGTCCCGGTGTGGACGGCCGCCCCGATCGGCGCCCACGGTCCGTCGCTCGACCCGTGACCGGTCGCCCGGAGCAGTGCCGCGGCGGTGTCCACCGCCTTCCGTGCGTGTTCCGGTCCGGTCATCATCGGCACGAACAGCCCCACGACCTCGTCTCCGACGAACTTCTCGACGATCGCGTCTCCCTGGAACAGGATCTCGCTCGAGACGCGGTAGAAGCGGTTCATCAGCCGAGTGAACTCGAGCACCGGCATCTGCCGCGCCAGCTTGCTCGAGCCGCGCACGTCCGCGAACAGCATCGAGAGCTCGATCTCCGCGCCGCCGAACTGCTCGTCCTTCCCGGTGACTGGACAGGCTCGGGAGGCAGTCTGCAGCCCTTTGAAGCAGCGCGCGCAGATCGTCGGGTTCTTCTCCCACGGGGTGTAGCCGTACCGTCGGAGGACGAGCGCCCCGGGAGCGTGGAACGGCGCCCTGCAGAACCGGCATCTCGGGGACGACGGGATGAACCGCAGCGGGCTGCGCTCGCGCAGGTGCGGATGCGTGCCGCTGAGGAGGGCGTGCCACTCCTCCTCCGGCGTCGCGTACGCCGCCATGAACGAGGAGCTTAGCGCCCACCCGCTCCGACCGTGGCCCCGCACGCGCGTCCGTGCGTCTCGGTCTCGACACCGTGGGGAAGACCTCGCGCCGTGAGCTCGGCCCTACCGGGGCTTCGTCGCCTTCGCGATCACCCTGAACGCGACGGCGTCGCGCCGCTCGGGAGGGATCAGCTCCCGCATCAGCCGCACGACTTCGTCGGTGAACAGCGGGAAGATCGCGGCGTCGTCGATGCCGAACCGCTGCTTCTCACCGATCCAGATCTCCGCGAACCCGACCTTCTGCAGTTTCCGGGCGAAGACACGCTCCGCCATGGCGCCGGATATTCAACCAGCCCAGGCCGCGTCGCTGGTGAGGATCTGCGGCGGCAGGTCCTCCTCCACCGTGAGGTCGGCCACGCACAGCCGTCCGCCCGGCTTCAGCACCCGGAGCACCTCGGCGAAGACCCGGGACTTCCGCGGGGAGAGGTTGATCACGCCGTTCGAGATCACGACGTCCACCATCCCGTCCTCCACCGGGATGTCCTCCATCTCGCCGGGACGGAACTCGGTCCAGGCGTCGACGCCGGCCTCTCGCGCGTTCGCGGTGGCCCGCTCGATCATCTCGTCGAGCAGGTCGATGCCGATGGCTCGACCGGTGGGTCCGACCTCGTGCGCCGCGAGGATCGTGTCGATGCCGCCGCCGCTCCCGAGGTCGAGCACCGTCTCGCCGGCACGCAGTCCGGCGTGCGGGACCGGGTTCCCGACGCCGAGCGCCCACGAGATCGCTCCCGGCGGCACCCGCGACCGCTGCGCGTCCGTGTAGAGCCGCTCCGCGACCGGCTCGCCGCCCCCGCCGGTGATGTGCTCGTACGCCGAGCGGACGGCCTCCTTGATCTCCTGCTGATAGAGCAGGTCCTGCGACATGTGTCCCCCCACCGGTTCGTCGACGCGTCCGTCTACAGGTCTTCCACGAGCCGCTCGAGGTGCTCCTTCACGTCCTTCGGGATCTCGTCCGCGCCATGGGACGCGAGGAAGGCCTGAAGCTCCTTCGCGAACTCCATCTCGCCGCAGCAGCGTCGGCAGAACGCGAGGTGCCGCTCGACGTCGGCGTGCTCCTGCGGCGAGAGGCGCCGATCGAGGTAGTCCCACAGCTGCCGGACGGCCTCGGAGCACGGGATCATCCGGTCCTCGGCGCTCATCGCGTCGCCCTCTCGTTGAGCAGGTCGGCCTCGTTGGCGTAGTCCCACAGCTCCTTCTCGAACATCTTGCGGCCGCGATGGAGGCGGGCGAGCACGGTGCCGAGCGGCGCGCCGAGGAGCCGCGCGATCTCCTTCGTCGAGAACCCCTGCATGTACCGGAGGACGAGTGGCGCGCGGTAGATCTCGGGCAGGCGCATGAGGACGGCGTGGACGTCCTCGCGTCCGAAGCTGTGCAGGAAGTCGACGTGCAGCGAGTCCGAGTACGGGAGCGGATCCTCGTCCGCGATCGTGCGGTACAGCGAGAAGTCCTCGACCTCCTCGACCGCCACCTCGGGTACCGTCCGCGCGTCCTTCCGGAGGCGATCCCGGTAGACGTTGACGAGGATCCGCTGCATCCACGCCAGCCCGGCCTGCTGATCCTCGAGCGAGCCGAACGAGCGATACGAGCGCATCAGGCACTCCTGCACGAGATCCTCCGCGTCATCGCCGGCGAGTCGCCGAGCCAGGCCGAACAGCCGTGGGATCGACTCCTTCGCGAGGAGCTCGAAGTCCTGCTTCGTGTGGGCGTCCGTCTCGTCCTCCGCGGGCCCTGCGCGATCATCCGTGCGTTCGCCTTCCTACTGGTCCGCAGAGCAGGACGACGGGACGGCAGAAGTTATTGCATCCGCGGCGAGATGCAATCCCCCCGAACCCGCCGCCGTCCTTCCCCGCATCGAGGCGCGGAAGGAGGTGGCGACGACGAGAAGCGAGACAGCGGAGGCGGTCTGAAGGAGGGAGGAACGGGCATGCAGACGACGGTGGTGCGCAACGGGGTCGACGTCGACCGGCTTGTCCAGACGATCGGCGCGATCGGCGAGGACCCGAACATCGCGCGGTTCACGTTCAGGGCGAAGACGGCCTGGCAGGACGGGGCCGGGAGTCGGGGCGAGATCCACGAGTTCGACCACATGGGCCAGGCGACGTCCCACGCGACTGCCCACACGCTCGTCGGCGACGAACCGGATGTGCTGCTCGGGCGTGACGCTGGCCCCAACGCTGTGGAGCTCGCGCTGGCGGCGCTCGGGTTCTGCTACTCGGTGGGCTACGTGTACAACGCTGCGGCACGCGGCTACGAGCTCGAGGAGCTCACGTTCGAGGTCGAGGGCGATCTGGACCTGCGGAACTTCGTCGGATCCCCGACGGGCCGCGACCGGGGTTCACCGAGATCCGCGTCCGGAGCCGGGTCCGCGCGAGGAACGCGAGCGCGGAGGAGCTCGAGGAGCTCTGCCGCTACGTGCAGGACACGTCGCCCGTCCGGGACATCCTGGCGAACCCGGTGCCGGTGACGACCTCGATCGAGGTGCTCTGACGGCAGCTCAGACGGAGTCGGGTCGGGCGGTCCCCGGCCCGACTCCGCCTCGTTCCACGGCCGTCCGAAGTTCGTCCCCCCGCGGATGAACGGTCGGGGTGGGTCGTCCGTACCTCTCGCGTGAACCCGTGGGGGAGGTCCATGCGGATCGGCTCGAGCCTTCACCCGATCGCGCGCTCGCTGTTGGCGGCGGCGACGGCCGTCGTCCTCGGCGCGTCGCCGGCGCTGGCCGGCGGCCCGGACGGGGACACGGGGGCCACGTCGCCGACGGCGGAGGTCTCGAGCACACCGGCGGTCGGGTCCACACCGTCGCCGACGGCGGAGGAGGACCCGTCCGCGGCTTCCCCCACGCCATCGCCCGACCCCTCGGACGACGTCTCGCCCGCCGACGCCGGGACGGCGACGACGCCGTCGCCCACGGATCGTCCGCGGGGTGACCGGGACGCGCGCGCCGCCCGAGAGCTCGCGCAGGCGCCGGACTTCGCCTCGGTGGCGGCGCGCGACAACCGGTTCGTGCCGCTCACCCTCACGGTCGAGGCGGGCACGACCGTCGTCTGGGAGAACGAGGGACAGGCCCCGCACACGGTGACGGCGAGCGACCGGGCGTTCGACTCGGGCACGCTCGACCCCGGCCAGCGGTTCCAGATCACGTTCGACGAGGTCGGGACCGTCCCGTACTACTGCCAGATCCACGGCGAGCCGAACTCCGGGATGACCGGAGTGGTGCGCGTCGTCGCTGCGGCCGACACCCTCGACGAGGGGCCCGATGCCGCGGTCGATCCGAACGAGTTGCCGCGCACCGGGGCTGGCGCGGTCCCGCTCGCCCTGATGGCGCTCGGGCTGGCGATGGTGGGCTCGCTCGCCCTCCGGGCGGGCGTGCGCCGCGGGAGGAGGTGAGGCCCGGCCGCGACCACGTCCCACGTCGATCGATCCAAGGGGGGAGAGGCATGACCGTACCGAGGAAGATGCTCGCGGTGCTCGTTACCACGGCGCTCGCCACGATGTGGATCGGCGTCGCGCCGGTGAGCGCGGCGCCCACGACGCTCGTGGCGGCTCTCGAGGGCGGGGCCGCCGAGGTTCCGCAACCGGGTGACCCGGACGGGTTCGGCGCCGCGAAGGTCCGGGTCGACGTGCGCAAGCAGAAGGTCTGCTTCACGCTGATCGTCGTGCAGATCGCGCTCCCGGCCGCCGCGGCCCACATCCACGAGGGGGCGGCAGGTGTGGCCGGCGACATCGTCGTCACGCTCAAGCCGCCGACCGAGGTCGACGGCACGGGGATCGGGCTCTCGTCCGGCTGCGTGAAGAAGCTCCCGAAGCGCCTGCTGCGAGACATCAAGCGGAACCCGGGCGACTACTACGTGAACGTGCACAACCAGGCGTTCCCGGGCGGAGCGGTCCGAGGTCAGCTCGAGGCCGCGTAGGGCCCGAGCCGCCCGCCGTGGCGATCGGCGGTCCCGGGGTCGGGCCACCCACCGGCCCGGGACCGCCGTTCCCGCGTCGCGCGAGCATCCGCTCGACGAGCGACTGCGTGTGCCCGTCGTCCACGGCTACCCGAGACGCGCCGCGCGGAGCGAGAGGTACCGCTGCTCGGGCACGCTGGCGGTCCGGCGCGCGGCGCGGAGGTAGGCCTTGCGTGCCGCGGGCAGGTCGCCCGCCATCTCGAGCAGGTGGCCGCGGACCGCGTCCAGGCGGTGCGTGTGAGCCATCCGCTCGTCCTGCTCGAGCGTGCCGAGCAGCGCGAGCCCGGCCCGAGGCCCCTCCACCATGGCGAGCGCCACGGCGCGGTTCAGCGTGACCATCGGCCCGGGCGAGACCCGCTCGAGCACGTCGTAGAGCGCCAGGATCTGCGGCCAGTCTATCCGGTCGGCGCTCGGCGCCTCGTCGTGGACGGCGGCGATCGCCGCCTGCAGCTGGTACGGCCCGACCGGCCCGGAGCCGAGCGTACGGGTGACGAGCGCGAGCCCCTCCTCGATCTGCGCCCGGTCCCACAGGCTGCGGTCCTGCTCGGCGAGCGGGACGAGCGAGCCGTCGGCGTCGGTCCGCGCGGCGCGCCGGGCGTCGTTGAGCAGCATGAGCGCGAGCAGGCCGGCGACCTCGGCCTCGCCCGGGAGGAGCCCGTGGAGCATCCGCGCGAGGCGGATCGCCTCGGCCGTGACATCGGTCCGGTGCAGGTCCGGGCCACCGCTCGTCGTGTAGCCCTCGTTGAACAGCAGGTAGAGCACGTGCATCACGACGCGCAGGCGCTCGCCGAACTCGGCCTCGGGCGGCAGCTCGAAGCGCAGGCCGGAGCGCTTGATGCTCTGCTTCGCGCGGCTGATGCGCTGAGCCATCGTCGGCTCGGGCACGAGGAAGGCGCTCGCGATCTGCCCGGTGGTCAGCCCCGCCACCGCTCGGAGCGTCAGCGCGAGCTGCGACGGCACCGAGAGCGAGGGATGACAGCACAGGAACAGGAGCGCGAGCGTGTCGTCCTGCGTCTGTACGGCGGCCGGGCGCCGGAGGTCGAGCGCCGCGACCGTCTCCTCTCGCCGCCGCCGGGCGGTTTCGCTGCGGGCCTCGTCGACCATGCGCCGGCTCGCGACGGCGATCAGCCACCCGCGCGGGTTGTCGGGGACGCCCTCGACGGGCCACCGCCGTGAGGCGGCGAGGAGCGCCTCCTGTACGGCGTCCTCGCACGTGTCGAACCGCCCGTGCCGGCGCACGAGCGTGCCGAGGACCTGCGGCGCGAGCTCACGCAGCAGGTCCTCGACGTGCACGGGGTCGCTCAGGCGGCGGCCCCCGCGGCGCGCTCGAGCGCCGGGACGTCGATCTTGCGCATCTGGAGCATCGCCTCCATGGCGCGGGACGCCCTGGCGGGATCCGGGTCGCCCAGCAGCTCCATCAGGCGGTCCGGGATGATCTGCCAGGACAGGCCGTACCGGTCCTTGAGCCAGCCGCACCGGCTCTCCTCGCCGCCGTCGGTCAGCCGCTCCCAGAAGTGGTCGACCTCCTCCTGCGAGCCGCAGCGGACGAACAGCGACACGGCCTCGTCGAACCTGAACTCCGGCCCCCCGTTCAGGGCGATGAACTCCTGACCCTCGAGCTGGAAGTTCACGGTCATCGCCGTGCCGGACTCGCCCGGCCCCGCCTCGCCGTAGCGGGCGACGTCCAGGATCTTCGACGTGCTCGGGTCGCCGCCCGGCCGGCCGGAGAAGACCGAGACGTAGTGCTCGGCGGCCTCCTCGGCCTGGTGGTCGAACCACAGGAACGTGACGATCTTCTGCATGGCGCTCCCCCTTCCTCCGGTGTGCTCTCGACCGATGGTCGGAGCCGGCGCGCCGATCTCGACATCGGATCGGGCAATCTTCTCGCGCCGCCGCGGAAGCGTCCGACCCTCAGCGGTGGATCGCGTCGACGTTGATGCGTCGGGGGTGGATCCGCGCGACGACGCGGCTCTCACGCTCGGCGCGCTCGGCCGGGTAGATGTGGCCGTAGTAGGTCGAGTGTCGCGTGTACCGTCGCGTGAGGCGGTCCAGATGCTCGAGGGCGTCGTCCTCGAGCAGGTCGACGTCGCCCCGGATCTCGATCCACCGGCTCGCGTCGGCGGGGTCGACGACGAGCATCGTCGCGCGAGGATCTCGCTCCAGGTTCCTGCCCTTCGCGCGCTCGCGCGTCGTGTTCACCAGGACGTCGTTGCCGTCCAGGTCGAACCACGTCGGGTGCACCTGCGCGCCGGTGCGCAGCGGCGTGGCGAGGGCGCCGAGGAGCGGGCGCTCGAGCAGCTCGCGGTGGGTGGACGGGATCCGCGGCTCGCCCTCGCACCGGCGCGGCGGGTTGCTCGGGCGGGGCGGGAGCCGGCCGCGCGGTGGCGCGGGCAGGACGGCCGGTCCGGTCGTGACGTGGGTCGGGTGGAGCCGGCACAGGACCGGGTGCTCGGTCCGCGCGAGCTCGGCCGGCACGACCTCGCCGAAGTAGCGCTCGGCGCCGCAGTACGCCCCCGCGAGTTCGTCGAGGTGGGCCATCGCACCCTCGTCCTCCAGCGTCACGGTCGCCCGGATCTCGATCCAGCGCTGCTCGCCCTCGGGCTCGATCGCGAGGACGGTCGCGCGTGGACGCTCGGCGAGGTTCCGTGCCTTGCGGAACTCGCGCATCGTGTTCACGAGAACGTCGCCGCCACCGACGCTGAACCACACCACCGTGGATTGGAGGCGGCCGTCGGGCATCTCGGTCGTCAGGACGACGTCGAGCGGACGGCGCAGGAGGTCGGCGTGCGACTCGGGCACCGTTACGGCGGAGCGCTCCACGATGTCAGCGTGCGCGGCGAGCGGGGGACCGGCAGCGGGCCTTCGACCCGCGTCTGGGAGGACCCGCGACGCGTCAGGTCGTGAACTCGGGCGGTGGCGCGGACATCACCTGGCGGACCTCGACGGGTCCTTCGATGAACGCCACGACACGCGAGGCGAACTGCAGCGCGCGCTCCTGGGTGGCCTCGATGATCCAGTAGCCGGCGAGCGACTCCTTCGCCTCGGCGAACGGGCCGTCGGTAACCACGGGCATACCGCCCTCGTAGCGCACGGTCTTCGCCTCGGTGGGATCGGCGAGTCCCTGGGCATCCACGAGCTCGCCCGAGTCCTCGAGCTCCTGCTTGATCCCCTCCATGAACTTGATCATGCCGCGGATCCACTCCATGGACCGCGTCTCGACCATCGTGGCCTGGTCTCCGAACATCATCACGATGTACTTCATCCCCACCCCTCCCCGTCCGGCGGTCGTCGCGATGCCGTCGGAGCGGACGTCGCGATCTCGACATCCGCGTGAGTGGGAACCTACTCCGTCAAGCCGACGTCGGCTGGCGGGTCTCGCGCTCGCCCCCGGCGCGCGGTAGAACACGGCGATGAGCACGCGGGAGCTCCGGTGAGGGCCTCGACGGCGACCCGGCTCCTGATCGGAGTCGTCGCCTTCGTGGGCGTGGCCGCCGTGCTCGCGCTCGTCCGGGGCGATCCCGAGGCCCGTGAGCTCGTCGGCGGCTTCCTCCTGGTTGCCGTGACGATCGGCGGCCTCCTGTGGTTGAGCCGGCGCTATCGGGTGGCCCCCCGCCGAGCGTCGTTCCAGGACCAGGCCAGGCTGGCGGGCCTCCGCGCAGAGCCGGGGGACCCGCTCGGCCTGCTCGACAGCCCGTTCACGCTGTTCGGGCGGGCTGCCTCGGTGCGCGACATCGAGAACACGGCGAGCGGCATGCGGAAAGGCGTCTGGACCGTCGTCACCGACTCCTGGTACGCGCCGACGAGCGATCCGCAGCTCGACGACTACGTCCGCCACACGTGCGTGCTGACCGACACGCCGGCGTGGTGGCCGGACCTCTCGGTCGTGCCGGAGGGCCTGCTCTCGCGCCTGCGCGCCACGTTCGCGATGCCGGACATCCGCACGGAGTCCGAGGCGTTCAACCGCCGGTTCGAGGTGGCCTCGGCCGACCCACGGTTCGCGAGCGCGTTCCTCGACGCGCGCATGATGCAGTGGTTGCTCGACCGCGAGCCCGGCTTCGGGTTCGAGATCCGTGCGGCGAGGCTCATGACGTTCCGGCCGCGCGCCACCGCCAGCCTCGACGACGTGGCCCTCGCGCTCGATCTGCACGACGCTCTGTCGCAGCGCATCCCGAGCGTCGTGCGCGCCGCGCCGATCTGATCTCCGCGTAAGGTACGCGGCATGGAGCCACCCGCGGGCTACACGATCCGGCCGGCGACCGCCGATGACGCGGCGCAGATCGCCGAGCTCATGAACGCGGTCACCGTGGCCGAGATCGGGCTCCCGTGGACCACGGCCGAGGAGGTCCGCAACGTGCTCACCTCACCAGGCCGAGATCCCGCCCTGCCCGACCTCCTGTTGCTCGGGCCGGACCGCGCGCCGGTCGGCCACGTGACCTTCGACGTCGTGGCCGAGCCTCTGCAGATCGAGCAGCTCCCGGCCGTGCGCCCGGAGCTGTGGGGCCGAGGCCTGAACGCGTGGCTCCTGCGGCTCGGCGAGGAGCGGGCGCGCGAGCGTTCCGCCGGGGCAGGCGGCGTCCTTCGGGTCGCGCGCTTCACCAGCAACCGGTCGGCCGGACGGCTCTTCGAGGCGCTCGGCTACACGTACGTGCGCACGTTCTGGATGATGCGCATCGAGCTCGACGACGCGCCGCCGAGCCCTCGGCTCCCGGAGGGGATCGAGATCCGGACGTTCGAGCCCAGCAGGGACGAGATCCCCACACACGCCGCGCTCGCGGAGGGATTCGCCGGGCACTGGGGCTATCGCTTCCCATCGTTCGAGGAGTGGCACCATGAGGAGTTGGGGGAGAGCTCGTCGTTCGACCCGGGGCTGTGGTTCCTCGCGACCAAAGGAGAGGATGTGATCGGCGCCGCCCTGTGCCGATCCAGCTCCCCGCGTTCCGAGGACACCGCCCTGGTGGGCGACCTGACGGTTCGCGAGCCCTGGCGCCGCCGTGGGATCGCCCTCGCGCTGCTCCAGACCGCCTTCACCGAGTTCCATCGGCGCGGCATCCCACGCGCCGAGCTCAGCGTTGACGCCGCGAATCCGACCGGCGCCACGAGGCTGTACGAGCACGCGGGCATGCGCGAGGCCTTCAGCTGGGATTTCTGGGAGAAGCCGATCGCGTAGCGGCTGCTAGGCTCCGGCCGTCATGGACTACGCCACGTACGTCGAGCACGTTCGGGCCGACGGGCGCCGGCTCGCGGAGGCCGCGGGCGGGCGGCTCACCGCCGACGTGCCCTCGTGCCCCGGGTGGAGCGTGCGCGACCTCGTGCGCCACGTGGCCGAGGTGTACGAGCACAAGATCGCCTGCACGCTGCTCCAGCAGGCTCCCGACCCCTGGCCGCCCGAGTGGCCGGCCGACCGCGATCCCGTTGAGTGGCTCGACGATGCGCACGACCGGCTGCTCGAGATGTTCGAACGGAGCGAGCCGTCCACACCCTCGGCGACGTGGTGGCCGCCGGATCAGACCGTCGGGTTCTGGGCTCGCCGGATGGCGCACGAGACCGCCGTCCACCGCGCCGACGCGGAGCTCGCTGCCGGGACCATCACGCCGATCGACGCCGACCTGGCGACCGACGGAGTGGACGAGATCCTCCACCTCATGCTCGCCGGCGACTGGTCCGAGGCGCCCGACGACGCCGCGACGGGGCAGCGAGTCGCGGTGGTCACCGGCGGCCGGACGTGGATCGTCGAGCTTTCCCGCGAAGCCGTCGCGGTGGACGAGGGAGACCACGCGCGCGACGCCACGGTCGAAGGCGATCCCTCCGATGTCGTGCTCTGGCTGTGGGGCCGTGCCGAGGACGACCGCGTGACGCGCTCGGGCGACGCCGAGGCGCTGCGGGTGCTCCGCGCTCGGCTCGTGCTCGCCACCCAGTAGGTCAGCGCCCCCGGAGGCCGAGGTAGTGATGCCAGACGATCCGGGCTGCGACGGCTCGGTACGGCCGCCACCGCTCGGCGATCTCGTGAAGCCCGTCGAACGAAGGTCGCTCGGGGAGTTCGAGCAGCTCCATCGCTCCGATCGCGAGCGCCTGGTCGCCGTGCGGCCACACGTCGGGTCGTCGCAGGCACATGATCAGGTAGACGTCGGCCGTCCACCGCCCGATGCCGCGGTGGCGCGTCAGCTCGTGCCGCACGTCGTCGTCCTTGAGCCGTTGCAGCGCAGCCAGGTCGAACCCGTCGCTCAGCGCGAACGCGAGGTCTCGCGCGTAGCCGGCCTTCTGACGGCTGAACCCGATCTCGTGCAGCCTCCGGTCGTCGAGCGTGAGGAAGGTCGCGGGTGTCACGTCCCCGGTCGCGAGCCGCAGGCGCTCGAACGCGGCGAAGGCGGAGGCCAGCGAGACCTGCTGTTCGAGGATCAGGTGGACGAGCGTCGCGAAACTCGGCGAGCGCGCCCACAGCGGCGGCGGCCCGAACCGCTCGACCGAGTCGGCCAGCGCGGCGTGCTCGGCGGCGAGCGTGCGCACGGCCGTGAGGAGCGATCGTTCGGTCAGCGCCGGTGGCATGGGGTCCATCATGCCGGATGCTCGCGATCGGGTCGGTGGTCCCGCCGGCCGTGCGGCCGACGCCGGGACCGGCCGACGCCGGCTGACGCGAAGGCGCACCTCTGCTTCACTCGCCGGGTGGACCGACCACCCCCACAGATCGAGGCGAAGGACCGCGCCGCCTGGCGGCGCTGGCTCGAGCGCAACCACGCCACCTCGGACGGGGTGTGGCTCGTCATCGCGAAGAAGGCGAGCGGCCTGGTGTCGGTGACGCAGGAGGAAGCGGTCGAGGAGGCGCTCTGCTTCGGGTGGATCGACGCGAAGGCGAACCGGTTGGACGATCGACGCTGGAAGCAGTGGATGGGCCGACGGAAGCCGGGCAGCGGATGGTCGGCCGTGAACAAGCGCCGCGTGGAGCGCCTGCTCACCGAGGGCCGGATGACGCCCGCCGGCCTCGCCGCGATCGAGGCCGCGAAGGCCGACGGCTCCTGGTCGAAACTGGACGCGAGCCACGCGCTGACGGTGCCGGCGGACCTCGCCCGAGCGTTGCGCGCGTATCCGAACGCGGGATCGCGGTTCGACGCGTTCCCGCCGTCGAGCCGTCGGGCGATCCTGGTGTGGATCGACGCCGCGAAGCGACCCGAGACCCGGGCCAGACGCATCGAGGAGACCGCCCGGCTCGCCGAGGACGGGGTCCGCGCGAACCAGCCGCGGCCGGCCCGTACGCGCTCGGCGCCCGGCCGCACGTGAGGAGGGATCGGCATGCAGTGGTTGGACAAGGCGAAGCAGGTCGCGGGTGACGCCGCGTCGCAGGTCCGTTCCAAGCTGGACGAGTCTCAGGCGAAACGCCGCGCCGACGAGGCCGCGAAGGAGCTCGGCTACCTGATCCACGCAGAGCGCACCGGCGGCGCGGCGGCGGGCGAGGAGGTCGACACCCTCGTCGCCACGATCTCCGAGACGCTTGCCGAGATCGAGGCGCTGAAGGCCTCGGCCGCCCCGGAGGCCCAAGCCAAGGATCCGGTGTGCGGGATGACCGTCGAGATCTCGAGCGCCGCGTTCACCGCCGAGCACGAGGGTCTGACCTACTACTTCTGCTCTCAGGGGTGCCTCGACCGTTTCATCGCGGACCCCGGCGCCTACGTCAGCGCCTGAGCCGTTCGCGTCCGGGTCCCGAGCCGGGGCACCGCCCTCGCGGTCGTGACAGGCAAGTTTTCACTTGCCTATGCTCTTGAGCCGGTGGACGACGTGTACCGGGCGCTCGCGGACGGGACGCGCAGGGCGATCCTGGACGAGCTGAGCGAGCGGGACGGGCAGACCCTGTTCGAGCTCTGCGCGCGGCTGGCGATGAAGCACGGGCTCGGGTCGTCCCGGCAGGCGATCAGCCAGCATCTCGACGTGCTCGAGCGTGCGGGCCTTGTGCGGACCCGTCGCGAGGGCCGGTACAAGTTCCACCACCTCGACACGTCGCCGCTACGGCAGATCGTCGAGCGCTGGCCCATCGACGGAGGGGAGGGGTCGTGAAGATCAACCTCACGAGCGTGCTCGTGGACGACCAGGACAAGGCCCTGCGCTTCTACACCGAGGTGCTCGGCTTCCGGAAGAAGACCGAGGTCCCCATCGGCGAGGCCCGGTGGCTGACCGTCGTCTCGCCCGAGGCGCCCGACGGCCCCGAGCTCCTGCTCGAGCCCGACAGCCATCCCGCCGCGCGTCCGTTCAAGGAGGCGCTGGCCGGCGACGGGATCCCGTTCACGTCGTTCGCGGTCGACGACGTCCACGCCGAGTACGAGCGCCTGCGCGCGCTCGGCGTCCGGTTCACGCAGGAGCCGACGCAGATGGGGCCGGTGACCACGGCGGTGCTCGACGACACGTGCGGCAACCTGATCCAGATCGCGGCGTCCTCCTGACCGGTCGCCCTCAGGGCGCCGCGAACAGCGTGAGCTGGAGCCCGTCCTTGGCTCGGAAGCGCTGGTTCCGGTCGCCCCACGGCGTGTCGACGGGCTCGGCCACCGGCTCGGCCCCGGTCGCCGCGACGGCCTCGGCCGCCCGGACGAGGTCGTCCACCCGGACGGCGATCCGGACGCGGTCGCCGAGCGCACGGCCGGCCTCGATCCGGTCGACGATCGCACCGTGCTCGGCGTCGGCGAGCTCGAGCGTCGCCGTGGGCAGCCTGAGGATCACCCCATGGCCGCCGTCGGCCTCGAGGTCCATCACCACCTCGAGCCCGAACACGTCGCGGTACAGGTGCGCGGCCGCGTCGTGGTCGTCGACCACCAGCACGACACGAACCTCGTTGACCGGGATCATCGAACCTCCTCCCTGGGCGGATCGTCCTCGCGTGGTGGAGACGTCACCACTCCAGGCGGACCGGATAGTCACGCAATTCGCGATCGCGGCTCACGAGCGTGAGATCCTCGGCAACCGCCTGGGCGACCAGGATCCGGTCGAACGGATCGCGGTGGACGTCGGGGAGCGCCTCCAACCCGAGCGCATGCCGCATGTGGATCGGCAACGGGAGGAATGCGTTCATCTCGAGCTGGGCTGTGAAGAATCGGTCGACCGGCGTCGGAACCTCGACGCGGCCGAGGCCGCTCTTCAGGACGATCTCCCAGGCGCTCGCCGCGCTGACGAGGACCTGGTTCGAGCCGTCGGCGATCAACGCCGAGGCGCGTGGAGACAGGCGCTCGTCGGCCGCGACCCACCAGAGGAACGCGTGCGTGTCGAGCAGGAGCCTCACTCGAACCCGTCCAGCACCTCGTCCGGGAGCGGCGCGTCGAAGTCGTCCGCGACCCAGACGTCGCCACGGGCGGTGCCGGGATGGCGCTCGGGGACGTCCGGCGCGATCGGGACGAGCTTCGCGACGGGATGTCCCGCCCGCGCGATCACGACCTCCTCCCCGAGCGCGACCCGCTCGAGCAGCTTCGAAAAGTGCGTCTTCGCCTCGTGCACGTTGACCGCCATGTCGGAGCCAGGATGGACTAAGTCCTGGACTAGGTCAAGGTGACCCCAGCGAGTGGGGCTGATCCAAGGAGGAGCGAGCGCGCGATATCGTTCGCCGGGCCCGTGGCACGATGGGCAGGTTCCGCGCCGCAGGGAGGTGGGGGTATGGACAAGGTCATCCACTTCGAGATCCCGGCCGGAGATCTCGACCGGGCGAAGGAGTTCTACAGCTCGACCTTCGGATGGGGCATCGACGACATCCCGGAGGTCGACTACACGATCGTGCGCACCGTCGAGGTCGACGAGCAGCAGATGCCGAAGGAGCCCGGCGCGATCAACGGCGGCATGATGCAGCGGACGCCGACGACGCCGGTCTCGCCGGTGCTGACGATCGGGGTCGCGTCGGTCGAGGACGCGCTGAAGCGCGTCGAGGACGCCGGCGGCATCGTGCTCCAGCCTCGGACGGAGGTCCCGGGCATGGGCGCGTTCGGCTACTTCACCGACACCGAAGGGAACACGCTCGGCCTATGGGAGACCGCCGGCTGACGCGCCCGGGGGCCTTCCGTGGGATCGGGTCCCGGCCCTGATCCACTCCAGGCCGTCCAGCATCAGATCGAGGGCGAACTCGAACTCGAACTGATCGTCGCACCCTCGACCGCCGACGACGGAGGCGTCGTCGCGGGTGACCGAGACGACGATCCGGCGGATGTGCGGATACGTGTCGGCCAGCGGGACCACACCGAGCTCTTGCGCGAGCCTCCGCAGCACCTAGGGTGTGCATCCAGGGGTGTACGCGGTACACCAACGACGCCCGCTGGGAGGATTGCGATGAAGGCGATCGCGCAGGACCGGTTCGGCTCGGCCGACGTCCTCGAGTTCCGGGACGTCGAGACCCCGGCGCCGGGTGACGACGAGGTGCGGATCCAGGTGCGCGCCGCCGGCTGCGGCCCGGACGTCTGGCACCTCATGGCCGGGCTGCCCTACTTCGTGCGACTCATGCCCGGCTTCCGCAAGCTCAACACCGGCGTGCGAGGGCGGGACGTTGCGGGAACCGTCGAGGCGGTCGGTACGAACGTCCGCGACCTCCGGCCCGGCGACGACGTGATGGGCATCGTCGAGGGCTCGTTCGCGGAGCTCGCGATCGGTCGACCGCACACGCTGGTCCCCAAGCCGGCCCGGCTCACCTTCGAACAGGCCGCGGCCGTGCCGATCTCCGGGCTGACCGCTCTCCAGGCCATCCGCGACCTGGCGAAGGTGCGGCCCGGTCAGGAGGTGCTGGTCGTCGGCGCGGCCGGGGGCGTGGGGACGCTCACCGTGCAGATCGCGAAGGCGTTCGGCGCTCGGGTCACGGGCGTGTGCGGCACGACGAAGCTGGACCTGGTCCGCTCGATCGGCGCCGACGACGCGATCGACTACACGCGCGAGGACTTCACAGACGGACGCCGTCGCTGGGACGTGATCGTGGACACGGGCGGCCGCCGGCCGCTGACCCGCCTCCGCCGGGCGCTGACGCCCCGCGGGACGGTCGTGATCGTCGGCGGCGACGGCGGCAACAAGTGGACCGGAGGTTTCGGTCGCCAGATGCTCCGGGCGCCCCTGATATCGCTGGTCACCCGTCAGCGGTTCCGCGGGCTGATCTCGACGGAGGGGCGCGACGACCTCCTCGCGCTGAGCGAGCTGATCGAGGCGGGCACCGTGACGCCGGTGGTCGACCGGGCGTACCCCCTGATCGAGGCCGCGGAGGCGGTCCGTTACCTCGAGCGAGGGCACGCGGCGGGCAAGGTGGTCGTCACCGTCTGACCGAGCGCGGTCAGCCGACGGGGTAGACGCGGTGCGTGCCCTGCGTCCCCTTGAGCTCGACGACGCGCGGCTCGCCGAACTCGAACTCCCCGGTCTGCACGAGGAGATCGCGGACGAGCGACGACACGACGATCTCACCCCCGGCCGCCGAGGAAGCGACCCGGGCCGCATAGCTCACGGCGTGCCCGAAGAAGTCGTCGGCCTCACGGACGGTCTCGCCGACGTGCAGGCCGATCCGCACCCGGATCATGGACCCAGGAGCGGAGAACCGCTCTTCGATCGCGCCCCGGATCGCCCGCGCGCATCGCACACCACCTCGGGCCGACGGGAACGCGAGCATGTAGCCGTCGCCCTGGTTCTTGACGACCGACCCGCCGTGGTCGGTGGTGACGGCTCGGATCACGTCGTTGTGGGCGCGCAGGACCTCGAGCCAGCGCTGGTCGCCGAGGAGGTCGTTCAGACGCGTCGAGTCCTCGATGTCGGTGAAGGCGATCGTCACCGTGCCGTCGGACGCGGATGTCGAGGAGAGATCGGGCCTGGCGGCGCTGACCGACTGGGCGATCTGGTCGACCGAGGTCGTCAGCAGGAACCCGTGCGACTCGTTCGTCGAGGGTACCGAGCTGTGGATCTGGACGATCCTCCACTCGCCGTGCTCGAGGTGGAGCACGATCGTCAGTCGCATCGGCGTGGTCCCCTCGGGAGAGTCGAACTCCGCTTGGAACGATCCCCAGCCGACGGTCCCCTCGACGAGGGCGTGGACGTCCCCGACCCGTCGCCACGGGTACCCGCCGCCGAGCTCGCGCATCTGCTGGATCCAGACGAGCGCCGCCTGCTCGCCGTCCAGCCACCATTCCTCGGGGTCCGAGCCGAACCGCTCGAACCCCGGCTGGCGCGAGATCCGGTTGCTGAGGGCGAGATCGTCGCCCTCGGTGATGGCGTCGAAGAACCGTTCCAGGACCCGCCGGATCTCCTCAGACGATTCCATCGGCGTAGTCTCCCCGTCCACGACCGGTGGCGCAACGGGGCGAGGGAACGGCTGGTGTCAGCCGACGGAGCGGATGCGCTCGCGCCAGCGGGGGATGCCGCGCTCGACGCGCACCCAGCGGCCGGCGCGCTCGGCCTCGTATGTGGTGAACGCGCACGGGACGCCGCCCGCCTGCAGCGGATCCGCCGAGTCCATCAGCTGGAAGTGCAGGTGCGGAAGGGTCGAGTTGCCCGTGTGACCGACGCGTCCGAGAACGTCGCCGGCGCGCACGCCCTGTCCCTCGCGGACCATGCTGCTCCCCGGCGCGAGATGGGCGAACAGGGCGAAGGTCGGGCCCGAGCTCACGATGACGTGGTTGCCGGCCAAGCGCCGCGCACCGCTCGGCGTGGCCTCGAACGTGACGGCGTTCTTGAGCGCCAGCGCTGTCTCACGGA
>DASTPT010000030.1:0-39231 GCA_035762085.1 Actinomycetota bacterium | reverse complement strand
AGGATCTGGTGGAGGAGATGAACGAGCTGCTCGCGGCGGCACGGGTGGTGGTCGAGTGAAGCGCCTGGGCTCAGTGTTCTGGGCGGCCGGCGCGCCGGCGCGGCTGCTCCTCCTCGGGCTCGTCAAGATCTACCGCGTAACGCTTTCGGGGTGGCTCGGTGGGCAGTGTCGCTTCTACCCCACGTGTTACCACTACGCCGAGGACGCGATCCGCACCCACGGTGCGCTGAAGGGAAGCGCGATGGCCCTTTGGCGGATCGCCCGCTGCGGACCGTTCACCGATGGCGGGGTGGATCACGTTCCGCCTCGTCGAAGCAGGGATCCTGAGTATGTCTCTGTCACACGAGGGGCAGCTTCGTGACGGGGCTGGTGGTCTGGCAGTGGCTCCTCGACGGACTGGGATGGGTCCTCGCCCAGATCTACGAGGTGATCCCGAACTACGGCATCACGATCATCGTCCTGACCATCGTGATCCGGCTCGTCCTGCTCCCGTTGGGGATCAAGCAGATCCGCTCCATGCAGCACATGCAGCTCGTCCAGCCGAAGGTCAAGCAGGTGCAGCAGCGGTACAAGCAGAACAAACAGAAGCAGCAGGAAGAGATCATGAAGCTGTACAAGGAGTACGGGGTCAATCCCCTCTCCGGCTGTTGGCCGACCCTGCTGCAGTTCCCGATCCTCATCGCGATGTACTCGGTGCTCCGACTCCCGCAGCACCCTCCCCACATCCCGGAAGGCACCGAGCTCTACCAAGTGATCCAGGAGCAGATCCCGCAGCCGATCGAGTCGGCCGACCAGATCCCGACCGAGGCAGGACCGCCGGACGGTACGTCGTTCCTCACGATGAACCTGCTCTGCTCGGCCACGCAGGCGGGGAACCCCGATGCCGAGCTCGGCGACAACGTGACGGTCGAGGGGAAGCAGGTGTCCTATCCGGTGGACTGCGGGGAGACCTGGGTCGATCGGATCCCCTACTACGCGTTTGCGGTGCTCATGTTCGGCACGACGTTCTACCAGCAGCAGCAGACGCAGAAGGCGCAGCCGGCCGGGGCGGTCGACCCTCGGCAGCAGTCGCTGATGAAGCTCATGCCGATCATGTTCGGCGTCTTCGGCATCTTCTTCCCGGCGGGCCTCGTACTGTACTGGACCACCTCGAACGTCTGGCAGATCGGCCAGCAGTACTTCATGCTCAAGAGTCGCCCAACCGCAGAACAGCTCGCCGAGCGCGCTCGTGAGAACCAGAAGACGAAGAAGAGGGGCTTCATGACGTCCCTCAGCGAGCGGGCCGAGCAGGAGCGGAAGCGCCGCGACCAGCCCGGCCGCCCCCGCCCAAGCGCCCAGCAGCGCAAGGCCCGGCCGGGCAAGCCGGCCCCCGGCGGAGGGAAGGGGCAGGCCGGCAAGGGCAAGCCACGACCGAAACCCGACACGAAGGACACCGGTGGATCAGATCCAGGCGAGCGGCCCGAGCGTTGACCAGGCCGTCGAGGTCGCTCTCGCCCGCCTCGGCGTGAGCGAGCAGGAGGTCGACGTCCAGATCCTGCAGGAGCCCCGTTCCAGCTTCCTCGGGATGGGGGGCCAGGAGGCGGTCGTGCTCGTTCGGCTCAGGCGCAAGCCCGACCAGTTGAGCGAGGACGAACTCGACGACCAGGCGGACGCGGCGGCGGACTTCCTCGAGGATCTGCTCGGCAGGATGGGGATCGACGCGAGCGTCGAGCCGAACCTCGAGGACGGGACCATGTACGTCGACATCCTCGGGAGCGGTCCCGAGGATGAGGACATGGCGCTCCTCATCGGCCGACACGGCCAGACGCTCGAGGCGTTCCAAGAGCTTACCCGGCACGTCGTGATGCGGAAGACGGGCCTCCGCTGTCGGGTCGTGGTCGACGTGGAGGACTATAAGAAGCGGCAGCGGGATCGGCTGGTCGCCAAAGCCCACGACATCGCCAACCGGGTCGCGCGAACGGGGCGCTCCGAAGAGCTCGAGCCGATGACCCCCTACGAGCGCAAGGTCGTCCACGACGCCGTCGCGACGGTGGAGGGAGTCGAGAGCGCCAGCCGCGGCGAGGACCCCGAGCGCAGGGTCGTCATCAGCCGGGTCCGGTAGCCTGACGCCGTCCCAGCCTGAAGGTCCTGTTTCACGTGAAACATCGCGACGAGCCGGCCGAGCTGGGTGACGCCGCGGCATCCATGGGGGTGCGCCTGTCCCTGCTGCAGGCAAGGTCGCTCCAGCTCTTCGAGAGCCTGATCCTCGAGCGCGCCGTTCCCGCGCGCATGGTCGCCGACGCGGATGCACGCCGCCTTCGGACCAGACATATCCTCGACTCGCTGAGGGCGACCGCCGTGGTCGAGGAGTCCGATCGCGACGCGTACGACCTGGGCTCCGGGGCCGGGCTCCCCGGCATCGTCGTGGCGGTCGCGCGCCCGACGCTGACGGTTCG
The DNA here is from genome assembly GCA_035762085.1 of Actinomycetota bacterium. Lineage (GTDB taxonomy): Bacteria > Actinomycetota > UBA4738 > UBA4738 > HRBIN12 > HRBIN12. The sequence continues at coordinate 36,796 of DASTPT010000030.1, read as the reverse complement.
TCTCGTCGAGATCCGAGCCCGCCGGGCCGCGTTCCTGGAACTGGCCGTCGAGCGACTTGGGCTCGCGAACGCCCGGGTGCTCCGATCGCGGATCGAGGACCTGTCCCAGCCCGTCGATCTGTGCTTCGCGCGGGCGCTTGCGGCCCTTCCCCGCGCCTGGGAGCTCGCCGAGCCGTTGTTGCGGCCCGGTGGGCGGCTGGTGTACTTCGCGGGCGAGGGCGCCCGGATCCCCGCCCGGATCGCCGGACGAACGCCGGAGATCCCACCCGCGCCCGTGCTTGAAAGGGGCGGGCCGCTCGTTATCATGGCGCGGTAGTGACCAGGCGCAGCGCCTCGCCGGCGACCCCCGCCTCCTCGAAGGCACCCCGCGTGGCTGCCGCGCGTCCTGCACAGGCCCGAACCGCATCGAGCAGGAAGTCGGATGAACCCCCCGTGAGGCCCGATCCCAAGTCAACCGCCCGCCCTCGGAAGGCGAAGGCGTCGCGGATCATCGCGGTCGCGAACCAGAAGGGCGGGGTGGGCAAGTCCACGACGGCCGTGAGCCTGGGCGCGGCCCTGGCCGAGCTCGGCTATCGCATCCTGGTCGTCGACCTCGATCCGCAGGGGAACGCGTCGACAGGGCTCGGCATCCGTCACGAGGCACGCGAGGTGACGGTCTACGACGTCCTTGCCACCGATGCGCCGATCGACGGCGCGATCGTCCCGACGCCCGTGGACGGCCTGTTCGCGATCCCCTCGACGATCGACCTCGCGGGTGCCGAGATCGAGCTGGTGAGCCAGTTCTCCCGGGAGTTGCGGCTGCGCAAGGCGCTCGAGCCGCTCAAGGGGAACGAGTACGACTTCGTCTTCCTCGACTGCCCCCCCTCCCTCGGGCTCCTGACCGTCAACGCCCTGGCGGCCGCGCAGGAGCTCATCGTCCCGATCCAGTGCGAGTACTACGCCCTCGAGGGGCTCGGTCAGCTGCTCAGGAACGTGAGTCTGGTTCAGCAGAACGTGAACCCGGACCTTCGCCTCACCGGCATCGTGATGACGATGTACGACCCGCGCACGAAGCTCTCGGAGCAGGTGGTGCAGGAGGTCCGCCGGTACTTCGGCAAGCGCGTGTACCGCACCGTGATCCCGCGCACGGTCCGGCTGTCCGAGGCGCCGGGATTCGGTCAGCCGATCACCGTCTACGATCCTCGCTCGCGCGGCGCCGAGTGCTATCGCGACCTGGCCAAGGAGGTCGCCTCCAAGATGCCGTTGGACCAGCCGCTCCCCTCGTTCGAGGACATCCCCCGGGTGTCGGTCCCGCCACCCGAACCCGAGCCGATGCACGCCCCCAGGCCGCTCCGGCGGGCGGTGGACGAGGTCGTGCCCTCGGAAGCCATCGACGCCGAGGCGGTGCCTGAGGCGGAGGCGGTGCCTGAGGCCGAGGCGGTGCGTGAGGCCGAGGCTGCGCTCGAACCCGAGGAGCCGTACGAAGCCGTGCCGCCGGTCGAGGAAGCGGCCGCGTCACAGACGGAGGAGCCGCCCGAGACGCCTACCGTGGAGCCCGAACCTCCATCCGCCGAGGTCGAGGAGGCGACCCGAGATGCGCCCGCGGTCGCCGCGCCGGGACCGCCATCGGTCCAGGAGGCCACCGAGCATGAGGCGGAACCTTCGGGTGAGCCTGTCGTCGCACCGCGACCGCCGGACGCCGACGGGTCCGAGGCGTTCATCGCCGCGCTCGAGGCTGAGGCCCGACCCGAGCGTGAGGCCGTCGGAGGCCCAGCCGAGCCCCCTCGAGTGCGCGAGATCGATCTGGAGCCGGAACCTGAACCGGAGCCCATCGTGCACCCGGACGCCGTGATCCGGATCGAGGACCGCGATGCGGCCGGCGATCACGGAACGCCTGAGGCAGGAGAACACCAGGACGAGGTGGAGGGTTCGGGCAGGCGTCGGTGGAGCTTGTTCCGCAGAGGAGGCGGTCGATGACGAAGCGAGGCGGACTGGGGCGGGGGCTGTCCGCGCTGATCCCCGGCGCTCCAGAGGAGGGTGGGGCGGGCCCGATGGAGCTGCCGGTTGGGGCGATCCAGCCGAATCGCCGGCAGCCGAGGGCGATGTTCGACGACGAGACGCTGCAGGCGCTTGCGCTGTCGATCCAGGAGGTCGGGATCCTGCAGCCGGTGGTCGTCCGCAGGTCCGCGGACGGCTACGAGCTGATCGCGGGGGAGCGGCGGCTGCGGGCCGCCAAGCTCGCCGGGCTCGCCACCGTGCCCGTCATCCTCCGGGAGAGCGACGACTCCGAGTCCCTGCGCGAGGCGCTCATCGAGAACATCCACCGCGAGAACCTCAACCCCGTCGAGCTCGCCGAGGCCTTCCGCGAGCTGCTCGAAGAGCTCGGGCTGAAGCAGGAGACCCTGGCCGAGCGGCTCGGCGTTTCCCGCTCGCACGTTGCCAACACGATCCGGCTCCTCGCGCTGCCCACCGGGGTCCAACAGCTCCTCGCCGAGGGGAAGATCCAGGCCGGTCACGGACGGGCCCTCCTGTCGCTCGCCGACCCCGAGGCGCAGACCACGCTGGCGCTGCGTTCCGTGGCCGAGGACCTCTCGGTCCGCGAGGTCGAGGAACTGGTCCGCAACTACCTTGAGCACCCCGTCTCCCCGGCGGCCGAGAAGCCGGCGAAGCCGCCCGCTCCCGACGGCTCGTCGCTCGCCGAGGTCGAGGAGATCCTGTCCGAGCAGCTCGCGACGCGGGTACAGATCCAGATGGGGAAGAAGCGCGGGCGCGTCATCATCGAGTTCGGCTCGGCCGACGACCTCGAGCGCATCGTCTCCGAGATCGTCGGCTCCGGCCCCGGGCTCGCCCCGACTGAGTGACCCGGTCGGTCAAAGCTAGTCTGTGATGGACTAGCTGTGCCCGCGCACCAGCGCCAGGCGGAGCACCCGCTCGCACAGATCTGCGAAGGCGATGCCGGCGGCCTGAGCCGCCATCGGTAGGAGGCTGGTATCGGTCATCCCGGGGGAGACGTTCACGTCGACGACCCAGGGCGTGCCGTCGGGTGCGACCAGGATGTCCGCTCGGCTGACGTCTCGTTGATCGAGCGCTCGGAACGTCTGCGCCGCAATGTTCTGCACGGCACTCGTCGTGTTGGCGTCGAGCCGTGCGGGCGCGTGGTACTCGGTGGCGCCCGCCGTGTATCGGGCCGCGTAGTCGTACACGCCGGACTTCGGCGTCACCTCAACGAGCGGCAGCGCGTCCTCGGGGGAGCCCAGCATCGAGGCCGCGACCTCGACCCCGTCGATCCGACGCTCGACGATCGCGGCCTCGGAGAAGGACAGGGCGTTCATGACCGCGTGCGGGAGATCGGCCTCGCGCTCGACGAACGACATGCCCATCGCCGATCCGGCACGCGATGGCTTCACCACGGCCGGCAGCGACACACGCTCGGCGAGCCGGTGCAGGATCGCCCCCGCGCCCAGGTCCCGGAGGGCCGCGGCCTCGACGACCGCCCACGGCGGGGTCGGGACGCCGGCCGCGGCCAGGACGTCCTTCGCGAGGACCTTGTCGAAGGTCGTCTCACACGCGAACGGGCCGGTGCCCGTGTACGGCAGCTCGAGCAGCTCGAGCAGCCGCTGCACGGTGCCGTCCTCTCCCTCCTTCCCGTGCAGCGCTACGTAGCACGCGGAAACTGTTGCGGCAGAGAGGGTTTCGACGAATGGGCGCTCGGCGGGGTCCACGACGGTCGCGTCGTAGCCGCGCGAGCGCAGGGCCGTCGTCACGCGGTGCCCCGAGCGGAGCGAGACCTCACGCTCCGGCGAGCGTCCGCCCGCGAGGACCGCTACGCGCTCCGCGCTCACCGGGACAGCGACCGGTAGAGCTCCTCCTCGTCCGCGAGGAGCTCGCCGAGCCGCCTCACCCCCTCTTCGATCCGGTCCTCCGTCGGATAGCAGAACGCGAGGCGCATCGTATCGGTCCCCCTTCCGTCCGGGTAGAACGCGGTCCCCGGGACGTACGCGACGCGACGCTCGACGGCCGCGGCCAGGAGCACGCGCGTGTCGAGGTACGCGGGGAGCGTAACCCACACGTAGAAGCCACCGGCGGGACGGGTCCACTCGGCGTCGGTCGGGAAGCGCTCCCCGAGCGCCGCGAGCATCACGTCACGCCGTCGCCGGTACGTCCCGACGAGGCGCTCGAGGTTCGCCCGCCACGTCTCACCGGCCAGGTAGCGCTCGGTCAGCAGCATGTTGAGGTTGCTGGCGCACAGGTCGGCCGCCTCCTTCGCCAGGACCAACCGTTGCAGCACACCGGACTCCGCGAGCGCCCACCCCACACGAACGCCGGGCGAGAAGACCTTCGAGACCGTGCCGAGGTAGATCACGTTCTCCGGGTCCAGCGATCGGAGGGTGGGCTCCATGTCGCCCTCGAACCGCAGGAGCCCGTAGGGGTTGTCCTCCACGATCGGGATACGGGCCTCTCGACACAGCGCGACGAGATGCCCTCGGCGGCGTGCCGACATCGTGACACCCGCGGGGTTGTGGAAGTTCGGCACCGTGTAGACGAACTTCGGGCGCTCGCCACGGACGAGCGCCTCCTCGAGCCCTTCGACCACCATCCCCTCGTCGTCCAGCTCGATCTGCAGGTACCGGGGCTCGTACGCGCTGAACGCCGAGAGGGCGCCGACGTACGCGGGGGCCTCGACCGCGACGAGGTCCCCGGGGTCGATCAGCACCTTGCCGACGAGGTCGAGGGCCTGCTGCGCACCGGTCGTCACGACCATGTCCTCGGGGTCGGCGAGCGTGCCCTCCTCGGCCATCAGCATGGCCAGGCGCGCGCGGAGCGCGGGCGAGCCCTGCCCGCCGCCGTACTGGAGAGCGACGTGGGCCTCCTCCATCAGGACGGCCTCGAGGATCTCGAGGACGTGCTCGACGGGGATCGCCTGGACGAACGGCATCCCGCCCGCGAAGGAGACGACCTCGGGCCGAGACGCCACCGCGAACAGCGCCCGCACCTCCGAGGCGGACATGCCGCTGGTGCGTCGGGCGTACAGCTCGACGTAGGGGTCGACGTTGAACTCGGCCATGGAAGGCCCGATGGTAGCAACGTCCCAGGTCGGAACACTGGAGCGCGATCCGATCCGGATGCGCTCCTAGGCCTCGGCGAGCGCCGGCATCACGTGGGACGCGAAGGTCTCGAGCATCTCGAGGTCGTCGACCAGCTGATGGTTGAGCACCATCCGCTGGACCCCGGCGTCCGCGTACTCGCGCAGGCGCTCGATCGCCCGATCCGGCGCGCCGACGATGCAGTCGCGCCAGACGTCCTCGAGGAAGTCCTCCGGCGAGCCCGCCGTCGGGTCGCTCCGCCGGGCACGCTCGACGCGCTCGCGCCATCCGGCCTCGTCCGCGCCGACGAAGAACCAGGTCATCATCGAGGTCGTGACGCTCCCCGGGTCTCGATCGGCGCGATCGAGCGCGTCGCGGATCCTGCCGAAGCGCTCCCGAACCTCCTCGGGGGTGCCGCCCACGGTGTTGAACTCGTCGGCGAACCGGGCGACGAGTCGCTGCATCCGCGGCCCTGCCTTCGTCCCGCCGAGGATGATCGGCGGGTGCGGCCGCTGGACGGGCTTGTGAAGGAACTCGCAGCCCTCGATCGCGTAGTGGGGGCTCTCGAACGAGAACCGCTCCTGCGTGAGGAGCCCGTGCACGATCTCGACCTGCTCCTCCAGGATCTCGAAGCGCTCGTCGGTGGCCGGGAACGGGAACCCGTGCGTCCGGTGCTCCTCGCGCCACCATCCGGCGCCGATCCCGATCTCGACCCGCCCTCCCGAGATGTGGTCCACGGTGGTCGCGACCTTCGCGAGCACGGTGGGATGGCGGAACGTGACGGGGGAGACCATCGTCCCGAGCCGGATCCGCTCCGTGCGAGCGGCCACACCCGCGAGGATCGTCCACGCGTCGTTCGACCCACGGCCCTCGGCGCCCATCACCGAGTAGTAGTGGTCCGAGGTGAACAGCGCCTCGAACCCGAGCCGCTCGGCCGTCTGCGCCACCGCGACCCACTGCGGCCACGTGACCCCTTCCTGACCCTCGAGCATCAGGGCGAAGCGCATCGTCGTCTCCTCCTCGAACGCCTGGGCTAGCATCGTGGCATGGACCGACCGTCCCCCGCCGAGGTGCGCCGAGCCGCGAAGGCGGTCGCCCTCGGCGCGCTGCTCGGGACGGTGTTGGCCCTACTGTCGCGACGCCGTGCGTGAGGTCGTGTCCGACCCGCGCGAGGCCAGCCCTCAGGCGGCCGAGCCCGACAGGAACCGCGCGATCCCGTCGGCGACGGCCTCCGCAACCCCTCGCCGGACGGCCTCGTGCTCGAGGCCGCGGTCCGAGCCGAGCGACGCGGCGCCCCCGACCTCGACGCGCACCGCGGGCATCCGGGTCTCGCGCAGCAGGCTCACGCCGAGCGCCCGGATCCCGCCGTCGGGCAGGCCGACCCGCGTCAGCTCCGCCTGGATCAACTCGGCTAGGCGCCTGCCCGCCGGCGAGTGGGTGGTGGCCGTGCCCCAGTACGCGCACGCTGCGCCGGCGTGCTCGTCGGTCAGGTGCAGGGAGACGCAGGCGGCCGCCTCGACGGCGTTCGCGGTGTCGGCGCGGTCGGACGCGGTGGGTGATTCGTTCGCCCGACGCAGCAGCACCGGGGTCGCCCCTCGGAAGGCCAGGATCTGCCCGAGGTCGAGCGCGAGCGACAGGGCGAGGTCGGCCCCTCGCGCCTGGTCGAAGCTCACCTGCTCGAGCTCGGGGCTGGTGGCGTCGACGGCGAGCGTGGCGCCCTCGAGCGAGGAGCCCATCGACCTCACCGCCTCCTCCTCGCGCACGACGGCGAACCCCGGTCCGCCGAGCGTCGGTCGCATCCGCTCGAGCGCCCGGACCGTGTCGAGTCCCACGATGCCGTCCACCTGGTCGCCCAGGTTGCGCTGGAACTCCATCACGGCGTCGGCGGTGCGACGCCCGAGGATCCCGTCCTCCTTGCCGGCGTCGAACCCGAGCGCGTTCAGCATCCGCTGGAGCGCGCGGACGTCGTCACCGCGGAAGGCGGGCGAGCGGAGGTACAGGGTGCGGTCGCCCAGGCGGTAGCCTGCCTCGACCAGCTGGTTCCACGTGTCCGCACCGACGATGCCGTCTGCGGGCAGCCGACGCGCCCGCTGGAAGGCCCGAACGGCCTCTTCGGTGGAGCGCCCGAACTCGCCCTCGAGCTCCGCGGGGTCGACACGATGCCCGAGTTCGGTCAGGCGATGCTGGATGTCGCGGACCGCCTCGCCGCGGTCGCCGTTCCGGATGATGCGCACGCCCCGAGGTTGGCAGCGGCTCGCCCCCGGCGGCAACCCGAGAGCCGGCTAGGCCAGGTGCGGGTCGATCTCGCGCAGGAGGGCGTCCTTGCCGCGGGCGCCGACCATGCGAGCTCGCTCCTCGCCCTTGATGAACAGTACGAGCGTCGGGATGCTCATGACGCCGTACCGCCGCGTGACGTCGGGGTTCTCGTCGATGTTCAGTTTCGCGACCTGGAGCTTGTCAGCCTTCTCGCGGCCGATCTCCTCCACGACGGGGGACACCATGTGGCAGGGGACGCACCACTCCGCCCAGAAGTCCACGAGCACCGGGGTCTCGGAGCCCAGCACCTGATCCTGGAAGTCCTGGTCCGTCACGTCACCGATCATCGCCATCGAGTGTCTCCTCCGTTCCGCCGCGTACCCGGACGGGCCGCCGGCCTCCGACGCCGGGACGCCCCCGGCTCTTCGTCATCCCTCGCCGTGCTCCTCGAGGAAGCGCTCGGCGTCGATCGCCGCCTTGCAGCCCTGGCCGGCCGCCGTGACCGCCTGACGGTAGATCCGGTCGGTGACATCGCCGGCGGCGAACACGCCCGGAACGGTCGTCGACGTGCGAGGCTCCGCGACCACGATGTACCCGTTCGCGTCGAGTTCAAGCTGCCCCTCGAGCAGCCCGGTGTTCGGCGTGTGGCCGATCGCCATGAACACGCCGTCGACCGACATCTGCGAGGTCTCGCCCGTCTTCACGTTGCGAAGCGTGACGCCGGTCACCGCGTCCTCGCCGAGGACCTCGTCCACGACCGTGTCCCAGATCACCGAGATCCTGTCGTTCGCGAGCGCCCGCTCCTGCATGATCTTGGAGGCACGGAACTCGTCGCGGCGGTGCACGATCGTGACCTTGCTGGCGAACCGCGTGAGGAACGTGGCCTCCTCCATCGCAGTGTCGCCGCCGCCGACGACCACGAGCTCGCGGTCGCGGAAGAAGAAGCCGTCGCACGTCGCGCACGCCGAGACCCCTCGGCCGCGGAGCTTCTCTTCGCCCGGGACCCCCAGCCACCGCGCGCTCGCGCCGGTCGAGACGATGAGGGTATGCGCCCGCCACTCCTCGTCGCCCGACCAGACCCCGAACGGGCGGTCGGACAGGTCGACGCGGGTCGCGCTCTGGGCAACGATCTCTGCTTCGAACCGGGCCGCCTGCTTCTCCATGGCGTCCATGAGCTCCGGACCCATGATCCCGTCGGCGAAGCCCGGGTAGTTCTCGACCTCGGTGGTGAGCATGAGCTGCCCACCCGCCTCGAGTCCCTTCAGGACCAGCGGCGCCAGGTTCGCTCGGGCCGCGTACAGCGCGGCCGTGTACCCGGCAGGGCCGGAGCCCAGGACCACCACCTTGCGTTCCTCGACCATCGTTCGCCTTTCCACACGCGGGCGGAGGGCCTCGGGCCCTCCATGCAGGATAACCGCCCCCTATTCCCGTTCCAGGAGCTCGACGGCCCGGGGCTTGCCGGGTCCCGTCTGGGGCAGCGCCTCGATCGGGACGATCTCTCGCGGGGCCTTGTGACGGGGGAGCCGTCGCGCCGCGTGCGCCCGGAGCTCCTCGAGGGTCGGCGGGTCCGCCGCGTCGGTGGGCACGACCCAGGCGACGACACGCTGTCCCCACTCGGGATCCGGGCGTCCGCGCACGAGGACCTCGGCGACCTTGGGGTGCGTGCGCAGGACGGCCTCCACCTCCTGCGGCCAGACCTTCTCGCCGCCCGAGTTGATGAGGTCGTCGACGCGCCCGATCACCTGGAGGCGGCCGTCGAGGTCGATCTCGCCGGCGTCTCCGGGCCGGAGCCATCCGTCGGGGGTCAACGCACGGGCCGTGCCCTCGGCGTCGAAGCGGTAGCCGAGCATCATCATCGGGCCCGAAAGCTCGATCCCGCCCTCGGCGTCGATCCGCATCCGAACGCCCGAGAGCGGCCGGCCCTCGTAGACGACGCCGCCGCAGGACTCGGTCAGGCCGTAGGTCTCGACGAGCCGGGCGCCGGCTGCCAGAGCGCGCTCGCGCACGTCGAACGGCAGGTGAGCGCCCCCGACGAGGATCGCGCGGAACCCCCTGAGGTCCACGCCAGCGTCGAGCAGGCGGACGAGCATCGTCGGCACCACGGAGGTGAACGCCACGTCGCGCTCGAGTGCCACCGCCGCCGGATCGAACCGGGGATGGACGGTGACCGGCGCCCCCAGGAGCACGCCGCGGAGCAGGACGAGCAGCCCGCCGACGTGCGCGAGGGGCAGGCAGCACAGCCACCGGTCGTGCGGGGTCGCCTCGAGCGCCATCGCCGAGGCCGCAACCGCAGCATCGATCGCTGCGCGGTCGAACTGGACGAGCTTCGGCTCCCCGCCGGTGCCCGACGTCGAGACGACGAGCGCGACGTCGGCCTCGGCCGGGATGCCGTCGGCGCGCCGCTCCCAGCCGTCGGACGACAGGACCACCGTCGGGCGCGCGCGCTGCACGAGGGCTCGCTTCTCGCCCTCCGGGAGGCGATGGTCCACCGGGAGGAGGGCCGCGCCGGGATCCCAGATCTCGCGCACCAGGTCGAGCCACTCGGGCGCGGGCGCCAGCGCGACGGCGACCACATCCCCCTCGTCCAGCGCCGCCCCGTCCAGTCGCGTCACCTGCGATAGGCTAGCCGACACCGTTCGAGTCCACGCTCTAGGAGTGCGCGCTCATGGAACCGGTCCTGGATTGGAGGCGTGCCGGCGAGTACGTCGACATCCGGTACGAGACGGCCGAGGGGATCGCGAAGATCACGATCGATCGGCCCGAGGTGCGCAACGCGTTCCGGCCGCTCACGGTCCGCGAGATGTCGAGCGCGTTCGAGCGGGCGCGCGACGACGCCGGCGTCGGCGTGGTGATCCTCACGGGGGAGGGGCCGCTCGCGTTCTGCTCCGGCGGTGATCAGCGGATCCGAGGCGACGACGGCTACGTGGAGGACGAGACAGGGATCGCGCGCCTCAACGTCCTCGACCTGCAGATCCAGATCCGCCGACTGCCGAAGCCCGTGATCGCGATGGTGGCTGGGTACGCGATCGGCGGCGGCCACGTGCTGCACGTGTGTTGCGACCTGACGATCGCCGCCGACAACGCGAAGTTCGGGCAGACGGGCCCGCGCGTCGGCTCGTTCGACGGCGGTTACGGGATCAACCTGCTCGCGCGCCAGGTGGGCGAGAAGCGGGCGAAGGAGATCTGGTACCTGTGCCGCCAGTACGACGCGCAGACGGCGCTGGCGTGGGGCCTCGTGAACGTGGTCGTCCCGCTGGAGCGGCTCGAGGCCGAGACCGTCGCGTGGTGTCGCGAGCTGCTGCGGATGAGCCCGCTCGCGCTCCGGCTCCTGAAGGCTGGATACAACGCGGGCGTGGACGGCCTGGCCGGCGTGCAGCACCTGGCCGGGGACGCGACGCTCCTGTACTACATGACCGAGGAGGCCCAGGAGGGCCGGGACGCCTACGTGCAGAAGCGCGACCCCGACTTCTCGAGGTTCCCGAAGCGACCGTGACGCCCGACGACGTGGCGCCCGTGAGCCGGCTGCAGGTCTGGTGGCACGGCGCCCGCCCGAGGACGCTCGGCGCGAGCGTCTCGCCGGTCATCGTGGGGATCGCGGCCGCGGGGCACGCCGTCGTGTGGCGCTCGGTCGCGGCGATCGTCGTGGCGCTGTCGCTGCAGATCGGCGCCAACTTCGCGAACGACTACCACGACGGGATCCGCGGTGTGGACACCGAGCACCGGCTCGGACCGCCGCGGCTAACGGCTTCAGGGATGGCGTCGCCGCGGGCGGTGCTGATGGCCGCCCTCGGCTGCATCGCGCTGGCCGGGCTGGCAGGGCTCGCGCTGGCGTTGGCGACCTCCCTGTGGCTGATCCCGATCGGGGCGGCCGCGATGCTGGCGCTGTGGCTCTACAGCGGCGGGCCGAGGCCGTACGCGAGTCTCGGCCTCGCGGAGCTGGCGGTGTTCGCCTTCTTCGGCGTCATGGCCACCGCGGGGACGGCATACGTGAACGCCGAGACGGTCAGCGCCGCCGCCTGGTGGGCCAGCGTCCCGATGGGCCTGCTCATCGTGGCGATCCTCGAGGCGAACAACATCCGGGACATCCCCACCGACGCCGCCGCGGGCAAGCGGACGCTCGCCGTCCGGCTCGGCAGCCGTAGGGCCAGGCGGCTCTACCGTGCGCTCGTCGTGGGGGCATACGTCGTGGTCGCGATCGGGGTGATCGTCGGGATCGCCGACGAGAGCCTGGGCATGCCGATGTGGTCGCTGCTCGCGCTCGCGTCGTGGCCGGTCGCGATCCGGCCGATGGAGACGGTCGGCACGGCCGAGGGGCCGGCCCTGATCCCGGTCCTGGTCGCGACCTCGTGGCTGACGCTCACGTTCGGCGCGACACTTGCGCTCGGGCTGTGGGTCGCTGGGGCGACGGCGACATGAACGGAGGGTGGTCGTGACGGAGGCGGACCTGGCCCTCGCCGGCATGCGGGCGTTCGTCGAGGGGCTCGTCGCGCACGGGCTCACCGATGCCTGCGTCTCGCCGGGGTCACGCTCGACGCCGCTCGCGCTCGCGCTGCGTCGCGCGGACCGGGTGCGCGTCCATGTGCACCTCGACGAGCGCGCCGCGGCGTTCTTCGCGCTCGGGCTCGCGAAGGCGACCGGACGACCCGTGGCGACCGCGTGCACGAGCGGCACCGCCGTTGCCGAGTACCTGCCCGCGGTCGTCGAGGCCTCGATGACACGCGTGCCGCTCCTGGCGCTGACCGCGGACCGGCCGCCCGAGCTCCACGGGGTGGGCGCGAACCAGACGATCGACCAGGAGGGCATCTTCGGCGCGTGGGTCCGGTGCTCGATCCAGGCGGAGGTGCCCGGCGACCGTCCGGACGTGGCGTACTGGCACGGCCTGGCCACGAACGTCTGGTGGCGTGCGGTCCAGCATCCGCCCCAGCCCGTCCACGTCAACCTGCCCTTCCGCGAGCCGCTCGTGCCGACCGGCGAGCCCGTCTCGATCGGCGACGCGGGGATCGCCCGCGCGGACATGACGACGGGGCCGACGCACATCACGCCGCCGGAGGCCACGTGGATGGCCGAGCTCGTCGAGCGCCACGAGCGCGCTCTCGTCCTGGCGGGCTCGCTCCGAACGCCGCCCCGGCAGGCGCTGACGCTCGCGCGACAGGCCGGATGGCCGCTCGCCGCCGAGCCCACGTCCGGGCTCCGCGTACCGGGGGTCCTGTCGGCGCCGACGGCGCTCCTGGCGGACGAGCGGTTCGCGTCGTCCCACGTGCCGGACGTGGTCCTCCAGCTCGGCGCGGCGCCGACCTCCCGCGCCGGGCTGGCGCTCACGGCGACCGCCCCGCGACTGGTGATCGTGGACCCGGACGACCTCGTCGCCGACCCGTACCGGCGTGCGGAGAGGCGGATCGTGGCCGGCGTGGACTCGGCCGCCGTCTCCACGGCCTCCCGGTTCGAGCCTCGGACCGACACCCCGTGGCTCCGGACCTGGCTCGACGCGGACGCCCGGGCTCGCGAGGCGGTCGACGGGCTCCTCGACGCGTGGAACGAGCCGTTCGAGGGTCGGATCGCCCGCGACGTGGCCGCCGCGATGCCAGAGGGCTCGACGCTCGTGGTCGGCTCGAGCATGCCCGTCCGGGACCTCGATCTGTTCATGGCGCCACGTCCGGGGATCCGCGTGCTCGCCAACCGCGGCGCGAGCGGGATCGACGGGTTCGTCTCGACGGTCCTCGGCGTCGCCGCCGCGCGGGCGCCGACGGTGGGCCTGCTCGGCGACCTCACGCTGATCCACGACGTTGGCTCGCTCCTGTGGAGCGCTCGTCGAGACCTGGACGCCGTCCTCGTCGTCCCGAACAACGGCGGCGGCACGATCTTCTCGTACCTGTCCCAGCGGGACCTGCCGTCGGCCGAGCTCGAGGCGCTGTTCACCACGCCGCACGGATTGGACCTCGGGGCGGTGTGCGCGGCCGCCGGGGCTGGCCACACGCGGGTCGAGCGTGCCGACGAACTGGTGCCGGCGCTCGACCGGGCCCGGGAGGCCGGCGGCGTGCACGTCGTGGAGGTCCCCGTCGATGCCGAGCTCGACCGCCGGCGGCACGAGCAGGTCCGCGAGGCCGTCCGCGCGGCGCTCCACTGACGGCCGGCGCGGCCGCTCGGCCCCAGCGCTCAGCCCCAGCGCAAGGAGTCCAGGAGCGCCCGGAACTTCCGCTCGGTCTCGTCCAGCTCCCGATCCGGATCCGAGTCCGCGACGATCCCCGCCCCGGCGAACACCCGGGCGGTGGTGCCGGTGACCTCGGCGCAGCGCAGCGCGATCGCCCACTCACCGTCGCCCACCGCGTCCACCCAGCCGACCGGGCCGGCGTAGTAGCCACGGTCGAGCGGCTCCAGCTCCGCGAGCGCGGCGCGCGCGGCCTCGCGGGGCGTGCCGCACACGGCCGGTGTCGGGTGCAGCGCCGCAACGACGTCCAGGGCCGAGCGGATCTCGGGCCGGAGCGTGCCACGGAACGGCGTGGCCAGGTGCCAGACGTTCGCGGTGCCCAGCAGCTCGGGCTCGTGCGGGTACCGGAGGCCCTCGCAGAGGGGCGTGAGGGCCCCAGCGACGTCCTCGACGACGAGGGCGTGCTCCTCACGGTCCTTCGACGAGGCGAGCAGGCGCTGCGCCGAGGCCCGATCCTCGGCGGGGTCGCCGAACCGAGGAGCCGAGCCGGCGAGCGGCGTGGATCTCACCTCCGTCCCCCGCTTGGCGACGAGCAGCTCCGGGGTCGCGCCGACGAGCACGCCCGTCGGCACGAGGTCACCCGCATCCAGCGCCAGCTCCGGCGTGGCGAACGTCCAGCAGTCCGGGTCGACGGCCCGCAGTCGCCACAGGAGCTGCTTCACGTCGAGTGCCCGATCGGCCGCGACGACGATCGAGCGCGCCAGGACGACCTTGCGGAGCCGGCCGCCCCGGATGCGACGCGTCGCCTCCCCGACGGCGCGCGCGTACTCCTCGGGCTCGGGGTCCGGGCGCAGGTGCACGTCCTCGAACGCGTCGTGCGGGAGCGCGCGCCCCGTCCAGCGCTCGCGCTCGGGGTTGAGCGGGGCGAGGCCATCGGGGAAGACGTCGAGCTGCTGCGTCGCGCCCGGCGACCGGCGGATCACCGTCCGCTCGGGCACGATCAGGTGCGCGGGCCATCCCGCGTCGAACGGGATCGCGCCGACCGCGATCGGCGCGGGTCCCCCGTTCTGGACGCGGATCCCGCGGAGCACGGTCTCGACCTCACGGGCCAGGATCGGTAGCCGCTCCGCTCCGCCCTCGACTCCGATCCGCTCGGCCGTCCCGACCGCCGAGACGCCGAGCCCCGCGCGCTCGAAGAAGAAGCCGCCGGGCCGGTGGTTCGCCAGCAGGTCGAATGCTGGCCCCAACGACCTCGCGCGGGCGACGAGGGTTGCCATCGTCACCTCCGGGTCCCCACGAGCAGTTGCGCGATGCCACCCGAGAGGGCGATCCGCCGGGCGTCGGGGAACCCCACGTCGCGGAGCATCCGGACGAGCCGGCCCCCGGGAGGCAGGTAGGCCATCGAGCGTGGGAGGTACGTGTAGGCGTCCCGGTCGGACAGGACGCCGCCGATCAGCGGCACGACGCGGTGGAAGTAGACGCGATGCCCGATCCGCACCATCGGGTGCTCGGGCTCGCTCGCCTCGAGGAAGGCGATCCGTCCGGCGGGTCGCACCACGCGCGCCGCCTCCGCGAACAGGGCCGACAGGTCGACGACGTTGCGGAGCGCGAACCCGCAGGTGGCGCCGTCGGCTGCCCCGTCGCGCATCGGCAGACGCAGGATGTCCGCCTGCGCGAGCGGTGCCTCGGTACGGGCGCGCTCGAGCATCCCGAGCGAGAAGTCGAACCCCACGGCGCGGTAGCCGCTGCGCTGCAGCTCTCGGCAGAGGTCCCCCGTCCCGCACGCGAGGTCGGCGACGAGCGCCCCGCCTGGCAGCCGCAGCTCGCGGACCGCCCGCCGGCGCCAGCCGACGTCCATCCCGAACGTCATCACGCGGTTGACCAGGTCGTACCGGGGCGAGACCGCGTCGAACAGACCGCGGACGGCGCGCGCCTTCTCCTCGCCCTGCGGCAGCGGTGCCGAACCGGCGCCCGTCACTCGAGCTTGTCCTCGGCCGTGGCCAGGAGCACGCGCCGGAAGTGCGTCGCGACCAGGGTCGTGACCGCGGGCAGGAGCGTGTCGAAGGCCTCGACGATCTGGGCGGCCGCCTCCTCATCGGTGTTCGCCGTGTCGAGGATCGGCTCGCGGACGTGCCGGTCGAACAGCTCGACGGCGCGGCCGGCCAGATCCACCATGGCCGCGTTCGCGTCGCGCGCGAGGCCGAGCAGCTCGCCGAGCGGGAGCCCGAACTCGAGCAGGCGCAGCGCCGCCTGGACGGTCTGGATGTCGGCGGTCGAGTAGCGGGTCTCCCCGTCCTCGGTCACGCCGAGGCGGATCCCCTCGCGCTCCACCGCCTGGATCAGCGAGGCGGGCACCCCCGCGGCCGCCGAGAACGCGTCGAGCGTGAGGAGCTCGACGGCTTGCGTCTCGCCCCGTGCCGCGGCTACCGCGGCCGCGAGGTCCAGGTCGGTGCGCTCGAGCTGCCCGTCGAGGGCGCGCTTGATCGCCGCGAGCGTCAGCCCCTTGCGCTGGAGCGAGCGCACCTCGCGGATGCGCTCGGCGTGCTCGGGGCCGTACCAGGCTACGCGCCCCTCCCGCTCGGGCGGGGGGAGCAGGCCGCGCGACTGGTAGTAGCGGACCGTGTCGACCGAGACGTCGCACGCGGCGGCGAGCTGCTCGACGCGATACCTCACGACCGTTAACTCTACGAGTGTTCGCTCACAGCATCCACGGTCGCGGGGCGCTCAGACGTTCGTCGAGACGATCGTCAGGATCGCGCAGTCCGAGCTCGAGACGACCCAGAGGAGGATCTTCTCGGGCGGCTCGCCCGCCGCGCGGCTCTCCTGGAACACGCCGACGTAGGCCGGCGTGCCCAGGTACCGCGCCCCGATCGCCCGCACGAGTACGTCGCGACCGCCCATGCCGATCCCGCTGTCGGTCAGACAGGAGATCGCGGTGTCGGCCGGCTCGAGCGTGGCGGAGGCCTCCCGTTCCGGGGGCGCGGGGGCGGCCTCGGCCGCATCTCTCGCCAGTCGCCGCAGGTCCTCGTCGTCCAGGTCCCGGTCGAGGACCTCGAGCTGTACGGTCTCGGCCGTCGCGCCGAGCGCGGCATCGCCGGCTTCGGCGGTCGGCGCTCGCGCGGAGCCGCCCTCGGCCGCCTCGTCGTCCGCGGAACGGCCGGTGAGCTGTGGCAGGAGGAGGACCGCCACGAGGAGCAGGGCGGCCGCGGCCGCGAGGCCGCCCGCCCACTGGAACCGCTCCCAGGCCGGGCGCTGCCTGGCGGAAGTGCGGCGGGACCCCTCGGCCTCCGCGACGACGGGCCCGGTCACCCCGAGCGGGACCGGCTCCTCGGGGAGCGTCGCGAGCGCCGAAACCGCGCGGCCGGCGGCCTCGACCTCCTCGCGACACCGGGCGCACGTGGCCAGGTGTGCGTCGACGACGGCCCGCTGCTCATCCGCCAGCGCGCCGTCGACGTACTCGGCGAGGAGGTCCTCCGGGTGGGTCATCACGTCACCGTCCCGTCTGACGGTCCGCCGGTGTCCGCCCGTTCCCGAGCCTCGGGCGGTCCGAGCGCGCGGGCGAGCGCGACCCGACCCCGGTGGAGCCGCGACTTCACGGTACCGACCGGCACGCCGAGCGCCTGGGCCGCCTCCTCGTAGGACAGGTCCTGGACGTCGCACAGGATCAGGACCGCGCGGAAGTCCAGGGGAACCTGCAGGAGCGCGGCTCGGACGTCGATCGACAGATCGATCTCGTCGGCGTGGTCCGGTGATGCCGGCTCGGGCCGTGACCCTTCGTCCTCGACGCGCTCCCGGAGCAGCGGCGCCCGCTGCCGCTTGCGGAGCAGGTCGTAGCAGGCGTTCACCGTGACCCGGTGCATCCACGTCGTGAACGCGGCCTCGCCTCGGAACGTCTGCAGCTTGCGGAGGGCCGACAGGAACGCCTCCTGGGTGGCGTCGCGCGCGTCCTCCTCGCGCCCCGTCATCCGCAGCGCCAGGTTGTAGACACGGCGCTCGTGACGCTCGACGAGCGTGCCGAACGCCTCCACGTCGCCCTCGAGGTATCGGCGGACGAGGTCGGCGTCGACATCGGACTCACGCATCCGGTCCTACCACCTGGAGCTCGGCCACCTCGGCCCGGTTCCCGTCGCCCGCGTCCACGACCGAGACGATCCACAGCAGGACGTAGCGCCCGGTCACGGACCCGATCGTCTCGCGCATCGTCGAGGACGCCGTGAACGCAGCGTCCGCCTCCTCGGCCAGGACGGCCGGGTCGTCGCCGACCTCGAGCGCGAACCCCCACCCGGGGTGGGGCGTTTCGAGCCGGAAGCCGGTCACCTCGCGCGGCCTGCCCAGGTCCAGGAGCAGCCCGACGCCGGGCTTTCGGAGCTCGCCGTCGAAGTAGTTCTCCGAGCGCCACGCGGTCGCCGCGTCGCCGTCGGTGGCCGCGCCGACGCCCGAGTCGTTCTCGGAGCCGTCGCCGAACGGGTCGAACGTCGAGACCGAGCGGACCGGCATCGTGACGGCCCTCGGCTCCCGCGGCGATGGGGACGGGCTCTCGTCGTTCGCCGCCCGGACGCCGAGCGGCCCGCCCAGCTCGAGCCGCCCGAGCCAGAGCCCGAGCGCGATCGCGACCGCGGTCGCGAGCGCCACGAGCGCGGGGACGAGCACCCACGCCCGCAGGCCATGGCCCACGCGAGGGCCGGCGGCGGCCTCCTCGGAGGGTGCCTCGAGCGCCTCGGCGAACGTGTCCGCGTCCGGGAACCGATCGGCGACGTCCGGAGCGAGCGCCCGTTCGACCGCTGCGTCGAGCGCGGGCGGGACCTGCGGACGAGCCGATCGCGGCGAGCGAGCCTCGCCCGGCGGGCCGCCGGTGAGCGCCTCGAACAGCAGGGCGCCGGTCAGGAAGACATCGGTCCGCGTGCCGGCCTGCCCGGACGGATCGTCGAGCTCGGGAGCGGAGGGCGAGGGCGAGAGGATCTCGGCCGCGTCCCGTGGTGAGCGGCAGGCGCGGACCGCCGCACCCAGACCCAGGTCGGCGAGGCGGGCACCGCCGTCGGCTGCGAGTAGGACGTTCTCGGGCTTCACGTCCAGGTGGAGGAGCCCCGCCGCGTGGGCCGCGGACAGCGCGGACAGGATCTCGCGTCCGATCCGCGCCGCCTCCGCGGGCGGGAGCGGCCCCGTCTCGGACAGCCGCGTCCGCAGGCTCTCGCCGTCGACGTGCTCACGCACGAGGAACGTGATGCCACGCTCGGCGCCGGAGTCCAAGATGCGAACGAGGCTCGCGTGCCCGATCCCGGCCGCCGCCCCGGTCTCGGCGATCAGGCGCTCGGCGAACGCCGGGTCGTCCGCCAGCGAAGGACGCAGGATCTTCACGGCGACGGTGCGCTGCAGGACCGTGTCGACGGCCCGCCACACCATGCCCGTCCCGCTGCGTCCGATCTCCTCCTCGAGCGTGTAGCGGCCCGCGAGGGTCTCGACCGGCCGATCGGTGCGCACGCGGGCAGTCTATGCCGGGGGACCGGCTCCCTCGGCCATCCGTCGCGGTCAGGGCGAGGCGATGCTCGAGGTCTCGGTGGTGCGCGCGCGCGTGAGCGGGCTGAGGAAGCCGATCCGCTCGACGAGGATCGTCGGAGCCTTCTTCACGACGGTGACGCGGATCTCGTCCGACCCCGGGTCGATCACGAACTCGGCCAGGCGCAGGCCGTCGTCCGCCTCCGTCACGGCGTCCTGGGCTGCCCGATACGCCGCGTCCCGGTCGCCGCGTGTGCTCTTCAGCGTCGTGGCGCTCTGGAAGGCGGCGCCCTGGGCGGCGTCCGCGACCCGGAACTTCGTGACGGCGATCCGGATGCCGTCGTACGCCAGCACGGCCAGGAGGGCCGCGAGCACGAGCCACAGAACGAGGATCTTGCCGACGAGCCCGCGCTCGTCCCGATGGACCCGATCCACCGCGCTCATCGCCACCTCGCCAGGACGTGCCGCTTCACCGTATCGACCTCCTCGAGCCGGAAGATGAGCGCGACGAGGAGGAACACCCCGAGCCCCACCGCGATCGCCCCCACCACCTGGATCGCCTGCGCGCCGAGCGACGCGACCCCGAGCCACTCCTCGACGAGCCGCGCGGTCCCCCAGGCCGCGAGCGCGGTCAACGCCCCCGCGACGAGCGTGGCGCCGAGGCTCCGGCCGACGCGCTCGCCCCGAAGCCCGCCGAGCCGGCGAGCCACCACGAAGAGCGCGACGCCCGAGGAGAACACGTACGAGAGCGCGTGGCCGAGCGCGAGCCCCCGTACCCCCAGGTCGAAGACCAGGACGAACAGTAGGTTCGCCGCCGTGTTGACCACGAAGGAGCCGATGTTGATCAGGGCAGGCGTCCGCGTGTCCTGCATCGCGTAGAACGCGCGCAGCAGGAGCTGGAACGCGGAGAAGAAGAACAGCCCGATCGCGAAGAGCGCGAGCACGTCGGCGACCAGCTCACCGCTCCTCGGCTCCGTGGCGCCGTGCTCCAGGAGGAGGCGGACGATCTCGCGGCCGATCGCGATGTAGCCGAGGGCCGCAGGGATCAGGATCACGCCGGTCGCCCGGATCCCCCTCGCGAGGAGCGCGCGCATCCCGGCCGTGTCGCCGTCGGCCCATCGCGAGGACATCGCGGGGAGCAGCGCCGTCACGATCGACACCGTGAAGATCGCGTGCGGGAGCTGGAACAGGATGAAGGCGTAGCCGTACGCGGCGTAGTCCCCCTGGTTCGCGAGCGCGAGCAGGATCACGACCAGGTAGCCGGCCTGATTCGCGGCCACGTACACGACGACCCACCCGGCCAGTCGAACGATGCGCGAGATCGCCTCGTCCCGCCACCCCGGCCGCCACGCGAACCGGAACCCCGTCGCGCGCAGCGACGGCCACAGGGCGAGGGACATGGCCACGACGCCGAGCGTCGTCCCGACCCCGAGCACGAGCTGCTGGGTGCCGGTCGCGACCTCGCCGGACCCCGGCGCCGGTCCCGGCATCGCGGCGAACAGCAGGAACGTCCCGATCACGACCAGGTTGTTGAGGATCGGCGTGAACATCGGCGCGGCGAACCGCCGATGGGCGTTCAGCAGCCCGGTGGCGATCGCCCCGAGGCCGTAGAAGACGATCTGCGGCATGAACCACCGCAGGAGGAACGTCGCGAGCTCCCTGGTGAGCTCCTGGTCCGGGCCGCCTCGGATCGTGTACAGGCGGACGATCCAGGGCGCCGCGACGATCGTCACGACGGCGATCGCGCTGAGTGAGACGAACGCGAGGGTGAACAGTCGCCTCGCGACGTCCCAGGAGGCCTCGCGCCCGCGCGTCTGCATCCATTCCACGAACACCGGCACGAGGACCGAGGACAGCACGCCCCCGAGCACGAGCTCGTAGACCAGGTTCGGAGTGACGTTGGCGGTGTTGTAGGAGTCGGCCAGGCGCGTCTCGGTGATCCCGAGTGCGAAGGCCATCGCCGCGATCCGCAGGAAGCCCGTGAGCCGGGACAGGCTGGTGCCGACCGCCATCACGGCGGTGTTTCGGACGAACGCCGAGGTGGAGTCCTCGGGCCGAAGGTCGCCAGTCTCGGGGCCGCCCGGGGGCGGGACCCCCGTCGGTCTCACGTCGTCCGTCGTGGTAGCGACCTCCTCGCCCACACGAGCACGAGCACGAGGCCGGCCGCGATCGTGATGATGAGCGCGATCCGGCTGTACGCGGTGGATCGGACGATGACGGAGCTCTGGCCGATCGGTCGGCCGCCGGGTGCTGCGATCACGATCCGCACCGGGAACCGCCCGGTCGTCTTGAGGTCAAGCTCGAACGTGAGCGTCTGCGCATCGCCGGGCGCAAGCACCACGTCCTCACTCAGGGGGGATCGGACGAGGTACTGCGACTCGAGTGCGACCGAGACGTGGACGGCTTCCTCGGCCTCGTTCGTCACGAACACCGGCATCGTCGCTCCCGAGCGCGAGGTCAGCGTCACGACGGCGCCGGCGTCGGCGGTGATGGCAGCGAACGCGTCGTTGACGTCGCGACCGGCGTCGGCGACGAACGCGAAGCCGCTCGACGGATCGGTCAGGAAGTCCCCCGACTCCGCGAGCAGCAGCTGCGTATCCAGTCGGTCCGGCTCGTCGCTGTCCTCGACGAGTATCGACCGGTAGACGTCGATCAGGCGACGGGTCTGCTTCAGCTCGCCGACGTACGTGGCGCTGAACGAGCCGGGGACGGGACTGATCAGCTCGAACGGGTCACCCGGCGGGAAGTCCGTGACCAGGTCCCGCACCGCGATCGGCCGGAGCCAGGGGGCGTCCGCGACGCCCTTCATCAACGTCCGGTAGAAGGCGCCGGGCAGGTCCAGGCTCTCCGGCAGCAGCATCGCGATGCCGCGCGCGACGCCCGGCTGCTCCTGCCATATCGCGGCGAGCTCGCCGAGGACGGCATGGGCGCCGAGCACCGGGTCGGCCGACGAGAGCGGGGAGTACAGGATCTCGGACACGGCCGGGTTCGGCACGACCCCGACCAGGTCGCCCGGGCCGCGGAGCGCCGCCACCGGGGGGGGCGCGAACCCGAGCGGATCCTCCGGCTCCACGATCACCCCCGCGTCGAGGGCGAGCACTCGGACCGGCGGCTCGTGGCTCCCGAGGGCCTGAAGCGACCCGTCGTCGAGCGCGCCGCCGGGCGGGCGGGCGATCGAGCTGTCGGGGGTCGTCTCGAGCGTCGATGCGACGAGCTCGTGGCCGCGCTCGAGCTGCACGTCGAGGTCCCGCGCCAGGCCTCCCGAGATCAGCGAGGGGATCTGCGGGGCCGCGAACGGCATCGCCGACATCGAGACCGCCGGTGAGGACGCCGCGAGCCGCAGCTCCTCCAGCGCCGCGGCTGCGGCGCTCGCGCCCGGCCCTGCCGCGGGGACCTCGCGGCGCTCGCCGTCGACCTCGACGACGTAGCCGTCCCTCATCCGCAGGAGCTGCTGCAGGAGCACGGGGGAGACGGCGACGTCGACCGGCTCGGACGACGTGCTCGCGTGCTCGGCCAGCGCCCTCGACAGACCGCCGATCTGCCCGCCGGACGCGAGCTCCTCCTCGAGCGAGGTGGAGGTGAAGACGCCGTCGGGCCGGAACGCGATCGGGTGGTGCAGCACGAACGTCCACGACAGCGCCAAAGGCAGCTCCGGGTTCCGGACGAGATACACGACGGATGTTCGGATCTCGGCGACCGGGACGCCGTCGCTGCGCAGGTCGACCTTGAGCGGGTACACGCCCGACGACGTCGGGTCGATCCCGGGGGCGTCGACCGGGAACGCGATCTCGAACACCCGGCTCGCGCCGGGCTCGAGCGGGCCCTGGCGTGCGAACGTATCCGCCTTCACGACCACGGCGGGAACCGGGTCGGCGAGCAGCGACGCCTCGTACGCCGTGCGCGAGATCAGGCGGCCGAAGAGCGTGATCCCGATCGTGATCCGTCCGAGCGGCGTGTCGCCCTCGTTCGTCGCCCGGACCCGCAGGTCCACGGTCGAGCGGTCCGGCCCGTTCCATGTCGTCTGCTCCACGAGCTGGAGGCGGACGACGCTCGGCTCGGGCTCGTCAGGTGGGCTCGGCGACTGGGCCGAGGCCGGGGCGACCGCGACGAGCAGGACCGCGGCGGGAAGCAGGGCGACGAGCCGGCGCATCGGCGAGGCCATCCTACCCTCGGCCCGTGAGCAGCTCGGCCAGCTCGGCCACGCCGTACGCGGCCGCCACCAGCAGCAGGAACGCGCCCACCGTGAGCCGCAGCACGTGCTCGCGCGCGCCGAGCGCGATCCGGGCGCCGAGCCGAGCGCCCGGCACGACCCCGATCGAGAGCACCAGGAAGATCCACCAGTCGATGTGCCCGAGGAACCAGTGGACCAGCGTCCCGGGGATCACGAGGGCGGCGATGACGACGAGCGAGGTGCCGAGCGCCCGCTTGAGTGGCATCCCGACGAAGACCGTGAACGCCGGAACCATCACGATCCCGCCGCCGACGCCGAGCAGCCCGGAGACGAACCCCGCCACCAGCCCGATCGTGGCGTGCTTCCACCCCGGGGTCTTCCCCTTCTCCCACGGGACCCGCGACGTTCGGCCGCGGATCAGCTCCACGGCCGTCCACCCGATCAGCAGGGAGGTGAGCACCAGCAGCAGGTGTGCGTTCACGCGCTCGGTCAGAAGCGCTCCGACGATGGCGCCGGCGATCCCCGGAGGGATCGCCCAGCGGGCCGCGCGGAAGCTCACCTCCCCGGCGCGGGCGTACGCGAGACCGCCGGCGACCGAGGTCGGCAGGATGACGGGCAACGGGGTCGCGATCGCCTCGATGGCCGTGCCGCCGAGCAACACGTTGACCGCCGGCGTCGTGACGATCCCCCCGCCAACGCCGAAGAGGCCGGACAGGATGCCGGCGAGGAACCCCGCGAGCACGCCGAGCACCGCCTGCAGCGGGGTCACGACAGGCGCTCGACGGCGCGCTCGAGGACCTCGCGCTCGCCCTTGTACGCGGCGGCGGGGACGGCGCGGTCGAGCGCGAACCACCGCACGTCCTCCATCTCCTCGTCGTGGTCGCGGACGTTGCCCCCGGTGGCGCGCATCAGGAAGAAGTGCACTGTCTTGCGCACGCGCACGCCCTCCCAGACGTAGAGGTAGCGGATCTGGCCGAGCTCGTCCTCGATCCGGGCGCGCAGGCCAGTCTCCTCGCGGACCTCGCGGAGGGCGGCCGACTCGGCGCTCTCGCCCGACTCGATCTCTCCCTTCGGGAGCCCCCAGACCAGGTCGCCACGCCGGGTCCGTCGGGCGGCGAGCGCGACCTGCACGCGCCCCCGCCGGCGCCGGTACACGACGCCGCCCGCCGAGACCTCGCGTCGCGTCTGCATCAGGGCGGGAAGGTGCCCTTCCTATACTTGGGCGCCGTGCTCGATCGGATCATCGACTTCCTGCGCCCCTACCTCGACGCCCCGTGGGGGTACCTCGTCGTCGGGGCGGCGACGTTCCTCGAGAACTCCGTCGGCGCGGGGTTCATCGTGCCCGGCGAGACGCTGGTCATCATCGGCGGATTCTATGCGGGCAACGGCGACCTCTGGCTGCCGCTGCTGATCTTCATCGTGTGCGTGTCCGCGATCGCGGGCGACAACATCGGATACCTGATCGGCCGGCGGTACGGCCGAGGGTTCCTCGAGCGCCACGGCAGGAAGCTGTTCGTGACGCCCGAGCGTCTCGAGATGGCCGAGCGGTACTACGAGGAGCACGGCGGCAAGACCGTCTTCCTCGGGCGGTTCGTCCCGGTCGTGCGGAGCGTCGGGTTCATCGTGGCGGGCGTCGCGCACATGGACTGGCGGCGGTTCATCGTGTACGACATCGCCGGCGCGACGATCTGGGGAACGACGCACGCGACGGTCGGCTACCTCCTCGGAGACAACTACGAGGCGATCGAGAGGTACCTCACCCCCGTGGGGATCGCGCTCGGCGTCCTCCTCCTCCTGCTGATCGGGGCCTCAAAGTTGGTCGCGGCGCGCCGAAAAGTGAAGGAGGAGCTCGAGGAGATCGAAGAGGAGATGGAGGAGGAGCTCGAGCGCGAGCACGAGCTCGGCCCCGGCGTGGGGTCGGCCTCGGACGAGGGGTAGACATGGACGTCACCGAGCTGCTGCGGTACGCGGTGGAGATGGGCGCGAGCGACCTGCACCTGAAGGCGGGCAACGTGCCCTTCATCCGTGTGGACGGGGAACTGCTGCCCGGCCCGTATCCGGCGCTGTCGGCCGCGGAGTCCGAGGCCTTCGCGATGGCCCTCATGCCCGAGCACAAGCGGCGCGAGTTCCAGATGTCATCCGAGGCGGACCTGGGCTACACGCTGCCGGGCGTGGGCCGCTTCCGCGTCAACGTGTTCCGTCAGCGCGGCACGGTGGGCCTCGCGATCCGACGTGTGCGCTCGGAGATCCCCACGTTCGAGGAGCTGCTCCTGCCGCCGGCGATCCAGGAGCTGGCCGGATCCCCCCGCGGGCTCGTGCTCGTGACGGGCCCGACCGGAACCGGCAAGACCACCACGATCGCGTCGATGATCGGCCACATCAACCGCACCCGGCGCGCGCACATCGTGACGATCGAGGACCCGATCGAGGTCGTCCACGACGACGACCGCTCGATCATCCAGCAGCGCGAGGTCGGCCTGGACACCGAGTCGTACGCGTCCGCGCTCAAGCACGTCGTCCGGCAGGACCCCGATGTGATCTTCGTCGGCGAGATCCGCGATCCCGAGTCGGCGCTCTCGGCGATCCAGGCCGCCGAGACCGGGCATCTGGTGATCTCGACCCTGCACACGATCGACTGCACCGAGACGATCAACCGGATCCTGGACCTGTTCCCCCCGCAACAGCAGCGCGAGGTCCGCACGTCGTTCGCCGGCGCGCTGCGGGGCATCGTCTCGCAGCGCCTCGTCCCACGCGCCGACGGCCGGGGTCGCGTCCCCGCCGTCGAGGTGCTCGTGGCGACCGGTCGCGTGTTCGACCGGATCGTCGACCCGGATGCCACCGAGGAGATCGTCGACGTGATCGCCGAGGGCGACTTCTACGGCATGCAGACGTTCGACCAGTGCCTGGTGAAGCTGGTGCAGGAGGGGCTGGTGACCGAGGACGACGCGCGGCGGTCCTCGACGAACCCCCACGACTTCAACCTGGCGCTCCGCGGCGTGCTCACGCGCGGCGTGCCGACGGTGGGCTGAGCCCCCGGGCGAGGCCCGAGCGGGCGCGACGGCACCCGAGGGTATCCTCCAGGCGTCATGGCCGAGCCCACGGGTCCCGGCGCGATCCTGGAGGTCCCACCCCTCGCCACCGAGCTGGGCGAGCGCTTCCGCGCGGCCGGCCGCGAGCTGGCGCTCGTCGGCGGGGTGGTCCGCGACATGTTCCTGGATCGGCGTCGCGCGGACGCCGAGCTCGACCTGGCCACCGACGCTCCGCCGCAGGAGACGATCCGGATCCTGCGCGGCTGGACCGACCGCCACTACCTCGTCGGGGTGCGGTTCGGGACGGTGGGTGCGCGCAAGGGGGACACCCTGCTCGAGATCACCACCTACCGCGAGGAGGTGTACCAGCGGGAGCACCGCAAGCCCGCAGTGAGCTTCGCGAAGGATCTCGAGAGCGACCTGTCGCGCCGCGACTTCACGGTCAACGCGATGGCCATCCGCCTGCCGGACGGCACGTTCGTCGACCCCTTCGGCGGCGTTCGGGACCTCGCGGCCAAGCGTCTCGACACGCCGCTCGAGCCACAGGTCGCGTTCGGCGACGACCCGCTGCGGATGCTTCGGGCCGCGCGCTTCGCCGCGCAGCTCGACGTCACGCCGGCCCCGCGGGTCCTGCACGCGATCCGTGACATGCGCGACCGACTGTCGATCGTCTCGGCCGAGCGGATCGCGGAGGAGCTCTCGAAGCTGCTCGTGGCGGAACACGCGGCGAAAGGGCTCGAGATCGTCGTCTCGACGGGGCTGGCCGAGCTGTTCCTGCCCGAGCTGCCGGCGCTGGCGCTCGAGCAGGACCCGGTGCACCGCCACAAGGACGTCCTGAAGCACACGCTCGCGGTGGTCGAGCGGTGCGAGGCCGACCTCGTGCTGCGGCTCGCAGCCCTCGTGCACGACATCGGCAAGCCCCAGACCCGCGCGATCACTTCAGATGGCGTCCAGTTCCACCACCACGAGGTCGTCGGCGCACGGATGGCGCGCGAGCGACTGCGCGCCCTGCGCTTCCCGGCGCACGTGGTCGACGACGTCGTGCGTCTCGTCGAGATGCACCTGCGGTTCCACGGGTACTCGGAGTGGTCCGACAGCGCGGTGCGCCGCTACGTCAGGGACGCGGGACCGCTGCTCGACCGACTGAACCAGCTGACGCGGGCCGACTGCACGACGCAGAACCCGAAAAGGGCGCGGCACCTCGCGGCCCTGCAGGACGACCTCGAGGAACGGATCGCGCGCCTCGCCGAGGAGGAGAACCTCCAGGCGATGCGACCGCCGCTCGACGGTAGGCAGGTGATGGAGCACCTGGGCATCGGACCGGGGCCGGCGGTCGGCCGCGCGCTCGACCACCTGATGCAGCTCCGTCTCGATCGCGGGCCGATCGATGAGGACGAGGCGTACGCCCTCCTCGACGCGTGGGCCGCCGAGCGCCGTCTGTAGGAGGGGTTCGGCGGCGGGACCGGGCGGACTAGGCTAGCGGGCGACATGCTCGCCGAGGGCTCGACCCCGACGCTCGACGGCCTGACCCGTGCCGAGGTGGCCGATCGCGTCGCCGCGGGACAGGTCAACGACGTGCCGGCCGCGCCCAGCCGGACCGTCGCCGAGATCCTGCGGGCGAACATCTTCACCCGGTTCAACGCGCTGCTCGGCGGCATGCTCGTCGTGATCCTGATCGTCGGACCGATCCAGGACGCGCTGTTCGGCGGCGTCCTTATCGCCAACGCGGTGATCGGGATCGTGCAGGAGCTGCGGGCCAAGCGGACCCTCGACCGACTGGCAGTCCTCACCGCGCCGAAGGCCCGGATCGTCCGCGACGGCACGGTCGCCGAACACCCGGTCGGCGACGTCGTGCTCGACGACGTCATCGAGGTCCGGCCGGGAGACCAGGTCGTCGTCGATGGGACGGCGCTCGACGCACAGGGTCTGGAGCTGGACGAGTCGATGCTGTCGGGCGAGGCCGAGCCGGTCGAGAAGCGCGTCGGCGACGAGATCCTCTCGGGCTCGTTCGTTGCCGCGGGCGGCGGTCGGTACCGGGCCACGCGCGTGGGACGCGAGGCGTACGCCGTACGTCTGGCCGAGGAGGCTCGGCGCTTCACGCTCACGCGCTCGGAGCTGCGCGCAGGGATCGATCGGATCCTGCGGATCGTGACGTGGCTGATCGTGCCGACTGCGATCCTGCTCCTGATCAGCCAGCTGCGCTCGGCGGCGTCGATCCGTGCCGCGCTGCGCGGCGCGGTCGCCGGGACCGTTGCGATGGTCCCCGAGGGCCTCGTGCTGCTGACGAGCATCGCGTTCGCTATCGGCGTGGTCCGGCTGGCGCGCCGCCGCGTGCTCGTGCAGGAGTTGCCGGCGGTCGAGGTCCTGGCGCGCGTCGACGTCGTCTGCGTCGACAAGACCGGCACCCTCACCGAGGGACGCCTGGCGGTCGAGGCGGTCGAGGTGCTCGCGGACGGCGTGCCGGTCCCGGGCGGCGACGGGCGCGGGGCGGAGACCATCCACGGCGGCGCGCTCGCGGCGCTCGCGGCCAGCGACCCGAACCCGAACGCCACGCTCCTCGCGATCGGCGAGGCCTTCCCGCAGCCACCCGAAGGCTGGCGGCCCGGCACGGCGGTGCCCTTCTCGAGCGCCCGCAAGTGGAGCGGCGCGTCGTTCGACGGCCAGGGCGTGTGGCTGCTCGGGGCTCCCGACGTCCTGCTGCCCACCGGCGGTCCCGCGTTCCGTCGCGCGCAGGAGCTGGCCGAGGCGGGTCGGCGCGTGGTCCTGCTCGCGCGCGCCTCGGGGGAGCTGGCCGGCGACGCCCTGCCGGCAGAGCTCGAGCCCGTCGCGATCGTGGTCCTCGGCGACCGGATCCGCGAGAGCGCCGCGGAGACGCTCCGCTACTTCGCGGAGCAGGAGGTCGAGGTCAAGGTGATCTCGGGCGATCACCCGCAGACGGTCGCCGCGATCGCCGGGCACCTCGGCCTCGCCGGAGCCGAGGAGGCGATGGACGCCCGCGAGCTCCCCGAGGACCCCGAGTCGCTGGCCGACGCGCTCGAGCGGCACCGGATCTTCGGCCGCGTCACCCCGCAGCAGAAGCGCTCGATGGTGCAGGCGCTCCGCGCCCGTGGCCACGTGGTCGCGATGACGGGCGACGGCGTGAACGACGTGCTGGCGCTGAAGGACGCGGACCTGGGGATCGCGATGGGGTCCGGCTCGTCGGCGACCAGGGCGGTCGCGCAGCTCGTCCTGCTCGACTCGACGTTCGACGCGCTCCCGGTCGTCGTGGCCGAGGGCCGGCGCGTGCTGGGGAACATCGAGCGGACCTCGCACCTGTACGTGACGAAGACCGTATACGCGATGCTGCTCGCGATCGGCGTCGGCGTCTTCGGGCGGCCATTCCCCTTCCTGCCGCGGCACCTCACGCTGATCGGCTCCCTGACGATCGGGATCCCGTCCTTCTTCCTGGCCCTCGCGCCGAACGCGGACCGGGCGCGCCCCGGGTACCTGCGGCGCGTGCTCCGGTTCACGATCCCCGCCGGCACCCTGGCGGCGGTCGGCACGTTCCTCGCCTACACGATCGCGATCGACGAGCCGGGGGTGACGCTCACGCAGGCCCAGACCTCGGCGACGATGGTGCTGTGCTGGATCGGCTTCCTGATCCTCTCGATCATCGCAGCACCCCTCACGCGACCCCGGCTGTTGCTCGTGTGGTCGATGGCGGCGGCGTTCGTCGTCGCGCTGACCCTGCCGATCACGAAGGAGTTCTTCGCGCTCGACCCGCCGCCGCGGATCGTGTGGCTGGCCGGGTTCGGGATCGCGGCCCTCGTGTGGACGCTGGCGCGGGTGTTCCTGCCTCCCGAGCGCCCGGTCGGCCCCGGCGTCGTCTGAGCGCCGGGTCCTAGCCGAGGCCGCCCATGTCCGAGGGCGGCCAGATCACGACGAACGCGCGGCCGACCACCTCGTCCGCGGAGACGAACCCGAGGCCGAACCGCGAGTCGGCCGAGTTGCAGCGGTTGTCGCCCATCACGAACAGCGAGCCCTCGGGAACCGTGACCGGGCCGAAGTCGCGGTTGCAGGACCGCGCGTCGGCGGTCAGGTAGGGCTCCTCGATCCCGTCGCCGTCGATGAACACCGTCCTGTCGTGGATCTCGACGGTCTCGCCGGGCATGCCGATCGCGCGCTTGATGTAGTCCTCGTTCTCGGGCTGGGCGACGCCGATGCCCTCTCCCAGCCAGTGGAGGAAGCCGCCGACCACCCCGCGATCGGGCGGATCGTCGCCGTTCGGGTTGACGAAGACGATCACGTCGTGGCGGCCGACGTCGCCGGTCGCGTACGCGAGCTTGTTCACGAGCACGCGGTCACCCCGGAACAGGGTCGGCTCCATCGACTCGGACGGGATGAAGAACGCCTGGACGAGGAAGCTCTTGATCACGATCGCGATCGCGAGCGCGAGGAGCACGAGGACGGGCATCGACCCCAGCACCCGCCACCGTGACCCACGATCGGCGGCGCGCTCGGCGCGGGAGGCCGGCGCCCGGTCCGGCGCGTCAGCGACCTCGACCGGCGCGACCCACGCGGGGGCGTCGGGCGCCGGAAGGGGCTCGGGGCCGCCGGTCGGGGCGTCGTGGGACGTCATCGGACCCAGCGTAACCGTCAGACGCGCGTGCCGAGCGCCAGACGGCGGCCGTGTTCGGCGACGAGCGCGATCGCGGCGGTCACCGCCAGGTTCCCGAGCAGGGCGCCGAGCGCCCCCGACACGACCGCGATCGCGAGCGGCGCGCCGCGGAGATCCCAGACGAGCCACGCGTGCCGGAGCCCCGCGTACGCGAGGAACGCCGCCAGCACCCACACGGGGAGGAGACCGAGCAGGACGGGCACGTCGGCGGCGAAGAACAGCCCGAGCCCGACGAAGACGCCGCCGAGGAGCAGGTTCATCCCGGCCGTGCGCGCTCCGAGCCGCATGTGCGCCGTGAGGCCGCCGGCGCCGTGACACATCGGCATGCCGCCGAGCACCGCCGACCCGATGTTGCCGATCCCCGCCGAGAGGCAGATCCGCGAGGGCGTGACGCGGGACGCCGCAGGCCCGAAGTACTCGTGCGCCAGGTCGTTCACGGCGACGACGGCGTTGCCGAACGTCAGCGGCAGCTGCGGGACCACCAGCAGGACGAAGGCCGTGCCGAACGCCGACGCGGGCGGCACCGCGAGGCTCGGGAGGTCGAACGAGGGCCCGCCGAGCGCCGGCCGCGCGGCGAGGATCGTCGCGACGAGGCCCCCGCCGAGGAGCAGCAGCGCCGCCCAGTGATGCCGGAGATGGGCGGCGACCGCGACGCCCGCGAACGCGCCCACCGCCAGGAGGAACGGCCACGGCGAGCCCGGCGTGCCGGCGAAGACCTCTGGCGGATCGGCGACGAGCCGGACCGAGGTCCACAGGAGCAGCAGGCCCACACCCAGCTGCAGCGCCCGGACGACCGGCTTCACGAAGACGCGCGCGACCAGGTCGGCGACGTGACCGATCGAGAGCAGCAGGAGGAACCCCGCGAGCTCGAGGCCCGCGGCGTGGATCACGCCGGGCGCGAGCTCCTGCGCCACTGCGACCGCGGTGAGCGCCTTCAGCGGCTGGACGGGGAACGGGATCCGGAACGCCAGGCCGCTCGCGAGCACGAGCAGTCCCGCGCAGACGAGCACCGACCCGGCGTCGAGGCCGTTCACGAGGATCAGCGCGGCGGCGAGCGGCACGAGCACGCCGAGGTCCGCGACGGCGCCGGCCGCCTCGGCCACGCCGACGCGGAACGGGCCGACGCGAGTCGCGCTCGCGGCTGTGGCGCTCACCCGGGGAGCTCGACCATCACGCTCGTGGCCTTCACCGTGGCGACGGCCTCCATCCCCGCCGCGAGGCCCAGTTCGTCCGCCGCCTCGCGCGTGATGAGGGCGAGCACGCGGTGCGGGCCCGCCTGGATCTCGACGCTGGCCGAGACCTTGTCGCGTACGACCTTCGTGATGACGCCGGGGAACGCGTTGCGTCGGCTGACGGCGCCGATCGGGCGCTCGGATCGGCGCTCCGCGAGCAGCCGGGCGATCTCGGCCGCCGGGACGAGCCGCTGCCCCCCCGCCGTCCTGGTCGTGCGGAGCTTGCCCTGCCGCTCCCAGCGCCGCAGCGTCTCGACCCGGACGGCGAGCATCTCCGCGGCCTCTCCGATCCGGTAGTGCTCAGCCACGACGGGTGATGATACCGGTTCCGCACGGGCCAACGCCAGGGAAACACGGCGCGGCGGGCCCCGGAAGCTATGGAGCCGCCGAAACGGCCCGGACGCGCGCCGCGACGAGGAGCGCGAGCGAGAGCGCCATCCAGCCCGCCGCCCAGCCGAACGCCGCGGTCGGCGACCACACGGTCCAGAGCAGCCCGGCGATCGCGCTGGCGACGAAGTTGCCCAGGCTCTGCATCGCCGCGAGCAGCCCGAAGGCGGAGCCGCGGACGTCCTCGGGCGCGCGGGCGGCGACGGCGTGGTGCTCGGCGGTCTCGACGGCGCCGATGCCGACGCCGGCCAGGACGAACGCGACGGCGAGCACGGGGACGCTGGGACCGGTCGCCGCGAGCGCGACATACGCGACGAGGAACGCCGCAACGCCCGCGCCGAGCGGCCACGACGCATCTCGGCGGTCGCCGAGGTGCCCGGCGGGCACGCTCGCGAGCGTCGCGGCGAGGTTGTAGCAGACGTAGAGCGCCAGACCGATGCTCACCGCGGAGTCCTGGCCGCGAGACGGCTCCAGCAGCTCGGTGACCCGCAGGATCATCAGCGTAGCGGCGAGGTTGCCCGCCTCGAAGGCGCCCACGGCCAGCAGCAGCGGTCCGAGCCCGCCGCGGAGCACGGGGCGGACCCGAAGCCGCAGCCGGGTTCGCTCGCGCGGCCGCGGACGCACGACGCGTCGGGCCGCGTACAGCATCGCGACCGCCGCGAGCAGCCCAGGTGCGATCGAGAGCAGGATCGCCGTCCGTACCGACGTGAGCGCCACGAGCAGCATCGCGAGGAGCGGTCCGGCGATCGCGCCGAGGTTGTCCATCGAGCGCTCGAACCCGAAGGCCCGGCCGTACGCGGCGGCCGGGACGACGTCGGCAAGGATCGCGTTCCGCGAGGGGCCGCGGAGACCTCGTGCGGTCCACGCCCCGGCGCGGAGGAACGCCACCTGCACCGCGCTCGTGGCGAGCCCCACCGCCGAGGACAGCACGGCCGTCACGGCGTAGCCGCCGACGGCGGTCGGTCCGCGCCGCGCCGGGTCGTCGGCGATCGCGCCGCCGGCGAGCTTCGCCACGCCGGACGCGCCGTCGGAGATACCCTCGATCAGCCCGAGGGCGGCCGCCGGCGCCCCGAGGGTCGAGGTGAGGAACGACGGCAGGAGCGCGGTCGTGACCTCGTGACCGGCGTCCGAGAGCAGACTCGCGGCGCCGATGGCGCCGACGCCGCTCGTCAGCCAGCGCTCGGTCCCGGCTCTCGGCTCCACACGCCCAGACCCGGCCATCGGCGCCGCCCCCCGGCCCTCAGACCGCGAAGCGGACATGCAGGACGTCGCCCTCGCGGACGACGTAGTCCTTGCCCTCGACCCGAAGCTTCCCCTGGTGCCTCGCGGCGTCCATCGAGCCGATGGCGACCAGCTCGTCGTAGCCGATCACCTCCGCGCGGATGAACCCCCGCTCGAGGTCGGTGTGGATCACGCCCGCCGCCTCGGGCGCCGTCGCGCCGTTGCGCACTTCCCATGCCCGGGTCTCGTCCTCGCCGGTCGTGAGGAACGTGATCAGGTCGAGCGCCTGGTAGCAGGCCCGGATCACCGTCTCGAGCCCGGGCTCGCGCACGCCGAACTCCTCCAGCAGTGCG
The DNA here is from genome assembly GCA_035762085.1 of Actinomycetota bacterium. Classification (GTDB taxonomy): domain Bacteria; phylum Actinomycetota; class UBA4738; order UBA4738; family HRBIN12; genus HRBIN12. The sequence continues at coordinate 2,789 of DASTPT010000030.1, read as the reverse complement.
CGGGCCTCGTCCGGGTCCATCTCGGCGGTCTCGGCCTCGATCGAGGCGTAGACCCCCACCGTGCCCTCGGGTAGCTCCGGCGGGACCTCCGTGCCCTCCTCGAGGTTCGCGACGACGACGGATGGCTTCAGGGTGAGCGGCGCGAGCGGGCGCAGCTCCCTGGCCTCTTCCGGCGTGAGGCCCGCGTCGCGGAGCCACGTCTCGGCGGCGAGCGCCTCGTCCGCGTGCCGGAGCGCGGCGACCTCGGCCGTGACCTTGCCCTTCGCGCGCTTGTCCGCCCGCTCGACCGCCGACTCCACGACCGCGCCGTCCGCGAGCAGGAGCTCCCCCCGGACCTCCTCGAGCTCCTTCCCGGGCGCGGCGTCCGAGCCGAAGCACCGCACGACGATCGCGAGGGCGTCGGCCTCGCGGAGCTTCGCGACGCCCTGGGCGCTCGAGGTTCCGCCGGGCACGTCCACGAACCCCACCTGCGCGTGGACGATCTTGCGCGAGCGCTCCATCTCCGCGAGGGCGGGCAGTCGAGGATCGGGCACCGGCACGATCGCGTGGTTCGCCTGGCCGCCGTGGGAGCCCGCGCGGGTGAGCGCGGTGAACAACGTGGTCCTCCCGCTGAACGGCACGCCGACCAGACCGATGTCCTTCACCCCGGTCGAGCCTATACGAGCGCGAGGGCGGGGCCCTCGGGACCCCGCCCTCGACGTGCCCAGGGGGAAGGAGCTAGGCCTTCGTCTCCCAGAAGATCTTCGAGATGTCCTCGATCGCGTCGAGCAGCTTCTGCCCCTGCTCGGGGTCCTGCGACTTCTTCGCCAGGCCGGCCTCCTTGGTGGCCTTCCAGAAGAGCTCGTGGAGCTGCGGGTACTTCTCGAGGTGCTCGGGCTTGAAGTAGTCCGTCCACAGCACCCACAGATGGTGCTTGACCAGGTCCGCGCGCTCCTCCTTGATCTGCAGGGCTCGCGAACGGTAGTCCTCGGCGGACTCGGGTGCGGACTTCATCTTCTCGGCGTCCTGGTACCGCTGCTGGATCGCCTTGACGGACTCGGCCTCGATCCGGGCCTGCGCCGGGTCGTAGACGCCGCACGGCAGGTCGCAGTGCGCGTGGACGACGCGGCGTCGCCTGAGCGAAGCTTCGAACATGGACCTCTCCTCCTCGCGTGGCTCGACGGTGGAAACCTATCATCGGGGTCGGAAACGGGGGAGGGCCGCGGTGGCGGGCGCCCTCGCCTTCGCGACCACCGTCTGGCTGGTCGTGCGATGGCGTCCATCCCGGGTCGAGGTCCGTGGGGACAGCATGATCCCCGCGCTGTGGCCGGGCGACCGGGCGCTCGCCGTCCCCGCGCGGCGGCCGTCTCGTGGTCACGTCGTCGTCGTCGAGCACCCGACGCGGCCGGGGTTCGAGATCGTGAAGCGGATCACGGCCGTCCCCGGCGACCTGACGCCGGACGGCCGGACCCTTGGCCCCAACGAGCTCTGGGTCGAGGGCGACAACCCCTCGCGTTCGACGGACAGCCGGCAGCACGGTGCCGTGCGCGCCGCGCAGGTGAGGGCCCGCGTGCGGCTGGTCTACTGGCCGCCGTCGCGACGACGGCTGGTGTCGAGCGACCGTCGCCTCAGAGCTTGACCACCTCGCAGGCGGTCCACGAGTCGGGGTCGGGGCCGGGGATGCAGGTGTCCCGCCCCTGGCCGCCGTTCAGCTGATCCTTGCCGCGGCCGCCCTCGAGCCGGTCACGGTCGGCGTTGCCGAGCAGCACGTCCCACCCCTTGCCCCCCACGATGAGGTCCTTGCCGGCGTTGCCCCGGATCGCGTCGACGCCCGGTCCGCCCCGCAATGCGTTCGCCTCGGGTCCTCCCGTGATGATGTCGGCTTGCTTCGAACCCTTGACGTTCTCGATGCTGGTGAGGGTGTCGGACCCGTTCCCGGTCGAGGTTCCCGTCTTCAGATCGACCGTGACGCTCTGGGTCGCGTGCGCGAACGCGATCGTGTCCTTCCCCTTGCCCCCGAACAGGTCGTCGCCGCCTTTGTGGCCGTCCAGGGCGTCCCGTCCGTCGCCGCCGCGCAGCTCGTTGGGCTGCTCGTCGCCGGTCAACCGGTCGCCCTGCGCCGTGCCGACCAGGTTCTCGATGCTCGTGATGGTGTCGACGCCCGCGCTCTCGCGTCGTGCCTCCCCCTTCGACAGGTCGGCGCGGATGCCCGAAGGCGCCGCCGAGTAGTCGAGCGTGTCCACTCCGCCCTCACCGGCGATCACGCAGCCGTCGAGCGCCGCGCGGATCGTGTCGTTGCCCGTGCCGCCGCGGACGGTCGCGCCGGCGACCGGCCCCCCGGTCCCGTCGCCGCCGGCGATCGACAGGACGTCGTCGCCGGAAACACCCGCCAGCTCCCATCGCGCGGAGCCGCCGAGCACGACGTCGACATCGCTCGTGGCCTCGTTGGCGTTCAGGTTCGCGCCGGCGCCTCCGATCGTGACGTGGTCCGCGCCGTCACGGCCCGAGATGCGGAGGATGCCGCCGCCGGGAAGGTCCACCGAGAACTCGATCTCGTCGCTGTCTCCGTCCTCGTCGGTCGCGCCGGGGGTGAACGTGCCGCCCGAGAGGTCGATCGTGAAGTCGTCGGGGTTCGACGGCGATCCGTCGACGACGACGTCCTCGGTGTTGTTCACGGTCGCGCCGTCGCACGGCGATCCGTCGAGCGCGATCGCGTTGCCCTGCCGCACCAGCACCGCCGTCGCCCCGTCGGTGAGCGTCACGGTCACCGTCCCCCCGGCGAACGCGCAGCTCGCCGCCGCGGACGCCGC
>DASTPT010000029.1:0-58111 GCA_035762085.1 Actinomycetota bacterium | reverse complement strand
CGGAGGTCGGGGGCCGGATCGGAGAGCTCTGTGGACGGCACCTGCAGTCCCCGTGCCTGGAGCTCGGCGGCAAGAACCCGCTCGTCGTGATGCCGGACGCCGACCTGGACCTGGCGGTCGAGGGCGCGCTGTTCAGCGGCTTCGGAACGGCCGGGCAGCGGTGCACGTCGCTCGGGACCGTGATCGTGCACGAGGACGTCCACGACGACCTGCTCGCGCGGTTCTCGAAGGCCGTGGAGGACGCGCCGATCGGTGACCCGACCGCCGACGTCCTGTACGGGCCGATGCTGAACGCGCGCTTCTGCGATCGGTTCCTGGACGAGTGGCTCGGGCTCGTCCGCCCGCACCACGCGCTGCACGGCTCGAGCGGCACCGGAAGGATCACCGCGTCGAACCCGCGCGCTGGGTTCGTCGGCGACCCGGACGCCGGCCTGTACGTGCACCCGACGATCGTCGACGGCGTCACGGCCGACGACGACCTGTACCGGACCGAGACGTTCGGCCCGATCGTCGGCGTCGCGACCTTCGGGACGTTCGACGAGGCGATGGCGCTCGCGAACGGTCATGGGTACGGCCTGTCGAGCTCGATCTACACGCGCGATCCGCTCACCGCGTTCCGGTTCCGCGAACGCGTGAGCGCCGGCATGGTCAGCGTGAACAACTCCACCTCGGGAGCCGAGGCCCACCTGCCCTTCGGCGGCAACCGGAAGAGCGGCAACGGGTCGCGACAGTCGGGCGTGTGGGTCCTCGACCAATTCACCCGGTGGCAGGCGATGAACTGGGACTACAGCGGCCGGCTCCAGAAGGCGCAGATGGACGTCGCCGACGTCCCCGCCGACCTCGACTTCCGGCTGCCCGAGCCCTGAGTCAGCTCGCGGGCCGGTATCGCCCCATCACCTCGACCAGGCGGTCGTGGGGCAGCGCGTGGGCGGTGACGCCGTCGCGACCGGTCATCGTCTCGGCCGCGCACAGGGCGTTCAGGATGGCCTCCTCGGTCGCCTCGATCGCCGCCCAGAACAGCGGTGTGATCGCGGTGTCGGGCAGCATGTCGACGGCGACCACCGTGCCGGGGAGCTCGTCCTTGTAGGCGTGCAGCCGTCCTCGGTTCGCGGTCGAGAAGCACAGGAACAGGTCGCCGCTCGAGTGCGCCCCGGCGCCGCCCGCCCTCGCGATGCCGAGCCCGGCGCGCTGCGCGAGCCGCTCGCACTGGTGCGGCAGGAGCGGCGCGTCGGTCGCCAGTATCGCGATGATCGAGCCCGCGTCGCGCGGCTCCTCGAACGGCGAGGGGACGACGTCGGAGCCGATCTCGCGCCCCACCGGCACGCCGTCGACCATCAGGCGCGACCGGTCGCCGTAGTTCGCCTGGACGAGCGCGCCGACGCTCCACCCGCCGGCGTCGTCGCCGAGCCGGCGCGAGGCGGTCCCGGTGCCGCCCTTGAACTCGTGGCAGATCATGCCGGTGCCGCCGCCGACGTTGCCCTCGGCGACCGGGCCGTCCGAGGCGGCGGCCAGCGCCTCGCGGACGTGCTCCGCGGTGACGTGGCCGCCGTTGATGTCGTTCAGGGTCCCGTCGTACGTCTCGCCCACGACCGGCAGGCTCCAGTAGCTCCCGAGCCGCGGGTGCTGCGCCGCGTCGTCGAGCGCGAGCGCGTCGCGGACCACACCGACGCTGTGCGTGTTCGTGATGGCCACGGGCGTCGTCAGCGTGCCGGACTCGCGGACCCACTCGAGCCCGGTGAGCTCGCCGTTGCCGTTCAGCCGGTGGCATCCCGCGAACAGCGGCTCCCCGGCGATCCCGGGGTGCGGAACGATCATCGTGACACCCGTCCGCACGGGTCCCTGTCCGACGACGAGCGGTCCATCGCCGCGGACGAGCGTGGAGAACCCCACCCGGACGCCCTCCACGTCCGTGATCGCGTTGAGCGGTCCGGGCTGCAGCTGCCCGACGGTGATCCCCAGGTCGCGAAGGCGCACGGCGGTTCCCTCCTCGGTGACTTCCGGTTCGGCGGTTGCTCCGACCGAAGGCTATCCTCGCGCCGTGAGCGACGACCGCCTCGTCCAGGTCCGCGCCGGCACCCTGCTCGATGTCGTTGCGGGGGAGGCGCTCCGCGCCCAGCTGATCACGGTCGCCGGCGACCGGATCCGGTCGGTCGAGCCGGACCCCGGCCGGTACTCGCCCGACGCGCGGGTGATCGACCTGTCCGCGTACACCGTGCTGCCGGGGCTGATCGACTGCCACAGCCACCTGATCGGCGAGATCGAGACCGGGCACGGGTACGCCGGCCTCGTCCAGCGCTCGGGCGCTCAGGAGGCGCTGAGCGGGGTCCGCAACGCCCGCGACACGCTCCTCGCCGGGTTCACGACCGTCCGCGACCTCGGCACGTTCCGCGCGTTCGTCGACGTCGCGCTCCGGGACGCGATCGAGGCGGGCGACGTGCTCGGCCCCCGCATGCTGTGCGCCGGGGCGTACGTGACGTCCTCGAGCGGTGGGGGCGACGTGACCGGGCTCGCGCCGGACGTGGACGACGTCGTGCCGAAGGATCTACGGTTCGGCGTCGCGAACTCGGCCGGGGAGGTCCGCGCCGCGGTGCGCCGGATCCTGCACCGTGGCGCCGACGTCATCAAGGTCATCGCGACCGGCGCGGTGCTGACCGAGGGGACCGTACCCGGCGCGCCCGAGTTCTCGGAGGCCGAGATCCGGGCAGCCGTCGAGGAGGCCGCCCCGTACGGCGCCCACGTCGCCGCCCACGCTCACGGGGCCGAGGGCATCAAGCGCGCGATCCGCGCCGGCGTCCGCTCGATCGAGCACGGCTCGCTGATCGACGACGAGGGGATCGACCTGCTCGCGAGCACCGGCACGTACCTGGTGGCGGACGTGTGGTTCGGCGATTGGATCGCGGAGCAGGGGCGGCTGCACGGCTGGTCCAAGGACGTGCTCCGCAAGAACGAGGAGACGACCGAGGCGCAGCGCGAGGGGTTCACGAAGGCCGTGAAGACGGGCGTGAAGCTCGCGTTCGGCACGGACAGCGGCGGGTATCCCCACGGGATGAACGCGAGGCAGTTCGCCTACCAGGTCCGCTGCGGCCAGACCCCGATGGCCGCGATCCAAAGCGCCACCTCGGTCGCCGCCGAGCTCCTCGGCTGGCAGGACCGCGTCGGCGCGGTCGAGCCCGGCCGCCTGGCCGACATCGTCGCCGTCCGGGGCGATCCGCTCGAGGACGTCGACCTGCTCACCGACGTCGCCTTCGTGATGAAGGACGGTGAGGTCGTGAAGCACCGCGAGGGGGACGTCGCCCCGGCCGCCCGGCGGTAGGCTTCGAGGGCCGGCCGAACGAAGGAGCCGATGCCATGAAGACGTGTCCGTATTGCGCCGAGGAGATCCAGGACGCCGCGATCAAGTGCCGCTACTGCCACAGCTGGCTGGTCGACGAGGTCCCGGCGGCGGCCGTGACCCCGCCGGCGGGTGTCGGCCAGGAGCCCTCGAGCGGCCTGCCGGCCTCCGAGCCGCACCCCGAGAGCGGAGCGTCGGAGTCCGGCCCGGCCGACACGCTCGCGCTGAGCGTGCCCGAGCCATCCTCGGCCGCCGCCACCGGAGCCGCCGAGACGTCGACGTCCACCGCCGAGGCGGCCACACCCGAGGTGAAGGTCGAGTTCACGCACTCGGGCGAGCGCTACCTGCTCGGCTACACCGACGAGTTCTTCGGGATCTGGGACCGGCAGTCGCCGGCCGCCCCGACCGAGCGGTTCCCCCGCACGGACGCCGGTTGGAGCCGGATCTGGCAGCGGTACGTCGCCCTCGAGACCAACTGGATGGACCTGCGCACGGGCCAGCGCTCGTCGTAGCGCCGTAAGCCTCAGGCCGGGATTATCTCGGCGCGGATCGGGGCAAGACGTAGCGGGAGGTACGCGCTCAGCGCGCGCGAGATCCGTGCAGATCGGCGAGGAAGAAGAGGTCATCGAGGTCGTGCCGGCGGAGCGCCCGACCCCGCTCGAGCGCCCAGCACCGGTTCCCGACCTCCCGGTCGAGGAGCCGGTCCGTGCCCCCTCGTAGGGTCGAGGGCCCGCTGTACGCCTTCCGGGCCTGGCGCCTGCGAGGCCCGGGGCTGCACTCGTTCTGGGGCGGTCGGGCATGGCCGGAGGACCGGCCGCAGGTCGGCCTGTGCTGGCGCAACTTCCTGCCCGTGCGGGTTCACGTCGCCCCGGGCGAGGGGCACAACTGCGGTCTCTACGCCTGGAACGAGCCTCCCGAGGACCGGTACTCGCCTCGAGGCGTGATCCCGGTCTGGGGCGTCGTCGAGCTCACCGGCAGGGTCGCCGTCCACGCACGCGGCTATCGGGCGCAGTACGCGCGTCCCGTGGCCGTCGAGTACCGCCCGGGCGTGCAGCCCGTCGCCGAGCGCTACGGGCTGGTCCTGCTCGAGGACCTGACCGACTGGTCGCGATAGCGCGCGCCGGCGTCGTCGGTGCGGTACAAGGAGACGATGCCGAGCGTCACCGACGCGCTCGCACGCTCTCGGGTCGCCGTCGTGGCGACCTTCTCGACGCACGCGATCGTCGCCGGGACGGTTGGCCCATGGATCCCGCGGGTGAAGGCCGACGCCGGGCTCGACGCCGGCGGGCTCGGGATCGCGCTCGCCGGCCACGCCCTCGGCCTCGTCGCGGGCACGCGCCTGGCCGGTCCCGCGATGCGCCGCGCCGGGGCCCGAGCGACCGTCCGCATCGGGATCCCGCTACTGGTGGCGGCGCTCGCGGTGCTGCCGATGGCCGGCGGTCTGGGCACGCTCGTGGCGATCTTCGCGGTGCTGGGGGTCGCGAGCGGGGCGCTCGACGTCGCGATGAACACGGAGGCCGTGGACGTCGAGCGGCGCGCCGGCCGGCGGCTGCTCTCGGGGATACACGGGACGTGGAGCGTCTCGATGCTCGTCGGCGCCGGGCTCGCCTCCATCGCGATCGCGACGGACGTCCCGATCGAGGCGTACCTGCCGGCGCTCGCGGTCGTGCTGGTGCTCGCGAGCTTCCCGCTCCTGCGGTGGCTCCCATCGCCGCACGAGGTCGAGCGCGACGAGCCCCCGCCCATCCACGCCGCCAAGCCGGCACGGTCGCCGACCCTCCTCGTGCTGGCCCTCTGCCTGATCGGGTTCGCGTCGTTCATGACCGAGGGCATCGCCGCCGAGTGGAGCGCCGTCTACCTGCACGAGACGCTCGGCGCGTCCGCCGGCCTCGCGGGGCTGGGCGTGGTGGCGTTCTCGGCGGGCATGGCCGCGTCGCGGTTCGTGGGGGACCGGCTCGCGACGAGGTTCGGGCCGCGGGATCTCGTGCGGGTCGGCGCCGCCGTCTCGGCGACCGTGCTCGCGATGGCGCTCGTGGTGGGCGGTCCCGCCCTCACGATCGTCGCGCTCGCCGTCGTCGGCATGGGCGTCGGACCCACCGTCCCGATGGCCTTCGGCGCCGCCGGCCGGCTGGCGCTCGGGCCGGGCAGGACCGCGCTCGGCGTCGTCGTGACCGCCGGCTACGTCGGTTCGATCGTGGGTCCCCTCGCCGTCGGCCTCGTCGCCGAGCTGTCGAGCCTGACGGCGTCGTTCGCCATCCCGGTCACGGCGTGCGTGGCGATCGCGATCGCCGCCGATGCCCTCCGGGTCCGGGGCACGTGATCCCACGCGAACCGTGCGCGCATACTTGACGGCAACCGAGCGAGGAGGATCCGGATGGCCGTCATCATCTACATGAACGGGAGCGAGCGCGAAGCCCCGGACAACGCCAAGCGAACGGATCACGCGATCTCGTGGTTCGAGGGCGAGGGGGACGAACGCATCGAGCACTTCGTCCCGTTGAGCGCCGTGCAGGAGTTCATCGTCCGGCAGCCGCCGAACAAGCCAACGTGGTCGAGTGGGTCCGACTCGGCGGCGGCTGGAACGTAGTTGACGCGACACTCGGAAAGGCGAGGCCGGCGCGGACGACCGGTGATCGCGGCGTACCTTGGGTCTCGGCGAACTGGTCGCCCCTCGAGTGCGGGGTGGTTGGCCGAGAGTGGGACTGCGGCCAGAAAGTCACGGTGTTCCCTCGCGTGGATGCACGGGTGCGACCAGCGTGCGCGGCGTGAGCGCCCGCCCTCGTGCGCGGCGCGGTCGCCGGCCCTTCGGGCCAAGGATCCTCGGTCCCCAGCCATTCAGCTCCATCGAGGATGACGGAGTCCCGATAGAACTTGACCGGATCGCGCCACTTGTGCTCTGTATCTGAGGCTCGGTTCCTATGCAACTCTCACGCGACGGGGATCCGTCGCGCGGGCGATCCTTGCTGGCTGACCGTAGAACATCTCGACCGTGGAGAAGCGCTCGTTCTCTGCGACGACGCGGTCGATCTCGGGGTTCTCGTGCGTCGGTGCGACCATGAACCTGACGGCCTCCGATCGCACCATCTCGTACTCCGAATCGGTCAGACGGATCCGCTGCCTGCACCTCTCATCGGAGCACTCGCAGAAGTAGTCGTGCATGGCAACGATCGAACTGGGATCGGCGCGGTCCGCCTCGAGCACCCACTCATTGATGTCTCGTGAGGTCGCGGCGTTCCGTGCTTCCTCTGCCCGCCAGTCAGGACTTGGCGCCGGCATCTGCGTCGTCCATCGGCGTGGCGGGCAGTACGGCCGGTACCGACAGGAGGTACTCGGTACCGGTCAGCTGGAACAATCTGCGTGCGAACGGCGGCGCTCCGGCGATGAGCAGGTGGTGCCCGTTCATCTCGGCCCGGTGGTGGGCGTCCACGAACGCGTGGAGGCCCGCCGCGTCCATGAAGGTCAGGTCCCGCAGTTCGAGCATGATCTCGTCCACGCCGTCCCGCTCCAGGGCCGTCAGGGGCTCGGTCAGGTGTGGAGCGGTCCACATGTCGAGCTCGCCGTGGAGGAAGAGCCTGGCGACACCGTTCGACTTCTCGATCCGTGCGGTGAGAAGAGCTTCCGGGTCCATCTGAGACCCCCTCGGAACGGGTCCCGCCGCGGCGGGGCCGGTGGCGACCGTTGGCTGGGGTCCTGGAGTAGGAACCGAAGGCTAGGGCTCCTCGACAACTCACCCTACACCTGTTTCCTGGAGATTGCGAACCCACGCTAGGATGTGCGAGCGAGAGACCCGACACGTGTGATGGAACCTGAGAACATCGATCGGCTGCGCGTGCTCGTGTGTGATGGGCCGGGTGTCCATCTCGAGCAGGTCACCACCACCGTTGTGGGCCTCGGGCACGAGGTGATCGCGCGGGAATCGTCCCTCCCGGACGTCGCCCGGATCACCGCGAGCGAGCGCCCCGACGTTGCCCTCGTCGTGGTTCACGAGGGGACCGCCAAGGCGCTCGACCTGATCGACAGGATCGTGCACGAAGCCGCGTGCCCGGTGATCGCGGTGCTGCATGTGCAGGACCGCGGCTTCATCGCCGAGGCGGCCAAGCGAGGAGTCTTCGCCTACGTCGCCGGGGGCGAGGATCGGGAGGAGCTGCAGAGTCAGATCGACATCGTCCTCCGGCGGTTCGCCGAGTACCACGCACTCGAAGGCGCCTTCGGTCGCCGCGCGATCACGGAGCGAGCCAAGGGCATCCTGATGGAGCGACACGGCATCGATGAGCAGGGGGCGTTCCACCTGCTCCGCGACCACGCGCGACGGACCCAGCTGAGGGTGGTCGACGTCGCGGAGGCCGTGGTCATCGGACGGTCGATCCTCCCCGCTCGACGCGCTGCAGGCCCTGCACCGACGTCCGGTCGGGAAGGTGGTGTGGGGATGTCGGCGCCGGAGCATCCCGGTCGGTAACTTCATCGCCAATTCCTCTTGGCAAATGGCGGGCAACGCTCCGCGCCGCGTTCCTCGCGAACGCCTTCGGGCCCCGCGCCGTAGCCCGCGCTCGCGCGATCCTCGACAGGGCGCAGTAGATCTCGCCCCCGACGGCGAGGTGTCTACGCGTGTTAGGAGTCCCGGCTAGCCTCCCGCAGCATCCCGACGAGCCGCGGCACGATAGCCTCCCGGCATCGCATGACAGCGTGGAAGGTCGCCACCTACCTGTACGTCTCCCGACAGCGGGTCGAGGCAATCTGGCGGAACACCGCGTACAGGTTCCCCGTCCCGTCTCGGAGTCGCCGCGCCGGTGGGATCGCGCTGAGGTCGGGTCTTGGGCGGACGCCCAATGGTGGGGGACACGCAACTGGCGGGCATATCACGGAGTCCTCTGACGAGCGCCCGCGGCGCGCGATCGACTTGCACGGAGGCCGATAGCAAACGGGTAGCGACCAGCAGAGCGGGCGACGGGAATCGAACCCGCACCACCAGCTTGGAAGGCTGGAGCTCTGCCATTGAGCTACGCCCGCGAGTTCCGACGAGAAGCCTAGCAGCGGCCCTCGCTCAGGCGGCGAGCCGCACGAGCGCGGTGACCGAGGCCGCGACGATCACCACGACGAGCAAGGGGGCCTTCCGCCAGATCGCGATGCCGGCGGCGGCGAGACCCAGGAGGCGCTCGTCGAGCACGATCGACCGGTCGGCGCCCAGCGCCTGGACGGCCACCAGCGCCGAGAGCAGCGCCGGCGCGAGCAGGCTCACGACGTTCGTGAACCGCTCGGGCAGCGGGCGACCGCCGAGCGCGACGGGCCCGAGCGCCTTGATCGCGGCCGTCCCGGCCCCGACCACCGCCACGGCGAGCCACACGCCGGTCACGGTCGGCGCACCCCCAACAGGCAGGCGGCGCTCGCCGCGATGATCGGGACGCCGGCCGGCGCGATAGGCGTGAGGGCGACGGCGATCGCCGCCCCGAGCAGCGCGGCGGCGAGGGCCCGGCGGTCGCGGACCTGCGGGACGAGCAGCGCGAGGAACAGCGCGGGGAACGCGGCGTCCAAACCCAGGGCCTCGGGGTCCGCGAGCGCGTCGCCGAAGAACGCCCCGACGGCGGTACCCGCGATCCACGCGACGTACAGCGTGAGCCCGGCGCCGATCAGCATCCGAGCGTTGTACCGGCCGTGTCCCTCGGCCGAGATCGCCCACGACTCGTCCACGATCAGCTGCGCGTGCAGGAACCGTGACCACGTCGAGCCCGACATGTACGGGGCGACCGAGACGCCGATCGGTGCGTACCTCGCGTTCAACAGCAGCGCCGCGGTCACGGCAGCCGCCACGGTCCCGCCGTCGCCGAGGACCGAGAGCGCGGCGAACTGCGATGACCCGGCGAACGTCGTGGCCGACATCACGATCGGCGCGGCCCAGCCCCAGCCCTCGGCGCGCGCGAGCAGCCCGAACGAGACGCCGAAAGCCGCCACCGCGACCGCGAGCGGCGCGGCTGCCCGGGCGCCGTCCCGATGCCGGCGGTCGGCGGACGGAACGTCCATGGTCCACGGAAGGTAGCAGCGACGTCGGGTAGCGTGAGCGCCGTGGAGATCCCCTTCCGGATCGCGGACGTCTTCTGCGAGCGCCCGCTCGAGGGCAATCAGCTCTGTGTCGTCCTGGACGCTGCCGGCCTCGACGGCGCCACGATGCAGGCCCTGGCGCGCGAGATCGGGTTCAGCGAGACGACGTTCGTGACCGAGACCTCCCGGGACCACTACGCGATGCGGATCTTCACGCCCGGCCAGGAGCTGCCGTTCGCCGGCCACCCGACGATCGGCACGTCCTTCGTGCTCGCGTCCGAGGGCCGGATCACGTCGGAGGCCACCCAGGTCGTGCAGGCGGGGGAGTACCCGGTGCGGGTCGACCTCGCCGCGGGGACGGCCAGCATGCGCCAGCTCGCGCCGACGTTCGCGGACCCGTTCGGGGACCGCGGGCTCGCGGCCCGAGCCGCCGGCCTCGAGCCGGCCGAGATCCGCGACGACGTCCCGTTGCAGGTCGTCTCGACCGGGCTGCCGCACCTCATGGTGCCGGTGCGGGACGTGGAGGCGCTCCGACGCGCGACGCGCGACGCGGCGCTCGTCGAGCGGGTGTGCCGGGCGACCGGCGGCGAGTCGATGTACCTGTTCGTCGAGACGGAGGACGGCGTCACGGCGCGCATGTTCGACTGGGAGACCGGGATCGGCGAGGACCCGGCGACGGGCTCGGCCGCGGGCCCGCTCGGCGCGTACCTGTCGCGCTACCGGCTGGCCGGGATGCCGGGCACGCTCCGGATCCGCCAGGGCGAGCAGGTCGGTCGCCCGAGCCTCCTCGAGGTCGAGGTCGCCGCCCAGGGGGACTCGTGGCGGGTGGACGTCGCCGGCGGCGTCGCGATCGTCGGCACGGGCGCCTTCACGCTGTAGGTGCTCGCCGACCGGCGCGCTAGCATCGGTCGCGCGGGGCGTAGCGCAGCCTGGTCAGCGCACCTGCTTTGGGAGCAGGAGGTCGGCGGTTCGAATCCGCCCGCCCCGACGAGGGAACGACTGGGCCAACCTCTCCAGCTCCGACGGTTCGCGCTGACCGACAGTGTCGAGCTGATGGTGATCACCGGCTCGCCGTCGCACTCTTACGATCCGCGACGAGGACGGCTCGGCGGCGCGCAGCATCCCGGCCGATACGATGCGCCTCTCAACCGACCAGACGGTCGGCCGATGGAGGGTGAACGAACCGTGGAGTACTTCGTCTACTGCCGCGCGCGACCGGGCGTCGACGAGCTCTGGACCGAGCTCACCGAGGCGCACTGGTCGTACATGGATGGCTACGCCGACCGGATGATCGCACGTGGCCCGACGCTCACCGACGACGGAACGGCCGCGACGGGCAGCATGCACATCGTCGACCTCCCGGACGCCGAGGCGGCGCGAGCCTTCGCGTTCGAGGAGCCCTGCTACCGGGCGGACGTGTACGAGGAGGTGATGATCCGCGGGTGGCGGAACGAGCTCGGCCGCACGATGTGGGAGTTCCGAGGCGATCCGGCGAGGAACCCGCGCTTCCTCGTCATCGGCCACGGCCGGCCCGGATCGAGCGCTCGCGCCGACGATCTTCGCGACGAGCACGTCCGGTACTTCGCCGACCGGGGATACCTCGACCGCCTCATCGAGCGGGGACCGCTGCTCTCCGACGACGGCGCGGAGTGGATAGGCAGCGCCATGCTGGCGGAGATGCCCGATCGCACCGAGCTCGAGGCGATGCTGGCGGACGATCCCTTCGTACTCGCCGACCTGTATGCCCGCCTCGAGGTGCACCGCTGGGAGTTCGGCGGGCGGCGCTAGGCGCGTTCCCGCTGCTTCACGAGGATGCGCCGAGCGCCGATCCGAGCACGGGCCGCGGGAGGCGTGGAAGAGGGAGCAGGAACTGCGCCAGCGCATGCGAGCGCTGCCAGACGAGGAGCGGTAGGCCGAGGAACCGAACGGAGATCGATCGCGTCCGGCCGTTCATCGGGTACCGAGGTCTACGGCCGTCGACGGCCATCCTGTCCAGCGATGATTCCGGTACGCCCGTGCCGTCCTACCCTGTGCTGAGGTGATCCCAGAGCGGCGCTCTCACGGGAGAAAAGGGATGCGACCCCTTCGGTATTCCATCAACGTCACATTGGACGGGTGCTGCGATCATCGTGCGATCCCCGCGGACGAAGACCTACATCGTCACGCGGCCGAGATCCTCGACCAGGCCGACGCCCTCCTCTTCGGCCGGGTGACCTACGAGATGATGGAGGCAGCGTGGCGGCTGTCGACGCGGACGGTGACGATGCCGGATTGGACGGAACCCTTCGCTCGGACGATCGACGCGGCGAAGAAGTACGTCGTGTCGAGCACCCTGGACCGGGTCGATTGGAACGCGGAGCTCGTGCGCGGGGATCTGGGCGAGGCCGTTCAGCAACTCAAGCAGGAGCCGGGCAAGGGACTGCTCGTGGGAGGTGTGAAACTCCCACTGGCGTTGGCGGAGCTGGGATCGATCGATGAGTACGAGTTCGTGGTGCACCCCAGGCTCGCGGGCCACGGGCCGACGTTGTTCGCGGGGCTATCGAAGCATCTCGACCTGAAGCTCGTGAGCCGGCTGGAGTTTGGCTCGGGGGCGGTGGCGATGCGCTACGAGCCGAGAAGGTAGCCATCGGGTTCGTCAGCCCGAGTCGGCTGTTCGCCGGTCGTGGCGGCAACGCTGCGGCGCGGACGGAGCACGCCAGTGTGCGACGAACACCTCGACACGGCGTTCGGTGTGAGGCTGTCCGTGCGAACGCTCACCCCCGCGGACGACGCCCTCGACGCGCTGCTTGACATCGACGGCGTCACAAGAAGATCTCGTTCCCTGGCGGGGCATAGGAAGCACGAACGGTTCGATCCGCCCGCCCCGACGGTGAGACTCGCGGCCACGTCTGGCCGCGGTTCGGCCGAACGACGATCCGTTTGACCGAACTCGGGCCCTGCTGCTGTGATGGGGTGGTCCGCGACCCCGGAGGTGGTGCCATGCGCAGGCCCTTCATCGTCTTCGTCCTCGGCGCGACGCTCGTGGCGATGCTCGCCGCGCCATCAGGCGCGATCGTCTTCGGCCAGCCGGATGGGGACCTCCATCCGAACGTCGGCACCATGGTCGTCGAGTGGGTGCCCGGCGTGCCCTCGAAGTACTGCTCGGGAACCCTGATCGCGCCCACGGTGTTCCTCACTGCCGCGCATTGCACGGCCGACATCCTGGCCGAGGTGGGTTCGGAGGTCGGCGTGAGCTTCGACACGGTCTTCGATCCCGCGACCTCCACGGTGTTCCGGGGGACGATCCACCAGCACCCCGGCTACGACGCGCTGACGCACTACTCGGACCCGCACGACATGGCGGTGGTGGTCTTCGACGAGCCGGTCCATGGCATCGAGCCCGCCGAGCTGCCGACGCTTCGCCTCCTCAACTCGCTCACGAAGGTCGAGCGCCGGGCCCAACGGTTCACCGCGGTCGGGTACGGCCGGGTGCGCGACTCGATCGCCGGCGGCTGGAAGCTGAACGAGCTCACGTTCACCCGTCACTACGCGGAGCAGGGGTTCCGGTCGCTGACCGGGTCGTGGCTCGTCCTCGACATGCTCCCGCATCACGGGAACGGGGGGACCTGCTTCGGGGACTCGGGCGGGCCGCACTTCCTTGGCGGGCGCCACTCGAACGTGATCGTCTCGATGACGGTGGGCGGCGACGCCGTCTGCAAGGCGATGGATCAGACCTATCGCCTCGACACGGCCTCCGCCAGGGAGTTCCTCGCCGGGTTCGTGGAGCTGCCGTAGACGGTCGAACACCACGCTACGCCTCCACCGCAGCGGTTCGCGGCCTCGATCCGGTCCGTTGCCGCGGGCGTCGGCGCCGGCGGGTAGCCTGCGTGCATGCGGCTCACGTCCACCGTCGAGGACATCCCGGCAGCCCTCGCACGGCAGATGCTCTCGGGGCTTCCGCCGGCCACGGGGTTCCGGGTCGTCGTGAAGCCCCTGCGTTACCGGCACCGGCCGCACCTGGCGGCCGAGACCGACTTCGACGGACACGAGATCCGACTCCAGGTCCCCGAGCCCTTCTACCCGTTCGGGGAGGTCGTGGCGTACGCGGCGAAGCGCCGGCCGGGCCGCTCGCTGCGGTTCATCTGGCTCACCGAGGGCGTGACGTTCCGGACGCCGCGCGAGGTCCTCCGGTACCTCTACCTGCACGAGTGGATGCACTGGTACCTCGAGCGGCACCATGGGTGGGGGACCTCGGCCGAGACGACGTGCGACCGGTTCGCGCTGCGGAACTACCGGCGGAGGAAGGTGACCACGGCGGAAGCGCACGCCGCGATCAACCGCAACGGCGCCGGCTGACCCGGCTGCGGCGCCCTACAGGACGTAGCCGACCACGAACCCCACGACGCCGGCGACCACCAGCGCGCCGGCGATGACGAGGGCGGCGATCTTCAGCGGAGCCCGGTGGATCGGCTCGCCGTCCTCCGGGGTGGGGAAGTCGGTGGACGGCATCACGGGTGCTGGGACTCGAGACCTGACCGACGTCGACATGCGGTACCTCCTCGGGTCCATGCAACCACGCCCCACAGGCGGTCGCGATGTCGAAGGGCCCGCGCATCCTCGGGACCCCACCCTAGGGCGTGGTACCGAGGGCTCGCCGGAGCAGGTCCACGAACTGCTCGATCCCGGTGGTCCTGCGCTGTTGCTGGTTCGCGTGTCGATGGAACAGGCCGGGGTCCAGCTCGGCCGTGACGAGCGCGTCCTGCAGGCGCTCGGCCAGCCAGTCGATCATCGAGGCGGCCATCTCGACGTCGAGGTCGGCTCGCACCTCGCCGCGCCGGACGCCGAACTCGACGAAGTCGAGGGTTCCGTAGGGGTCCTCGCTCACGAGGAAGCGGTTGATCTCTCGCTTCAGCCGCAGGTCGGTCCCGTAGTTGCCGATCAGCGTGACGCGGTAGGGGACCCAGTCCTCCTGGACCAGGTGCTCGGTGCGCTCGAGCCAGTACGTGAGGGTGGCCCAGAACCCTCGATCCAGCACCTCTTGCGGCGCGTCGAGCCACGCGGGGAGCGAGGCGACCGCCTTGCGGTACGCGGCGAAGAACAGCCCCGCCTTGCTCCCGAAGTGCTGGAAGACCGAACCCTTCGCGATCCCCAGCTCTCCGGCGATGTCCTCGACGCGGGCTCCCTGGTACCCGTGCTCCGCGAAGTGGCGCATCGCCGTGTCGACGATGCGCTCGCGCTTGGCGGCCGAGCGCGCGCCGGACCGTGACTGCAGGTCATCCGCCATCGATGCGCCCCCGTGTTCCGCGTGCTACATACCTACGACACCGGACGACGGACGACCTGACCGGGGGTCATCGATGGAGAGGACCGACGATCACGTGCCCTCGAGCGGCCTGCAGCGCACGCTCCCGGGCTCCGCCTATCTGGACCATGCGGCCTTCGCGGCCGAGCGCGAGCGGATCTTCTTCCGCGAGTGGCTCTGCGTCGGGCGAGCCGAGGCGCTGCCACGACCGGGCGACTTCCTCCGCGTCGACGTCCACGGCGAGCGCGTCCTCGTGGTCCGGACGAAGCACGGCGGCCTGGCGGGCCACTACGACGTGTGCCGGCACCGAGGCTCGCGCCTGGCGCTCGACGTCGACCCGCGGGCGGATGCTGAGGCCGCGCCATCCGGCCGGTTCCGTGGCTCGATCGTCTGCCCGTACCACGCCTGGACCTACGCGCTCACCGGCGAGCTCCGGGCCGCGCCGTTCCTGGACGAACGGGACGGGTTGCGCAAGGACGCGCTGTCGCTGCATCCGGTGGGCGCCGACACGTGGGGCGGCTTCGTGTTCGTGAACCTGACGCCGGATGAAGCGGTACCGCTCGCCGAGCAGCTGGGCGGCGCCCCGGACCGGGTGCGCCACTACCCGCTCGAGGAGCTCCGCACCGTCCGCCGCCTCACGTACGAGGTCGCGGCGAACTGGAAGGTCATCGTCGAGAACTACAACGAGTGCTATCACTGCGGTCCCGTGCACCCGGAGCTGTGCGATGTCGTCCCGGCGTTCAAGCGTCACGGCGGCCGGGACCTCGACTGGGACGCTGGGATCGAGCACCGGGAGGGCGCGACGACCTTCACGTTCACCGGCACGACCGATCGGGCGCCGTTCGCCGGACTCTCGGAGGAGGAGCGCACCCGGCACAAGGGCGAGCTCGTGTACCCGAACCTGATGATCAGCCTGTCGCCCGACCACGTCGCGGCGTTCCGGCTGTCACCGCTCGACGTCGGACGCACGCGGATCGACTGCGACTTCCTGTTCCACACGAGCGAGATCGGGCGTCCGTCGTTCGACCCCTGCGACGCCGTCGAGTTCTGGGACCTGGTGAACCGTCAGGACTGGCGTATCTGCGAGGCAGTGCAGGACGGGATGGGCTCGCGCGCGTTCGAGGTCGGCTACTACGCGCCGATGGAGGACCTGTCGCTCGACATCAGGCGGTACGTGGGGGAGCGTCTCGGCCCGGCGCAGGGTCACGCGGCGAGCGCGCGCTCCAGCACGCCGACGGCCTCCACCACGTCGGGGCCCAGGTAGACGCCGGGCACGTCGCGGCGCGCGGCCGGCGCGGCGAACGCGTCGCCCGCGTAGAAGGCCGTGACGCCGGCGATCGCGCCGGCGGCCTGAACGGCCTCGATCGCCGCGCGTCGCGTGACGCTCCGCTGCGAGGTGACGACGGCGCCGGCGGCCTCGGCCGCCCGGATCGCCGCGACGAGGGAGGAGGTCGGCGTGAGCGAGCCGAGCACGCGCGTGTCCCAGCCCCGCCGGGCCAGCAGCACGCCGAACGCCTCCAGCCCGATCGAATGCAGGTCCTTGGGGCCGCACGCCAGGACCAGGCGCGTCGGACGGAACGGAGGCGGCGCCATCGCGGCCAAGCGCGCGAGCCACACGCGCACGGCCTCGGTCGCGAGGTGCTCGTGCGCGATGTCGCAGTCGCCCGAGGCCCACCGGCTGCCCATCTCGTGCATCGAGGGCAGCGCCACGTCGCGGATCGCCGCCTCGACGCCGAGCGCCTCCGCCGCGCCGTCGAGGGCGCCGCGGAGCCCGGTCGGGTCCAGTCGCGTCGCCGACGCCAGGAAGTCGTCCAGGTAGCGGACGCGAGGCATGCCGCCGGCCGCACCACGGGCCAGCACGACCTCGACGGCCTGCCGGGCCGGATGGCCGCGCGTGATCTCGTCCCGCAGCTGCCGCAGGAGGTCCACCTCGTGCCTCGAGTACCGCCGGTGTTTGCCTCGGGTGCGGCCCGGGGCCGGGAAGCCGTACCTGCGCTCCCACGACCGGATCGTGGGGATCGGGATGCCCAGAGAGGAGGACACCGCGGAGATCGTCAGTCGCTCGTCGGGGGCCGCGCGCGCCATGGCCCAGATACTACGCGCCAGGGACCGAGACCATGCGTCTTGCATAGCTTCGCCACTCGGGTCTCTCGATAGGCTCTGGGCGAGGAGGAGACGTGCGACTGGCGCTGGCGGAGATGCGGAGGGCGAAGCTGCGTTTCGGCCTGCTGACCGGCGCCGTGGCGCTCCTCGTGTTCCTGATCATCTTCCAGCAGACGTTGGCGGGTGCGCTGCTCGGGTTCTTCACCGGCGGCCTGGAGCATCAATCCGCCGAGGTCCTCGTGTACGGGGAGGACGCGCGGCGCAACGTGGAGGGGAGCCGCATCCTACCGGGGACGCTCGAGCAGGTGACGGCGGTCGAGGGCGTCGGCGCGGCGGCCCCCCTGGCCGAGAACACGTTCACCGTCCGCGCCGGCGGGGAGCTGCAGGATGCGGTGCTCTTCGGCTACGAGCTCGGCGGCCCCGGCGCCCCGACGCGTCTGTCCGAGGGTCGCCTGCCACAGACCGACGGCGAGGCGGTGGCGAGCTCCGTGGACGCGGACAACGGCTTCGGGATCCGCGAGGTCGTCGAGGTCGTCCCGGGGGGACACCCGATCCGCGTCGTGGGGCTGGCCGACGACAGCCGGTTCGCCGTCCTGCCGACGCTGTTCACCTCGTACGCGACGTTCGAGACGGCGACCCGCACCGCCAATCCCGACGCGACGGACGTCCCCCCGTCGCTCGTCGCCGTCCATCCGGCACCGGGCGTGGAGCCCGAGGCCCTCGCGGCTCGGATCACGCGGGAGGTCGAGGGTGTCGAGGCGCTCGACCGCCAGACCGCCGCGGACTCGCTCCCGGCCGTGTCCTCGATCAGCTCGTCGTTCCAGGTGGTCCTCGGCCTGGCGTTCATCGTCGTGGTGCTCGTCACCGGCTTCTTCTTCCTGATCCTCACGGTGCAGAAGACCCAGGCGCTCACGCTCCTTCGCGCGGTGGGCGCGAGCAGCTGGTACCTGATCCGCAACCTCGCGCTGCAGGTCACCTTCGTCACCCTGGCGGGCGTGGCGCTCGCCGCGGCGCTGCTCGCCGTCGCGGCCTCGGCCTCGAGCGACGAGTTCCCGATCGAGGCGGATCCCAGGCTGATCGCGACGACCGGCGCCGCGGTCCTGGCGCTCGCGCTGCTCGCCTCGTTGGCGTCCGTGCGGCGGGTCACCCGGATCGACCCGTTCTCGGCCACGACGCGCGCGGCGGGAGGTGGGCTCGCGTGAGGCTGGGGTGGAAGGAGCTCGTGCGGCGCCCCGGCCGGTTCCTCGCCGCCGGCGGCGCGCTCATGCTGATCGTGATCCTGCTCCTGCTGCTCGGAGGGCTGCTCGACGGGCTGTTCAACGCGTCGACCGGCGCGTACCGGGCGCAGACCGCGGAGCTCATCGTGTACTCGGAGGACAGTCGCGACTCGCTCCTGCGTTCACGCATCGATCCCGCCACCGAGGACGAGATCCGTGCCGTGCCCGGCGTGCGCGGCGTCTCGGGGATGGGGGCGGTGCTGATCGCCGGCCGGGTCCTCGGGGGGACCACCGTGGATCTCGCCGTGTTCGGGTACGAGGCGCCGAACCGGCAGGTCCCCGGGCCGCCGGAGCCGGGGACCGCGTACGCCGATGTCACGCTCGAGGACGAGGGCGTCGGCCTCGGTGACACGATCGCGATCGGTCCCTCCGAGGTTCCCGTGGAGGTCGTCGGGTGGGTCGAGGACACGCGGTACCTGGCGCAGGGCGCCCTGTGGGTCGAGCCCGGCACGTGGCACGAGGTGCTCGTCACCGCCAGGCCGGACGCCGCGCTCGACGAGGACACGTTCCAGGTCTCGCTGGTCGAGGCGGCCGACGGCGCCGAGACGGTTGCCGAGCGGATCCGCGAGCAGGTCCCCGGCACGAGCCCGATGACGATCGACGACGCCGTGTTCGCGCTGCCCGGGGTGGAGGCGCAGAGCGACACGTTCGCCCAGATCATCGGCGTCACGTTCGTGGTGGCGGGGCTCGTCGTCGCGCTGTTCTTCGCGCTCGTGGTCCTCGAGCGGCTGGGCCTGCTCGGGATGCTGAAGGCCGTCGGCGCCTCGACGAGGCAGCTCGCGGCGGGGTTGGTCACGCAGGCGGTGCTCGTCGCGCTCGGGGCGTTCGTGCTCGGAGGGGCGATCTCGCTCGCCCTGGCGGCGATCGTCCCGGCCGAGGTGCCCGTCGAGCTCGAGGCCCGCCGCGCCGTGCTCACCGGCGTCGGCGTGGTTGCGACGGCCTTGATCGGCAGCGCCGTCTCGTTCCGCAGGATCGTCCGCATCGACCCCGCGTCCGCGGTGGGAGGGAGTTGACATGCCAGCGCTGGAGATGAACGACGTCCGGAAGGTCTACGGCAGCGGCGAGCAGGCGGTGGTCGCGCTCGACCACGCGACGCTCACCGTCGCCGATGACGAGATGGTCGCGCTCGTCGGGCCGTCGGGCTCGGGCAAGACGACGCTGCTGTCGATCGTCGGTGGGCTCCTGCAGCCCACGGCCGGCACGGTCCGCGTCGGCCCGCACGAGATCGGCGAGTACGGCTCGAAGGACCTCACCCGGTTCCGGCGTGAGTTCGTCGGCTTCGTGTTCCAGGGCGCGAACCTGGTGCCGTTCCTGTCGGCGCGCGAGAACCTGCTGATCGTGTCTGACCTCGCCGGGGGCGACCGCAGACACGCGCGGCGCCGAGCGGATCAGCTGCTGGAGGAGCTCGGCCTGTCGCACCGCGCGGACAACACGCCCCCGAAGCTCTCGGGCGGTGAGAAACAGCGGGTCGCCATCGGCCGGGCGCTGATGAACGAGCCCGAGCTTGTCCTGTTCGACGAGCCCACCTCCGCGCTCGACACGAAGCTCGGCGAGCAGGTGATGGACCTGATCCGCAAGGAGGTCAAGGGCCGGGGGACCGCGGCCGTCGTCGTCACCCACGACACGCGGATGACGCACTTCGCCGACCGTACGGTCGAGATCACCGACGGCCGGCTCGTCGCGTGACCGTCAGCGGCCCCGCTCGGTCGAGGCCGGGTGGGTGCGTCGTGCGCGGCGCTCGAGCACCTCGCGGAGCGCGCGCATGGCGTTGATCGCGGTCGGGAACCCCGCGTACGGGACCGTGTGGATCACGACCTCCTCGAGCTCCGCGGGGGTGAGTCCGGCCTCGAGCGCGGCGTTCAGGTGGACCTTCAGCTGTGGCTCGCGCCCGCCCATCGCCGTCAGGAGCGCGACGGACGCGATCTCGCGGTCGCGGAGCGACAGGCCGGGTCGGCTGTACACGTCGCCGTAGGCGAACTCCACGACGTAGCGGCCCAGGTCGCCCCAGCCCTCCACGAGCCGGGCCTGCGCCCGCCCGTCGACCTCCTCGATCCTTCGCCGTCCGCGCTCGTACCGCTCGTCGCTCATCGTCCGGCACCTCCGTTCCTCGGTGCGGGCGACGATACCGGACCGCCCCTACGAGCCCTCCGCGGCGTCGGCGAGCACGGTCGCGACGCGCTCGAGCGCCTTGCGTGTCTCCTCCATATCGAACCCGAAGCCGACCCGGAACCCCTTGCCGAGGCCGAACATGTCGCCGGGCACGACGAGGACGCTCTGCTCGGTGCGGATCCGTTCGGCCAGGCGGCTCGAGCGGATCGGCAGCCGGTACTTCAGGTACGCGATCGCGCCCGCCACCGGCCGCACGTAGGTGAGGAGGTCGCCCTGCGTGCCGATCCACTCCTCGAGCGCCGGCAGGTTCTCGCGGATGATGCCGCGGGTCCGGCCGAAGATGCTCTCCCGGACCTCCGGGCGCATCGAGAAGCCGGTGAGGACGTCCGAGATCGTGCTCGGCGTGAGCGTCGTGTAGTCGTGTCGGATCCAGACCTTGCGGATCAGCTCCGGTGGGCCGAGGACCCAGCCCGACCGCATGCCCGGCATCCCGAACGCCTTCGACAGCCCGCTCGTGACGATCACTCTGTCGTACCGGCCCCAGAACGTGGGCGAGGTCTCGTCCGAGTCGACCTCGGCTCCGCGGTAGATCTCGTCCGAGACGATCCACGCACCCACCCGCGCGGCGGCCGCGACGACGGCGTCCATCTCGTCCGGCGACAGCACCGCACCGGTCGGGTTGTTCGGGTTGCACACCATCACGACCTTCGTGTCCTTCGTCACTGCCGCGTCCAGGCTCTGCACGTCGAGCGCCCAGCGCCCGTCCCGTAGTCGCAGCTTGAAGGTGTCGGTCGCCCTCCCGAAGGACCGGCCCAGGCCCCAGCCCTGCAGGTAGTTCGGGACCATGAACGCCAGCCGGTCGCCGCGGCCGAGCAGCGTCCAGAGCACCAGCAGGTTGGCCTCGGATCCGCCGTTGACGAGCGTGACGTGCTCGGCGGTCGCGTCCGCGTACCAGGCCGCGATGTTCGCGCGCGTCTCCTCGGCGCCCTCGGAGAGCGGATAGCCGAGGCGCGTCTGCAGGAACGTCTCGGCGTCGGCGATCGGTCCGAGCAGGTCGCGGATCGACATCGGCGAGACGCCCGACTCGGACAGGTCGTACTCGACCTGGTGCCAGTACAGGGACTGCATCCGCTCCATCTGGAACAGGTCGATCCGAGCCATCGCTCGCCTCCTCGTCGCCTCTCGGCCGACCCTAGCACCGGGTAGGCTCGGGCGGGATGGGGGACGCGGTCCGGATCCTGCGGGAGGGCGACGTGCGCGCGGCGCTCGACATGGGCTCGTGCATCGACGCCGTGGACCGCGCGTTCGCCGCGTACTCCGGCGGCGCGGCGGAGCTTCCCGGCGTGATCCACCTGGACGTTCCCGAGGCCGAGGGCGAGGTCCACGTGAAGGCCGGCCACATCCACGGGGCGCCGTTCTACGCCGTGAAGGCGGCGAGCGGCTTCTACGGGTCGGACCCGGCGGCGATCGACGGCATGCTCGTCGTCTTCGACGCGCGCGACGGGTCGCCGGCCGCCGTCCTGCTCGACCACGGCTACGTGACGGACGTCCGCACGGGCGCGGCCGGTGGGGTCGCCGCGCGCCACCTGGCGCCCGAGCGCGTGGAGACGGTCGCCGTGATCGGCACGGGGCTCCAGGCGCGGTACCAGCTGGACGCGCTCGCGGTCGTTCGCCCCGACTTCGTGCACGTGCGCGTGTGGGGCCGGGACCACGAGCACGCCACGCACTGCGTCGACGACCTCCTCGCGCGCCACGGCCTGCCCGAGGGTTGCCGATACGCCGTGGCCGGGTCCGTCGAGGCCGCCGTGGACGGCGCCGATGTGGTGATCACGTGCACCGCCAGCCGTGCGCCGCTCCTGCGCGCCGAGTGGCTGCGGCGCGGGGCGCTCGTGACCGCGCTCGGCAGCGACGGGCCCGAGAAGCAGGAACTCGACGTCGACGTGTTCGCGCTCGCGGATCTCGTCGTGGTCGACAGCCGCGACCAGTGCGCGCAGATCGGCGAGCTGCACCACGCGCTCGACGCCGAGCTCGTGCTCTCGCCCGACGACGTGACCGAGCTCGGCGAGATCTGCGCCGGCGCACGTCCGGGCCGGACCTCGGGCGACCAGACGATCCTGTGCGACCTCACGGGCGTGGGTGTCCAGGACGTCGCGGCCGCGAACGTGGTGATGGAGCGGGTCGGCGAGGCCGGCGAGGTCCTGCTGATCTGAGCCGGCGGACGCGGGCTACGCGCCGCCCCCACGGGGGTCGCGGCGCTCGGCCTCGCGGGCGGCGTGCGCCAGTCGCGCGACGAGCTCGTCGTGGAGGACGCCGTTCGTCGTGAGCACCGACGAGCCGTGCGAGAGGCGCTCGCCCTCGAACGTCGTGACCCGGCCCCCGGCCTCCTCGACGATGACCCACAGGGCGGCCCAGTCCCACGCCGCGAGCTCGGGCTCGAGCATCACGTCGGCCGAGCCCCGCGCGACGAGCATGTGCCCCCAGAAGTCGCCGAACCCGCGCTCGCGCCGGGCCCCACGCAGCAGGTCCAGGTAGGCCCGGGCGTACGGACCGTCGATCCAGTCAACGGTCTCCGCGTGCAGGACGAAGGCGCGCTCGACGCGGTCCGCGCGCGAGACCCGGATCGGCTCGCCGTTCATCCGCGCGCCCGAGCCACGGGCCGCCTCGTACCGCTCGCCGAGCGCCGGGGCGTGCACCACGCCGAGGACCGGGATCTCGTCCACCGCGAGCGCGATCAGCGTGCCCCAGATCTGGACGCCGTCGGCGAAGTTCCGCGTGCCGTCGATCGGGTCCACGATCCAGCGGCGGTTCGAAGCGCCCTCGAGCCCGCCCTCCTCGCCCAGCACGGCATCGTCCGGGAACCGCTCGTTGAGCGCCCCGCGCACCATCGCCTCGATCGCCAGGTCGGCCTCGGTCACCGGCGACCTGTCCACCTTCTCGCGCACGTCGAACGTGCCGCGGAAGAACGACATGCCGATCCTCGCGGCCTCCTCGGCCAGCTCGATCGCGAACGCGAGCTCGGTGTCGAACACCGCCGGGAGCCTACCGGAGGCGAGGTCGTCGTTCCGGGGTACCCTTGATGCCCGATGCAGACGACCGTCGAAGAGACCGACAAGCACACCGTCAAGCTAACCGTCGAGGTCGAACCCGAACGCTTCGGCAAGGACCTGGACCGCGCGTACCGGAAGGTCGCCCAGGAGGTGCGGATCCCCGGCTTCCGCAAGGGCAAGGTGCCCCGGAAGGTGATCGACGCCCAGATCGGGCGCGAGGCCGTTCTCGGCGAGTTCCTCGAGGACTCCGTCCCGCAGTACTACCGGGAGGCGCTGCGCGAGGCCGAGCTGGCGCCGATCGCCGAGCCCGACATCGATCTGGGCGAGCTCGAGGAGGGCAGGCCGTTCGTCTTCAGCGCCGTGGTCGAGGTCCGCCCGAGACTCACGCTCGAGGGGTCCGAGTACCGGGGCCTGAAGGTCGAGCGTCCCTCGGTCGAGGTCACGGACGCCGAGGTCGACGCGCTGCTGGACTCGCTCCGCGAGCGCTTCGCGGAGCTGGAGACCGTCCAGCGCCCCGCAACCACCGGCGACTACGTGGTGATCGACCTCCGGGCCACCGTGCACGAGGACGAGGTTCCCGAGGCCACCCGCCAGGACTTCCTCTACGAGGTCGGCGCCGGTGAGTTCACCGGCGCCCTCGACCAGCAGCTCGAGGGCAAGCGGGCCGGCGAGATCCTGAAGTTCAACGCCCAGCTCGACGAGCGCTTCGGCGACCGCGCCGGGCAGGAGGTGTCGTTCCAGGTGCTCGTCAAGGAGGTGAAGGGCAAGCGCCTGCCGGACGCCGACGATGCGTTCGCGAAGACCGCCTCGGAGTTCGACACGCTCGAGGAGCTCAGGGCGTCCCTGCGCGAGCAGATCGGCGCGAACAAGGAGCGCGCGGCGGAGGCCGAGGTCCGCGACCGCGTGCTGCAGCGGCTCGTCGACGCCACGGAGCTCGACCTCCCCGAGACGCTGATCGAGGACGAGACCGAGCACCGGGTCCAGCACGCGCGCGAGCGGGCGCAGCAGCTCGGCGTGACGCTCGAGGAGCTGCTCCAGATCCAGGGCCTGGACGAGGAGCGCTTCCGTGCGGACGCGCGCGAGCACGCGGTCCGGGCGATCGTCGCGGACCTGGTCCTCGAGGGCGTGGCCCGCGGCGAGGACCTGCAGGTGAGCGCCGAGGAGTTGAGCGCCGAGATCGGTCAGCTCGCGAAGGCCCTCGGCCGCGAGCCCAAGGAGGTCGCCACCTCGCTCGACCGCACCGGTCAGGTCGTAGCACTGGCCGGTGATATCATCCGCTCGAAGGCGCTCGACGTGCTGGTCGAGCACGCGGACGTCACACCGGAGGGCGGCGGATCGACGGAGGCGAGGGCTCCGGAGGCGCCGTCCGACACCCCCGAGGACAAGCCGGAGGAAGCGCCATGAAGAACTACCTCGTTCCCGTCGTCATCGAGCAGACCAGTCGTGGCGAGCGCTCGTTCGACATCTACTCGCGCCTGCTGAAGGACCGGATCGTGTTCCTCGGCACCGCGATCGACGATGCCGTCGGGAACCTCATCATGGCGCAGCTCCTGCACCTGGAGTCCGAAGATCCGGACAAGGACATCAACCTGTACGTCAACTCGCCGGGCGGCGACATCACGGCGCTGTTCGCGATCTACGACACGATGCAGTACGTGAAGCCGGACGTGTCCACGATCGTGATGGGACAAGCGGCATCGGCCGCGGCGGTGCTCCTGCTCGCCGGGACGAAGGGCAAGCGGTACGCGCTGCCGCACTCGCGGGTGCTCCTGCACCAGCCGCACGGCGGTGCCCAGGGGCAGGCCGTCGACATCGAGATCCAGGCCAAAGAGATCACGCGCTACCGCAAGCTCCTCGAGAAGATCATCGCGGAGCACACCGGCCAGCCGCTCGAGAAGGTGGCGAAGGACACCGACCGCGACTACATCCTCACCGCCGAGGAGGCCGTCGAGTACGGCATCGTGGACGAGGTCTTCACCAGCCGCAAGATCGCACCCGAACTCGCAGCGGCAGCCGCGGGAGCGTCGTAGGATTCCGATCGGACGGCCGGGACCACCCGGCCGCTCGGATCAGGGGGGCTCGACATGGCGAGGATCGGCGAGTCGGACCTGCTGAAGTGCTCGTTCTGCGGGAAGAGCCAGAAGCAGGTCAAGAAGCTCATCGCCGGTCCCGGCGTGTACATCTGCGACGAGTGCATCGACCTCTGCAACGAGATCATCGAGGAGGAGCTCGCCGAGACGTCCGAGCTGAAGCTCGAGGAGCTCCCGAAGCCGGCCGAGATCCACGCGTTCCTGGACGAGTACGTCATCGGGCAGGAGCAGGCGAAGAAGGTCCTGTCGGTCGCCGTCTACAACCACTACAAGCGGATCCAGGTCGGCGCGAAGGACTCGGACGTCGAGCTCCAGAAGTCGAACATCATGATCCTGGGCCCGACGGGGTGCGGGAAGACGCTCCTCGCGCAGACGCTCGCGAAGATGCTGAACGTGCCGTTCGCGATCGCCGACGCAACGGCGCTCACCGAGGCGGGCTACGTCGGCGAGGACGTCGAGAACATCCTGCTGAAGCTGATCCAAGCCGCCGACTACGACGTGAAGAAGGCCGAGACCGGGATCATCTACATCGATGAGGTCGACAAGATCGCGCGCAAGTCCGAGAACCCCTCGATCACGCGCGACGTCTCGGGTGAGGGCGTGCAGCAAGCGCTGCTGAAGATCCTCGAGGGCACGACCGCCAGCGTCCCGCCGCAGGGCGGCCGCAAGCACCCGCACCAGGAGTTCATCCAGATCGACACCACGAACATCCTGTTCATCTGCGGCGGCGCGTTCGCCGGCCTGGAGAAGATCGTCGAGAGCCGGATCGGCAGTCGGGGGATCGGCTTCGGCGCCGACGTCCGCCGCGTGGACGAGAAGGACCTCGGCGCGATCCTCGGCCAGACCCTTCCCGAGGACCTGTTGAAGTACGGGCTGATCCCCGAGTTCGTCGGACGTCTGCCGGTCATCACGAACGTCCACAACCTCGACAAGGACGCGCTCGTCGAGATCCTCACGAAGCCGAAGAACGCGCTCGTGAAGCAGTACAAGCGGTTCTTCGAGTTCGACGGCGTCGAGCTCGAGTTCACCGACGACGCGCTCGCCGCGGTCGCCGACCAGGCGATCCTCCGCAGCGCCGGGGCCCGCGGGCTCCGGGCCATCATGGAGGAGGTGCTGCTCGGCGTGATGTACGAGCTGCCCTCGCGCCAGGACGTCACGAAGTGCCTGATCGACAACGACGTCGTGCTGACGGGCGTCAACCCCACGCTCGTGCCGATGAAGGAGTCGAAGAAGCGCGGCGAGCGCCAGGAGCGCGCCTCCTAGCTCCGGTCCCAGGCTCGGACCACCGCCTCCGCACCCCGCTGGTACGCGTCCTCACCATCCGTTCCGGGTGATGTGCCGCAGCCGCCGCCGGAGGAAGATGTGGCGAGCGGACCCCGCGGACGGTGGAAGGAGCCTGCCGTGAGCAGCGACGAGAAGGGTGTGGAAGACGAGGTCGAGCGCCTGCGCCGGGAGCGCGACGAGCTGCAGCAGAAGGTCGAGAAGCTCGAGGATCGGCCGGCGAGGCAGGGGCGCCTGCGGCGGATCCTCGCGGTCGTCCTCATCGTCCTCACCGTCATCGTCTTCGCGGCCGGGGTCGCGGGCGCGTGGGCACGCCGGACCGTGCTGGACACCGACCGCTACGTCGCGACGGTCGGACCGCTCGCGGAGGAGCCCGCGGTACAGGAGTACCTCGCGCGGACGATCACGAACCAGGTGTTCCTCGCCCTCGACGTCCGGGGCCGGCTCGAGGCCGTGCTGGCGGAGCGCGCCGACCAGCTCGTGTTCCTCGCGGGCCCGATCACCGATTCGGTCCACGGGTTCGTGCAGGACCAAGTGGACAAGGTGGTCGCGAGCGAGCAGTTCGCTCGCCTGTGGACCGAGGTGAATCGGCTGGCCCAGGAGCAGGCCGTCCGCCTGCTCGAGGGCGACACGGAGGTCGTGACGATCCAGGGAGACAAGACCGTCCTCAACCTGGTCCCGATCGCGAACGAGGTCCTGAAGGGGGTCTCGGGCGTGGTGAGCGAGCTGATCGGGCGCCCGGTGACGCTCCCGGAGGTCACGGCACAGACCGTCCCCGACGAGGCCATCGCGCGGATCGAGCAGGCGCTCGGCGTCGACCTCCCGAACGACTTCGGGACGATCGTGATCTACGACAGCGAGGAGCTCGCGGCCGTCCAGCAGGCGGTCAACCTGTTCAACAAGGCCGTCGTCCTGCTGGCGATCCTGTTCGTCGCCGGCTTCGTCGCCGCCATCTGGATCTCGACGCGGAAGCGGCGGACCCTCCTTCAGCTCACGACCGCGCTCGCGGTCGTGTTGGTGCTCGAGCGCCGCTTCGCGATCGCGGCCGCGAACGACGTGGTCGACAGCGCCCGGCCCGAGAACCAGGCCGCGGCGCGCGCGGTCGTGGACTCGTTCCTCGGCAGCCTGCTCCGATACACGGGCTGGTTCCTGGCGGCGGCGCTCGTCACGTTGGTCATCGCGCTCCTCACCGGTCCCTACCCGTGGGCCGTGCGGTTCCGCGGCTGGGTCGTCGACCTCGGCCGAGCGCTCGGCGGCATGCTGAAGCCGGGCGAGCGCACCCCGGCGACCGAGTGGGTCGCCGCCCACCGCGACCCGGTGATGATGGGCATCGCGCTCTTCGGCGTGCTGGTGCTCCTGGTCTGGGACGTCTCGATCGTCGGCTTCCTGATCCTGGCGGCCGTGATCGCCGTCCTCGAGCTGCTCGCGTATCGGATCGGCGCGGCGGCGCGCGCGCCGTCCGCGACGGCGGGGAGCGGCTAGTCGAGAGACCGCCGTAGGTTCGTGGCGCGCTCGAGCTCGAGCGCCGATCGGAGGCGTTCGAACTCGCGGGCCGCCGCGTCCAGGCGTTCGCGCGCCTCGTCGGGGCGGTCCTCGAGACATGCCTCGGCGAGTGACAGGTCGATCCGGGCGACGTCCCACCGAGCAGAGCGCGCGTCCAGGTAGTCGCGCGCCCGTGCGAGAGCTTCGACGGCCCCGCCCCGGTCTCCGGAGGCGAGCCTCATGCGGCCCTCGAGTGCGTCGAGGTGCGCCGCGAGGGGGCCCAGGTCGCCTGCCCGCGCGACCTCGCGACCACGATCGAGGAGCGTTTCGGCGCCGTCGAGCCGGCCTGCGTCGGCCATCGCCTCGGCCCAGATCTGCAGCATCAGCGGTCGCGCCGGGCTGGCGGGCAGATCGTCGATCCGGCGGAACTCCTCGAGGTCCCCGCCCCCGCCCCCGCGCCGCGCGTCGATCCACGCCCACCAGGCACCGAGGGCGACCGACCGGTTGTGCCGCTCCTGCCCCATGCGCCCGATCAGGTCGACCAGCCAGCCGGCATCGTCGTCGCCCCTGGCCGCCTTCACGAACGCAGCCGGACCGAGCAGCGGCGCGGCGAAGTACGGCGGCTCATCCCTGCGATCGGCGAGGAGACGCATCACCTTCGGCAGGACATCGTCCGTGACCGCGTCCCAGTCGCCCATCGAGAACCGAGCGATCGCCAGCCAGCACAGGTTGTGGATGTGGATCCCGGTCGCGGCATCGACGCCTACGAGCCGGCGGACCCCCTCGCTGGCGAGCTCCGCCGCCCGCGCGTAGTCGCCGAGGTGCGTCTCGAACCACGCTCCCATGGCGAAGATGTCGCCGACCTCCCAGGGGTCGTCGAGGGCGTCGGCGAGTTCGAGCCGGCGCTCGACGATGTCGCGGTTCGGCCCGTACAGGCCCAGCGTGATCCCGGCGGACCCGATCGCGTCGAGCGCCGCGGAGGCGAGGTCCGGCCTGCCGATCCTCATCGCCATCTCGGCGGCGCGCCGGCCGTCCCGCTGGGATGCCTCGTACTCGCCGGGTCGGAGCGCTCGACCCGCGCCGAACGAGAACGGCCCGAACGCGCGTGCCGTGAGCAAGCGCACCAGCGATCCGCTCTCCGCGTCTGCGTTCGCGAATCCCTCGTCGATGTAGCGGACGATCTCCTCTTCGGTCGGGACCTCGCGCATCGAGCCGGGCCACCGGGTCGGCGTCTCGACGGCGATCGCGCAGACCCGCGCGATCTCCGCCCGGTCGTCCGGAGCGTGCCGGATCCGCAGGTCGGCGGCCTCACGCAGGCTCCCCCACGCGAGGTCCCCCTGGTAGGAGTTGATCGCGGCGAACCCCAGCTGCACGAGCGCGGTCGCGCGCTCGATCGGACCGCTCGCGATCGCCTCGGCCTGTCGGATGAGTCGGAGCGCCTTGTCGATCGCGAACCGCCGGCGTGCTTGCTCCGCGGCGTCGAGTAGGTTCCGGAGAGCCCGTGCGCGCTGCTCCTCGAGCCCGTCGCCCTCGACCGACGGATCGTCGAGCGCCCCGCGATAGGCCTCCAGAGCGTGGTAGGCGAGCAGCTCGATGAACTCGGCCGAACGTCCTGCGGCGAACCCCTCCATCCAGGCCGCGACGGCCGCATGCGCTCGAGCGCGATCGCGCCGCGGAAGCGTCTCGTACGCGACGTCGCGCGTCAGGACATGCTTGAAGATGAACTCGGGCTCGCCCGCGAGCGATGAGCCGACGCGCGAGCGCACGAGATCGCGCTCCTCCAGGTGGCCGAGGATCTCGTCCAATCGGTCCCGCTCCCCGTTGAGAAGGATCCCGACGGGCGACGGCCAGAAGACGCGGCCGACGACCGCGGCGAGCTGCAGCGCCCGACGCTCGGCCGCGTCCAGCAGGTCGATCCGGGCGGCGAGGACGCCCTGCACGGTGTCAGGGATCCGGACGTCGGCCAGCGCGTCCGTCGCGTGCCAGGTGCCGTTCCGACGCACGATCTGAGCCTCGTCGATCAGGTGACGGACGATCTCCTCGAGGAAGAAGGGGTTGCCCTCGGCGCGCTCGAGGATCCTGTGGTGCGTGCGCGCCGGGAGGTCCTCCACCGAGAGCAGGAGCCCGATCAGCTCGTCCGCATCCTCGCTCGAGAGCGGGTCGAGGCCGACGTTCGTGGCGTTCCGGCGGCCGCCTCCCCACGTGGGGCGGCGGTCGGAGAGTTCGGGACGGGACGGGCAGACGAACAGCACCGCGCCCTCGCTCCGCGCCGCGACGTCTTCGAGCAGGTCGAGCAGCGACGCATCCGCCCAGTGGATGTCCTCCACGACCCCGACGACCGGCGTCGTGGTTGCGAGCGACGTGAAGAAGCCGCGCCACGCAGCATGCATATCCGCCCGGACGCGTCGAGGGTCGGTCGGCATCGGGGCGGTCGGGTCCTCGACGCCCAGGGTGTATGCGAGGGCGGCGCACGTCTCCACATCCCCGCACGCGATCGCGTCGCACGCGCGGCGGGTCTTCGCCAGCACCGTCTCGGCCGGGTCGGTATCGAGGATCCCCGCGTGCGTCTTGAGGATCTCGGCGAGCGGCCACCAGGTGATGCCGTCGCCGTACGGAAGGCAGCGCCCTCGCAGGACCACCGGGGCCGAGGCATGCTCGGCAGCCCGGTCGAGGAACTCCTGTACCAACCGGCTCTTGCCGACCCCCGGCTCGCCGTAGATCGTCACCAGGTGTGGCCGGCGTTCCTCGGTCACGCGGTCCAGGAGCGCGCGGAGCAGCTCGAGCTCGCGCCCTCGTCCGACGAACGGCGCGCCCAGGCCGGGAACCCCTCGCCTCGCTGTCCCCGGGCGCTCCTCGACGAGCTCGACGGCATCGACGGGGCGCTCCCTGCCGCGCACGCCGAGAGCGCCGAGCTCGCGGAACCGAAACGTCCGCGTCGCCCGCGCGGTGCGCTCCGCGACGACGATCCGGCCGGGCTCGGCGAGCTGCTCCAGGCGGGCGGCGACGGTCACCGCGTCGCCGGTGACCATCGGCTCGCCCGGTGCCGGGTTGACCGTCGCGAGGACCTCGCCGGTGTTGACGCCGATCCGCATCTGGAGCGTCAGGTCGCGCGCCTCTCTGAGCTCGGCGTTCAGCGCGTCGAGTCGCGACCGCATCCCGAGGGCCGCTCGGAGCCCCCGCGCGGGGTCGTCCTCGTGGGCGACGGGCGTCCCGAACGCGGCGACGACGGCGTCCCCGATGAACTTCTCGACCGTGCCGCCCTCGGCCTCGATCGCCTCGCGCATCGCGGCGAAGTACGTGTCGAGGACCTCTCGCAGTGCCTCGGGGTCCAGGCGCTCGCCCAAGCCGGTCGAGCCGGTCAGGTCGGCGAACACGATCGTGACCAGGCGGCGCTCCTTGCCTTCGGGCGCGGGCGGCGGCTCGACGACCGACGTCCCGCACGCCGGGCAGAACCGCGCGTCCTTGGGCAGCTCCGCGCCGCACGACGAGCACGCGGGCACGAGCGACGCGCCGCACGACGCACAGAAGCGCGCGCCGTCGGGGTTCTCGGCTCCGCAGCTCGGACAGACCCCCACCGGACGCAGTCTAGCCGCGGCCGTTCGGACGGCCAGCCGCCGCCACCTCCGGGCGCGAGGTCGCTTCTCGTAGACTCGGCCGCATGTCGGAGCGCACGAGGGACCTGCCGCCGCGGTACGAACCGGCGACCGTCGAGCCGTACTGGGCGAAGGCGTGGGTCGAGGGCGGCTTCTTCCACGCGACGTCGCCGACGGACCGCGAGCCCTACTGCATCGTCATCCCACCGCCGAACGTGACGGGTCGTCTCCACGTCGGTCATGCGCTCGGCCGAACGCTCGAGGACGCGCTTATCCGCCGTGCGCGGATGCAGGGCAGGGAGGCGCTGTGGGTCCCGGGGATGGACCACGCCGGGATCGCGACGCAGGTCGTCGTCGAGCGCGAGCTCCGCAAGGAGGGGATCGATCGGCGCCAGATCGGCCGCGAGGCGTTCATCGATCGCGTCTGGGCGTGGAAGGAGCAGTACGGAGGCGAGATCGTCGACCAGATCAAGCGGATGGGCGCGTCGCTCGACTGGGAGCGCGAGCGCTTCACGATGGACGAGGGGCTCTCGCTCGCGGTGCGCACGGCGTTCGTCCGGTGGTACGAGCAGGGGCTGATCTACCGGGGCGAGCGGCTCGTGAACTGGTGCCCGACCGACCAGACCGGCCTGTCCGACTCCGAGGTCGAGCACGAGGAGGTGGATGGCGAGCTCGTCACGTTCCGGTACCCCCTCTCGGACGGCAGCGGGTTCGTCGAGGTCGCCACGACGCGGCTCGAGACGATGCTGGGCGACACGGGCATCGCCGTGCATCCCGGCGACGAGCGGTACCGCGACCTCGTCGGCAGGACGGTCCGGCATCCGTTCGACGGGCGGGATATCCCGATCGTCGCCGACGACGCGGTGGATCCGGGGTTCGCGACCGGCGCCGTGAAGGTCACGCCGGCGCACGACGCGACGGACTTCGACATCGCCCAGCGCGCCGGGCTCCCGGTGCTGAACATCTTCGACGCCGAGGCGCGGGTGAACGCGAACGCGGCCGAGGAGTTCTACGGCCTCGGACGCTACGACGCGCGGGAGGCGGTGCGCGACGAGCTTGGGAAGCTCGAGCTGCTCGTGCGCGAGGAGCGGCCGTTCCGCCACGCCGTGGGCCACTGCTACCGCTGCCACAGCGAGATCGAGCCGTGGATCTCGGGGCTGCAGTGGTTCGTCAAGGTCGAGGGGCTGAAGGAACCCGCCAAGCAGGCGGCCCTCGACGGGCGCGTGCGCTTCACGCCCGAGCGCTGGACCCGGGCGTACGTCACGTGGCTCGACAACCTGCGCGACTGGAACATCTCGCGCCAGCTCTGGTGGGGGCACCGGATCCCGGCCTGGTACTGCCCCGACGGCCACATCACCGTCGCGATCGACACCCCCGCCGAGTGCTCGACGTGTGGGAGCGCGGAGCTCGAGCAGGACCCCGACGTCCTGGACACGTGGTTCTCGTCGCAGCTGTGGCCGTTCTCGACGCTCGGCTGGCCCGACGACACCGAGGACCTGCGCACGTTCTACCCGAACGCCGTGCTCGTCACCGGGTACGAGATCCTCTACCTCTGGGTCGCCCGCATGATCATGTCCGGCCTGTCGCTGCTCGGCGACGTGCCGTTCCGCGACGCGGTGATCCACGGGCTCGTCCGCGACGCGCACGGCCGCAAGATGTCGAAGTCGCTCGGCAACGTGATCGACCCGATCGAGATGATCGATCGGTACGGCGCCGACGCGCTCCGGTTCTCGCTCGCTCGCGCCGCGACCGGGGGACAGCAGGACATCCCGCTCGCCGAGGACTCGATCGAAGGCGCGCGCAACTTCGCGAACAAGATCTGGAACGCCGCGCGCCTGGTGCTCGGCGCGTTCGAGGACGATGTCCCCGAGCTGCCGCCGGCCGAGCGCCGGACGCTCCCCGAGCGCTGGCTCCTCTCGCGCCATCAGGTGTGTGCGGCCGAGGTGGACGCCGCGCTCGACGCGTACCTGTTCGCGGACGCGGCCCAGGCGATCTTCCGGTTCCTCTGGTCCGAGTTCTGCGACTGGGGCCTCGAGATCGAGAAGGGGCGACTCGACGCTGGCGGGCAGGAGCGGGCCGACGCGGCCGCGTTGCTCGCCTGGGTGCTCGAGCGGACGCTCCGCCTCCTGCACCCGATCATGCCGTTCGTGACCGAGGAGGTCTGGCAGCGGTTCGGCCAGGGTGGGTCGATCTCGGTCGCATCCTGGCCCGAGCAGCATCCGGAGCACGTGGACGCGGAGAGCGAGCGCGTGATGGCCGCGCTGCAGGAGATCGTGACGGCGGTCCGACGGTTCCGGGCTCGGCACCGGATCGCGCCGAGCCGCCGCTTCGCCGCCCGCGTGGCGATCCCCACCGAGCTGGCCCGGGAGGTCGAGCCCCTGACCGAGCGGATCGAGCGGCTCGCCGGGCTCCAGACGCTGGCGTTCGTGGAGCCGTCCGCGGGGAAGCTGGCCGGCGAGACGACCGCGGCGCTCGCGGCCGGCGGCGCCATGTACCTGCCACCGGGCCTGTTCGACGTCGAGGCCGAACGCGCCCGCCTGGCGAAGGAGCGTACCGACCTGGACGCGGATCTCGCGCGCGTCCGGGGCAAGCTGACGAACGACGGGTTCGTCGCCAAGGCCCCCGCCGAGGTCGTGGACGGCGAGCGCGAGAAGGCCGCGCGCCTCGCGCAGCGCCTCGAGGACCTCGAGGCGCAGCTCGCCGAGCTCCGCTGAGATGCGTTTCGCCGACGCGCTCGCGCGGCTGAACGCTCGTCAGCCCGAGCACATGCCGGAACCGGACCTGGACCGGATCCGCGCGCTCGCAGAGCTGCTCGACGACCCCCAGCTCACGTATCCCACGATCCACGTGACCGGCACGAACGGCAAGACGACGACCGCGCGCCTGGCGACCGCCGTGGCCTGCGAGCACGGGCTGCGGACCGGGCTGTTCACGTCGCCGCACCTCACCTCGGTGACCGAGCGCTTCGTCGTCTGCGGCGAGCGGATGCCCGAGGAGGAGTTCGGCGAGGAGTACGAGCACCTGATGCCGTACCTGGAGACCGTCGACGGGCGCGTCGGGCGGGTCACGTACTTCGAGGCGCTCACCGCGCTCGGGTACCTCTGGTTCGCCGACAGGCCGGTGGACCTCGGCGTGTTCGAGGTCGGGATGGGGGGCGAATGGGATGCGACGAACCTGGTCGCCGGCGACGTCGCGGTGCTGTGCCCGATCGGGATGGACCACGTCGCGGAGCTCGGGCCGACGCTCGCCGACATCGCGCGCGAGAAGGCCGGCATCGTGAAACAGGGCAAGGTCGCGGTCGTGCGCGAGCAGCCGCCCGAGGCCCTCGCGGTGATCCGGGACCGGTGCGAGGAGATGATCGCCTCGATGGTCCTCGAGGGCCGGGAATGGGCGCTCGAGTCCCGGGTGCCGGCCGTCGGCGGTCAGGCGCTCACGGTCCACGGCCTGGGCGCGACGTATCGGGACCTGCTGCTGCCGATCCACGGCGAGCACGCCGCCCACAGCGCCGCCGCGGCGATCGCCGCGCTCGAGGCGCTGCTCGAGCGCCCGCTGGACGAGGACGCCGTGCGCCGGGCGCTCGACCGGTCGACGGCGCCCGGGCGCCTCGAGGTCGTGGGGCGGCACCCGCTGATCGTGCTCGACGGGGCGCACAACCCCGCCGCCGCCGAGGCCCTCGCGGCCGCCCTGCCCGAGACCTTCACGTGGGACCGGCTCCATCTGGTGGCCGGCGTGTTCTCGAACAAGGACCTCGAGGGCATCGTGGAGCGCCTGGCGCCGCTCGCCGACCGGGCCTACGCGTGCGCGACCGCGAGCGTGCGCGCCCGGCCGCCGTCGGAGCTGGCCGACGCGTTCGAGCGTCGCGGCGTGCCGGTGCAGGCGTTCGACGACGTCCGCGCCGCGCTGGACGCCGCACTCGCCGAGGCGGGCGAGACGGATCTCATCCTGGTGACGGGCTCTCTGTACACTGTCGCGGACGCCCGCCGGGCGCTGGTCGCGGGGGCGCCGCCCGAGGTGCGGGACAGTGGCCCCGCGCAGGAGGAACCCTGAAGATGGCCGTCGAGTCGACCCTGCTCATCGTGAAGCCGGACGGTGTCCGCCGCGGACTGGTGGGGGAGGTGCTCCGCCGCGTCGAGACCAGGGGCCTGCGGATCGCCGAGATGCGGATGATGCGGATCGACCGCTCGCTCGCCGAGGAGCACTACGGCGAGCATCGCGAGAAGCCGTTCTTCGGGGACCTCGTGGAGTTCATCACGTCGGGCCCGGTCGTCGTCGCGCGCCTCGAGGGCGAGGGCGCGATCGACGTGTGGCGGACGATGATGGGGCCGACCGATCCGGCATCCGCGCCCGCCGGCACGATCCGCGGCGACTTCGGGCTGATCATCACCGAGAACATCGTGCACGGCAGCGACTCGCCCGAGTCGGCCGATCGCGAGCTCAAACTGTTCTTCGGATAGCGGGCCGATGGCGCGCGGCGACGCAAGCCTCGAGCGCATCAGGTCGTTCGTCGAGCGCCAGCGGGCCACCCTGGACACGCCCGGTCTGGCGCTCGCGGTGACGGATCGCGAGCGCACCCTCGGGGTGGTCCTCGACGGCGTCGCGAACGTGGACGCCGGAGCGCCCGTCGGACCCGAGCACCGGTTCCAGATCGGCTCGATTAGCAAGGGGTTCACCGTCATGGCCCTGCTGCAGCAGCGGGAGGAGGGCGGGCTGGACCTCGACGCGCCGGTGACCGAGTACCTGCCCTGGTTCGAGGTCCGGTCGGCGTACGGGCCGATCGCGGTGCATCACCTGCTGTCGCACACGGCGGGCATCGTGTGCGGGATGGACGCGACCGGAGAGGCCGCCCACGAGGTGTGGTCGCTCCGCGAGACGCACACGGGCTGGGCGCCGGGCGAGCGGTTCCTGTACTCGAACGTCGGCTACAAGGCGCTCGGCCTCGTGCTCGAGGCCGCGACGGGCCGACCGTGGTGGGATGTCGTCCGCGAGCGCGTGATGGCGCCGATCGACATCGGCGACGCGGACGTCGTCATCACGAACGCGACGCGGGAGCGCCTGGCCGTCGGGTACACCTCGCCGTACGACGATCGCCCGTGGCAGCCCCGACACGGGTGGGCGCCCTCGGCGTGGTTCCAGAGCGCCACGGCCGACGGCACGATCTGCGCGACCGCCGAGGAGCTGGCCGCCTACGCTCGCCTGATCCTGAACCGCGGCCGCGGCGTCCTGACCGAGGAGAGCTTCGAGCGCATGACCAGCCCGGTGGCCGAGGACCCGGACGCGCCGGGGGAGGTGTTCGGCTACGGGCTGAAGTGGGTGCCGCAGGACGGGGGGCGACGGCTCCTCGGTCACTCGGGCGGGATGGTCGGGTTCACCGCCTACCTGCTGGTGGAGCCCGAGACCGGGTTCGGCGTCACGGTGCTGATGAACTCGGCGTTCGGCAGGAGGCTCGAACTGGCGCGGTTCGCGCTCGCGTGCCTGGCGGCCGAGGCGGGCGGGGCGCCGCTCCCCGACGTTCCGGAGCCCGCCGACCGCGCGGGCGTCCCCGATGCGGTGACGTTCGCCGGCGTCTTCACCGACGAGCTCGGGTCCGTCCGCGTCGTCGCCGAGGGCGACCGCCTGTCCCTGGAGGAGGGGGACGGACGGCGTGCGGCGCTCCTGCCGATCGCCGAGGGCCGTTTCGCCGTCGACGACCCCGAGCGCGACCGGTACCCGCTCGACCTCGTCCGTCGCGAGGGCAGCGCGATCGAGGCGTTCTGGGGGTCGCGCTGGCTCCGCATGCCGAACGCACCCGCAGCGCCGATCGTCCCGGCCGAGTGGCACGCGATGGCCGGCCGCTACGGGAGCTGGAACCCCTGGGCGCCGGGGTTCGAGGTCCTCGTCCGCGGCGGGGCGCTGCGGCTCGAGCTGCTCGGCGGCGCCATGGACCTGGAGGGCTCGCAGCCGCTCGTCCCGGATGCCGACGGCTCGTTCGCGGTGGGCGACCCGCCGACGCCCAGCCGGATCCGGTTCGACACGCCGATCGGCGGCCGTCCGACGCGAGCGATCTTCGACGCGGCCTCGTTCTACCGGACCGCGGGTCCCTGAGAGGCGCTGGGGGCCGGTTCAGACGCGGCGGAACGCGACCGTCGCGTTCTGCCCGCCGAAGCCGAACGAGTTGCTGAGCGCCAGGCGCACGTCGGACTCCCTCGCCTCGTTGGGCGTGTAGTCCAGGTCGCAGTCGGGGTCCGGCGTCCGGTAGTGGATCGTCGGCGGGATCGCGCCGCGTTGGATCGCGAGGGCGCAGGTGGCGGCCTCGACGGCGCCCGCCGCGCCCAGCATGTGGCCGGTCATCGACTTCGTGGACGAGATCGCGACGCCGCGCGCGACGTCCTCGCCGAGCGCGGCCTTGATCGCCACGGTCTCGGCGGCATCGTTGAGCGGTGTCGATGTCCCGTGCGCGTTCACGTAGCTCACGGCCGAGGGCTCCTCGCCCGCGTCCCGCAGAGCCCAGCCCATCGCGAGGGCGGCGCCCGAGCCCTTCGGGTCGGGCGCGGTGATGTGGAACGCGTCGGCCGAGGCGCCATATCCGGCGACCTCCGCGTACACCCGAGCGCCGCGCGCCGACGCGTGCGCCTCGGACTCGAGGATCAGCGCGCACGCGCCCTCGGACATCACGAACCCGTCGCGCTCCTTGTCGAAGGGCCGGCTCGCGGTTTCGGGATCGGGGTTCTTCGTCAGCGCCGTCATCTGCGAGAAGGCGGCGATCGTGAGCGGCAGCGTCGCCGACTCGGTCCCCCCGACGACGCACAGGTCGATGTACCCGTCGCGGATCAGGCGCATCCCCTCGCCGACGGCGTGGTTCGAGGACGCGCACGCCGAGATCGTGCACAGGTTGGGCCCGGTGAGGCCGTAGATCATCGCGATATGGCCCGCCGAGCCGTTCGCCATGAGCCCCGGCACCATGAACGGGCTCACCCGGCCCGCGCCGCGCTCGAGCATCACGGTGTGCGCCATGAGGAGCGTCTCGATGCCGCCGATCCCGGTTCCGAACACGACGCCGCCACGCTCGGCCACGACCTCGGGCTCCCCCGCGTCCTGCCATGCGAGCTTCGCCGACGCGATCCCGAACTGGGTGGAGCGGTCGGTCCGGCGCGCCTCCTTCGCGTCCAGCCACTGCGAGGCGTCGAAGTCCGGCACCTCCGCGGCGAGCGTCACGGGCAGATCCGAGGTGTCGAACCGCTCGATACGCCGGATCCCGTTCCTGCCGGAGGTGAGCCCGGACCAGAACTCCTCGACCCCCGTGCCGACCGGCGTGAGGGGTCCGATCCCCGTGATGAAGACCCTCGTCCGCGCGCCCAGGCTACGCAGAGGCGAGCCCCAGCTTCTGCTCGACGAGGGAGACGGCCTGTCCGACCGTCTTTACGCCCTCCATCTCGGCCTCGGGGATCTCGATGTTCCATTCCTCCTCGAGGGCGAGGACGGCCTCGACGAGGTCGAGGGAGTCGGCGTTCAGGTCCTCCGCGAACCGCGCGTCGGGCACCACCTGTGCCTCGTCCACCGCGAGCTGCTCGGCAAGGACCTTGCGCACCCTCGCCTCGATCTCTGCCTTGTCCATCGGTCCTCCTTGGGATCTCCCGTCGGTACGGCTCGGCACATGCTAGGGGCTTCGGCCTCCCGCGACTACGCCGTCAGCCCTCCGTCCACGGGGATAACGGCGCCGTTCACGTACGAGGCCTCCTCGGACATCAGGAAGCGCACGACGGCCGCGACCTCCTCCAGGTGCGCCGTCCGCCCGAGCGGCGTCTGGTCGATGTACACCGCGCGGGCCTGCTCGGTCAGGTACGAGGTCATGTCGGTTTCCACGAGCCCGGGGCAGACCGCGTTGACCGTGATGCCCTTCACGCCGACCTCGCGCGCGAGCGCCTTCGTGAACCCGACGAGCGCGCTCTTCGACGCCGCGTACGCCGTCTGGCCCGCGTTCCCGCGCAGGGCGACCGCCGAGGACATGTTCAGGATCCGTCCCCACCGGGCACGGAGCATCGTCCGGATCGCCGCCTGGCTGGCCAGGAACGCGCCGCGCACGTTCGTCTCGATCGTCCGATCGAACGTCTCCATCGGGTACTTGAGGAGCAGGCCGTCCTGGCTGAACCCGGCGTTGTTCACCAGGCCCGTCACGGGGCCGAGCGAGCCGGCAACCTCCTCGAAGGCCTGCTTGACCGAGGCGGCGTCGAGCGCGTCGAGTCGGACGATCGTCCCGGAGCCGCCCTCTGCCTCGATCCCCGCGAGCGCCTCCTTCGCGTCGGTCTCGCTCGAGCGGTAGCCGATCGCGACGCGCCAGCCGCCTGCCGCGAGCGCCTCGGCGCAGGCGCGGCCGATGCCGCGCGAGCCGCCGGTGACGACGACGACCTTCAGGATGCCGGAGGGTTCCATCGCACCAGGTTGGCGCCCCACGCGAGCCCGGCGCCGAAGGAGGTGAGCAGGACGAGGTCGCCGTCGCGGATCCGCCCGGCGCGCCAGGCGCGGTCGAGGGCGATCGGGATCGAGGCGGCGGACGTGTTGCCGACCTCGGCGACGTCCACCACCGCGCGGTCCGGGCCGATGCCCAGGCGCTCGGCGACCGCGACCATGATGCGGGCGTTCGCCTGGTGGGGGATCAGGACGTCCACGTCGTCGGGGGTGAGACCGGACTTCTCGAGCAGCTGACGGCACGCGTTCGCCATCTCGACGACGGCGCGCTTGAAGACCTCGCGCCCCGAGGGCATGTGGATCGTGTGTTCGTTCGCGGCCACGGACTCGGCCGACGGGGGCCGCGCGGACCCGCCGCCGGGGATGATGAGGATCTCGGCCGCCGTCCCGTCGGCGCCGAGGATCGAGCCGATCAGCCCAGGTTCGTCCGACGGGCGCAGGACGACCGCCCCCGCGCCGTCGCCGAACAGTACGCACGTGCTCCGGTCCGTGAAGTTCATGACCCGGGAGAGGATCTCGGCGCCGATCACGACGACCGTCTCGGCGGCGCCCGACTCGATGAACGCGGCGCCCGTCGAGAGTCCGTAGGAGAAACCGGCGCAAGCGGCGTTCAGGTCGAAGGCGGGAGCCTGGATCCCGAGCTTGCGCTGGACCCACACCGAGGCCGCCGGGATGGGGGTGTCCGGCGTGAGGGTCGCGCACACGATGAGATCCACCTGCTCCGGCGCGATGCCGGCCTCGTCGAGCGCGCGGCGGGCGGCCTCGACGGCCAGGTCCGAGGTCGTCTCGCCCTCGGCGGCGAAGCGGCGGGCCGCGATGCCCGTCCGGTCGCGGATCCATTCGTCGCTCGTGTCGACGAGCGCCTCGAACTCGGCGTTCGGGACGACGCGGTCGGGCAGTCGGGAACCCACCCCGGCGATCGTCGCATGGCGTCGCGTCGTCACGTGGACCCTCCTCGCGTCCGGTGGTGGGAACGCTTGAGGATAGCGCCCGAGGGCTCGCCATGCCCGGTCGCGCGACCGGCGTCGGCTGCCGCCCGCGCGAACGCTCGGGCGATCGCGCCGAACCTCAGGCGCCCGCCGCGAACGCGGCCGCGTCCGTGGGGGACCCGACGGCAACCGCGCGGGCGCCGGACACGACGCGCCTGGCGAGCCTCGTGAGCACGTCGCCCGGCCCGGCCTCGACGAACGTGTCCGCGCCGGCCGCGGCGAGCGCCTGCGCGCACGCCTCCCACCGCACCGGCGAGACGACGTGCCGACCGAGCAGCCGACGGAGCTCTGTGGGCTCCGAGATCAACATGCCCGTCACGTTCGACGCCACGGGGATCCGCGGCGCGCTGATGTGCGCGCGCTCGATCGCCTGCACCAGCGGAGCCACCGCGGGTTCCATGAGG
This sequence comes from Actinomycetota bacterium, assembly GCA_035762085.1. Taxonomy (GTDB): domain Bacteria; phylum Actinomycetota; class UBA4738; order UBA4738; family HRBIN12; genus HRBIN12. Next base: position 16,649 of record DASTPT010000029.1, on the reverse strand, counting down.
GGAGAGTGGAAGGCGCCGGCCACCTTCAGACGGACGGCGCGGATCCTGCGCTCGGCCGCCAGGGCCTCGGCGCGCTCCACCGCCGGGATCGAGCCCGAGATCACGGCCTGCTGCGGCGAGTTCTCGTTGGCGACGAGCAGGACGTCGTCGTGGCGGGCCGTGTCGCAGATCTCCGCCGCCTGCTCCGCCCCGACGCCGAGGAGCGCGCTCATCGTCCCCGGGCGTGCCTCGGCGGCGGCCTGCATCGCCCGACCCCGGACCGCGACGATCTCAAGGGCGGGCCCGAGCTCCAGCGCCCCGGCCGCGACCAGGGCGGCGAACTCGCCGAGCGAGTGACCCGCGGCGCCGACGAACGTCACGCCCTCGGCCTCGAGCACGCGGAACGCGGCGATCCCGCATGCGAGGAGCGCGGGCTGCACGAACTCCGTCGTCGCGAGCGCGCCCTCGTCGCGACATCCGTCCACCACGTCGCGCCCGATCGCGGTCGAGGCCTCCTCGAGGGCGCCGCGCCCGATCACGTGTTCGACCCACGGGTCGGCCATACCGGCGAACTGCGACCCCTGGCCGGGGAACACCACCGCGACCTCCACGTCGACCTCCTCCACGCACAGACAAAGGACACCGTACCTCAGCGATCGGTCGAGCCTCCGGAGGGGGCAACACGGGCGGGTAGCCGGACGCTTACGTCGAGCGTTCGATCCCGCTCCGCGCATCGAGAGTTGAGGGTTGCGTCAACGCGCAGTCGAGGGTTGCCACCCCTATCCGGGTCCTGTAGAAATGCTCCGAACCTATGGCCGAGAAGGTTCGTCGCGGACTTCCCACATCCCCCGCCGGTCGAAGCACGAACGGCGAGGGGGTTCTCGGGTTCCTTGGTCAGGACATGGCGGTCGACCTCGGGACCGCGAACACGCTCGTCTACGTTCGGCGGCACGGGATCGTGTTGAACGAGCCCTCGGTCGTCGCGATCAACACGCTGAGCGGCGCGATCCTGGCGGTCGGCAACGAGGCGAAGCGGATGATCGGGCGCACGCCCTCGCACATCCAGGCGGTGCGGCCGCTGAAGGACGGCGTCATCGCCGACTTCGACGTCACCGAGAAGATGCTCCGCTACTTCATCCAGCGGGTGCACAAGCGCCGGCTCCTCGCGAAGCCTCGAGTCGTCGTGTGCGTGCCGAGCGGCATCACCGGCGTCGAACAACGCGCCGTCGAGGAGGCCACGATCGCCGCGGGCGCCCGGCGCGCGTACATCATCGAGGAGCCGATGGCCGCCGCGATCGGGGCCGGCCTGCCGATCCACGAGCCGGCCGGGAACATGATCGTCGACATCGGCGGTGGCACCACCGAGGTCGCCGTCATCTCGCTCGGCGGCATCGTCACCTCCAGCTCGCTGCGGATCGGCGGCGACGAGCTGGACGAGGCGATCATCAACCACGTGAAGAAGGAGTACTCGCTCCTGCTCGGCGAGCGGACCGCGGAGGCGATCAAGCTCGCGATCGCGTCCGTGTACCCGATGCAGGAGGAGCTGATCGCCGAGATCCCCGGGCGCGACCTCGTCTCGGGACTCCCGAAGACGATCCAGATCTCCGACAGCGAGATCCGGCAGGCGATCGAAGAGCCCGTCACGGCGATCATCGACTCGATCAAGGCGACCCTCGACCGCACGCCACCCGAGCTCGCCGGGGACATCATGCACAAGGGCGTCGTGCTCACCGGCGGCGGCGCGTTGCTGAGAGGTCTCGACAAGCGCCTGCGGCACGAGACCGGCATGCCGATCCACATCGCAGAGAACCCCCTTTCCTCGGTGGCGATCGGTTCCGGCAAGTGCCTCGAGGAGTTCGAGATCCTCCAGCGGGTCCTGGTGAGCCCGTCCCGTCGGTAACGCCATGGCCCTCCCTACCAGGGCCCGGAGCGCCCGGCTGCTCGTCGTCACGCTCGTTTCGATCTCGCTCGTGACGATCACGGTCGACTACCGGCAGGGCGACGCCGGTCCGCTCGCCTCGTTGGGCAACGCCGCGCTCACCGTGATCAGCCCGCTCCAGGAGGCCGTCTCGAAGGTGACGAAGCCGGTCGGCAACTTCTTCTCCACGCTCGTGCGGCTCCCGTCGATCCGCAACGACAACCGGGAGCTCCGCGCCCGCGTCGCCGAGCTCGAGTCGCAGGTCGCCACCTCGACGAACGACGCCGCACGATTGGCCGAGCTCGAGGCGCTGCTCGGCCTCCGCGAGGGCCTCGAGGACGTGGGCACCACCGGCGCGCTCGTGATCGCGAGCGGGCCGTCGAACTTCGAGTGGACGATCACGATCGACAAGGGCTCGAACGACGGGATCGCGCTCGACATGCCGGTGGTCGCCGCGGCCGGTCTCGTCGGACGGGTGGCACGCGTCTCGCCCGAGTCGTCGCTCGTCCAGCTCATCATCGACCCCGACTCGTTCGTCGCCGGCCGCCTCGACGTCTCGCGGACGACCGGACTCGTGAGCGGGGAAGGGGAGCGCGACCTGCGGATGTCGATCGTGTCCACCGAGACCGAGGTCATGCCGGGCGAGCAGGTGGTGACCGCCGGCTACCGGATCCAGGGTGTCACCGAGGGCATCTTCCCGCCCGGCATCCTGATCGGATCGGTCTCGCGCGTGCTGCCGGCCGAGGCGGAGCTCGAGAAGTTCATCACGGTCCGGCCGGCGGTCGACTTCTCGTCGCTCGAGGCCGTGTTGGTGGTGCTGACCGATGGGTCCGGGTAGCCTGAGGTCCCGTGCGTCGCACGCTGCTGCTCGTCGCGGTCATCCTGTCGGCCCTGCTGCTCCAGACCACGGTGTTCGCGGACGTCCTGCTCCTCGGCGCGAAGCCCGAGCTGATGTACCTGGTGACGATCGCCTTCGCGTTCCTCGACGGCCCGTCCCCGGGTGCGATCGCCGGGTTCGCCGGCGGGATGGCGGAGGACTTCCTCCTCGACCAGCCGAAGGGCATCACGGCGCTGACGTTGACGTTGCTCGGCTACGCGATCGGGATGCTCCGCCAGTACGTCGTGAGCCCGTCGCCGGTGTTCCCAGTGTTCCTCGTCGCCGGGGGCACGTTCGGCGGTGTGCTCTTCTACGGGGTCGTGTCGTTCCTGCTCGGGCAGCTCGACGTGTCCACGCTGTACCTGGTCCGGGTCGCGGCGCTCTCGGCGCTGTACAACGCGATCCTCACGCCGCTCGTGTTCCCGATCCTGCGACGGGTGATCGAGGGGTCGCGCACGTCGAAGGTGGTCCGGTGGTGAGCCGCTCGTGACGGATCTGCGCGCAGGGAGCCGCGTGAAGGTCCTCGCGGCGCTCGTCGCCGTGATGTTCGCCGCGCTCACGACGCGGCTGTGGTTCCTCCAGGTCCTCGCGGCCGAGGAGTACCAGCGCGAGGCCGTGAACAACTCGGTCCGGCTGGTCGACGTACCCGCTCGTCGAGGGCGGATCCTCGACGCCCACGGCCGCCCGCTCGTCGACAGCCGCGCCAGCCTGGTCATCACGATGAACCGCGAGCAGGCGGGCGCGGCCAAGGAGGAGATCCTGTTCCGGCTCTCGGAGCTGCTCGAGGTCCCGGCGGCGGAACTCGGCGCGCGCCTGGACGACACGCGCTACTACGCGTTCAGCCCGATCCCGATCGCGATCGACGTGCCGAAGCCGGTCGTGCTGTACCTGAAGGAGCACGGCAGGGAGTTCCCCGGCATCGAGGTGGTCGAGCTGCCCGTCCGCACGTATCCGGAGCGCTCGCTCGCGGCGCACGTTCTCGGGTACCTGGGCCAGATCTCGGAGGAGAAGCTCGAGGACCCGGCGTTCGCCAACTACGAGCCGAGCGACGAGGTCGGCGTCGCGGGGATCGAGGCCGTCTACGAATCCGATCTGGTCGGCACCGACGGCGTGGTCAAGTACCGGGTCAACTCGGCGGGCCGCAACCTGGGCGAGATCGGCCAGTTGGATCCGGTGCCGGGCAACGACGTCGAGCTGACGCTCGACCTGCGGATCCAGGCGCTCGCCGAGGAGAGCCTCGCGAACGGGATGCTCGCCGCGCGAGGCGTCCTGGACCAGAACACGGGGACCGGCCTGCGCGCGAACGCGGGTGCCGTCGTCGTGATGGATCCGGAGACCGGCGCGATCGAGGCGATGGCGTCGTCCCCGACCTTCCAGCCGGCCCTGTTCACGCGGCCGATGAGCCAGCGGGAGTTCGACCGGCGGTTCGTCGTCGCGAACACTGGCAACCCGCTGATCAACCGGACGATCCAGGCGGAGTACGCGCCCGGGTCTACGTACAAGCCGTGGGTCATGCTCTCGGCCCTCTCGCGCCGGCCGGAGGGCGGAGCGCAGAGCCAGACGATCGTGAGCACGAACCGCTCCTACGGCTGCCCACCCAGCTGGACCGCTCCGTACGACGAAGACGATCCGGAGGCGATCCAGTACGTGTTCAACAACTGGACGACGGCGAACCTCGGGTTCATGAACCTCGCGCGCGCGTTGTCGATGTCCTGCGACACGATCTTCTACCCGATGGGCTACGAGTACTGGCGCCTGTACTACCCGCCGCCGAACCTCGACGGGATCGAGGGCAACGACGACCAGGCGCCGAAGGAGCCGCTCCAGAAGGACCTGCGCGCGATCGGCTTCGGCAAGGTGACGAACGTGGACCTGCCGTTCGAGAAGGACGGGCGCGTCCCGGACGCGGTCTGGAAGGCCGGCATCCACGAGGAGTTCCCGAAGCTCTTCCCCGAGGGGCGATGGGTGCCGGGCGACTTCGTGCTGATGACGATCGGGCAGGGCGACACGCTCGTGACGCCGTTGCAGCTCGCGACCGCCTACGCGGCGCTGCAGAACGACGGGCGCGTGTGCGCCCCGCACCTCCTCGATCGCGTGCGCGAGCCCGACGGCAGGGTGGTGCGCTCGACGAAGCCGACCTGTCGGCGACGCTGGCCGTTCGACCAGCAGCACGTCCGGTACGTCCGCGAGGCGCTGGTCGACACCGTGCGGTCGGGGACGGCGAGCGGCGCGTTCGTGGGGTTCCCGTTCGGGCGCGTGTGGGTGGCGGGCAAGACCGGCACGGCGGAGGTGGACACCCGACAGGACAACTCGTGGTTCGCGGCGATGACCGAGGCCGACGGTGAGCAGCACGTGATCGTGGTGCTGGTCGAGCAGGGCGGTCACGGCTCGACGACGGCCGCCCCGATCGTCCGGAACATCATCGAGGGCATCTACGGCCTCGAGCAGACCGAGGTCGTCGGCGCGGCGGGGACCGACTGATGGATCTCGTCGCGGGCAAGGTCTTCCCGGCGGAACGACGTCCGATCCGCCACATCGACCCCGCCCTGCTGCTCGCGATGCTCGTGCTGATCGTGAGCGGGCTGTTCATGGTGTACTCGGCCACCCACCAGTCCCTCGAGGCCGCGGATCTGGACCCCGGCACCTACCTCAAGCGGCAGGCCACCTTCGCGTCCCTGGGTGTGGTCATCGTGATGGTGATGGCGAGCTTCGATTACCGGTTCCTCCGGATCTACGCGGGGATGATCTACGGCGCGTCGATCGTGCTGCTGCTCCTGGTCCGCACGCCGCTCGGAACGACGGTGAAGGGCTCGCAGCGCTGGTTCGAGCTCTTCGGCTTCCAGCTCACGCCCTCCGAGCTGACGAAGATCGCCCTCGTCCTCATGCTGGCGACCTACCTGGCGGAGCTCCGACGGTCCAGCGCCGAGCTGTCGCTCCAGCACGTCTACGCCGCGACCGCGATCGCGGCGGTCCCCGCGCTGCTGGTGTTCCTGCAGCCCGACCTCGGCACCTCGATCGTCCTCGTGTCGATCCTCGTCGGGATCCTCGTCGTCGCCGGCGCTCGCGGCCGGCACCTGGGGATCCTCGCCCTGACCGCGCTCGTGCTGATCTTCGGGGCGCTGCAGCTCGGCCTGGTCCGCGAGTACCAGATCGCGCGGATCACGGGGTTCCTCGACCCGCAGAACGACCCGCAGCGAACGGGCTGGAACCGTCAGCAGGCGGAGATCGCGATCGGCTCCGGAGGCCTCACGGGCACCGGGTACCTCGAGGGCTCGCAGACGAACCTGGACTTCGTGCCCGAGCAGCACACCGACTTCATCTTCACGGTCGTGGGGGAGGAGTTCGGGTTCGTGGGAGCCGTCGGGATGCTGCTCGCGTTCGCCGTCCTGCTGTGGCGCGCGTTCCGGATCGCGCTGTTATCGAAGGACCCGTTCGGAACCTACGTCGCGGCCGGCGTCGCCTCGATGTTCGCGATCCAGATCTTCGTGAACGTGGGGATGACGGTCGGGATCATGCCGATCACGGGGATCACGCTGCCGTTCGTGTCCTACGGCGGCAGCTCTCTGCTCACGAACGCGATCGCGGTGGGGCTGCTCCAGAACGTCCACATGCGGCGCTTCACGTAACGCCGGTCACTCGCCGAGCGCGATCGTCCACAGGAACGTGGAGCCTCCGGGCTCGGAGGACTCCAGCGTCACGTCGCCGCCCATCGCGCGCGCCGCCGTCCTCGCGAGCGCGAGCCCCATCCCGGCCCCCTGGTGGACGCGGACGTTCAGATCCTCGAGCTGCTCGAGCGCCCCGAAGATCCGCTCGCGGGCGCCCGGCTCGATCCCGTGGCCGCGATCGTTCACACGAACCTCGAGCGCCGCGCTCCCGAGCTCGATGTGGATCTGGACCGGCGTCTCGGGCGGCGAGAAACGGATCGCGTTGTCGAGGAGCTCCTCGAGGATCCGCCGGGCCGCCCCCGGGTTCAGCGGGACCTCCGGGATCTCGCCCTCGGTCACGAGGCGGATCCTCGGGCTGGCCGACGCGAGCTCGCCGGCCACCCGGGCGAGGTCCACGTGCTCGGTGAGCCCCGCGTCCACGGTGAGCTCGAAGCGCTCGACGAGTCTGGCCAGGTCCCGGGCGCGGGATACCAGCCGGTCGAGGAGCTCGTCGCGTTCGGGCTCCTCCGGCGCTTTCGCGAGCGTCTGGGCCATGCCGAGGATCACGGTGACGGGCGTGCGGAGCTCGTGGGAGAGGCGCGCGACCAGCTCGTGCCGCCGCGCGGCGCGCTCGACCAGCGCGGCCTGCGCCTCCTCCAGCTCGCGGGTCCGGCGGCGCTCGCGCTCGAGCGCCTCGGTGAGCTCCTCGATCACGCGAGGGGTGACACCGGGGGACAGGATCCCGCCGCCGCCCGCCGCCAGGAAGACGGCGTTCAGGATCTCGTCCCCGTCCGAGTCCTTCAGCACGTAGCCGCTCGCGCCGGCCACGAGCATCTCGGTGACGATCTCCTGGTCCTCGTGCCCGGACAGCGCGACGATGCCGAGCGCCGGGAACCGCGCCTTCAGCCGGCGGGTGGTCTCGATCCCGTCGATCCCCGGCATCCGCACGTCCATCAGCACGACGTCCGGGTCCAGTCCCTCCACCATGTCGAGCGCCGCGAAGCCCGAGGGTGCCTCGCCCACGACGTCCAGCCCGCCCGCGTCCAGGAGCGAGAGCAGCGACTCGCGGAACCCCGCGTTGTCGTCGACGACCATGACGCGTACGCGCCCGGAACCCATACGGACTCCCCCGTCCGTCACCGGGCGGGGAAGGAGCGCCCGTTCCATGCCGGAAGTGTCCCTCGGCGTCGCTCGGCAAGGTATCCGGCAGCCAGCGGTTTCTCGGACGCCGCATCGGCGACCCGGACCTAGTCCCTCGTGGCTAGCCCTGGGGATCGTCCGAGCCCCTCCTCGGACATCGCGGCCGTTGTGCCTGCTAGGCTGGTGCCAGGCTTGCCCGCCGCACGCGGCGCCCATCCGGGGCGTAGGCGGTTCGGCGGGGTACGAGGAACGGCGCGGCCACGGCCCCGCCGGCCCCTGGGACACGCTCCCGGTGCGGCCGCGGTCGGTGGTCGGCGCCGGGACGGGAACCTTCACGTGCGCGACGAAGCGCCGGAGGGTGCGGTCGACGCTCCCGCGTCGGCGGCCTCTCCGCACATACCGGAGACGATCGGCCCTGTCTCGGGGCGTTCGACGTCAACCGTGCGCGCCCGGGCCGCGACCACACCCGTTCCGGCTCCCGCCACGGCGCCCGCCGGCGAAGGGAAGGGAGCGTCGAGCATGACCCAGCAGCCATCTCGCACGAGCGAGTCGTCCGCGGGCGCGGACGATGCCGTGTCCGCGACCGACGCTGGTCCGATGGACGACGCCACGCCCGCGGCGCCCAGGCGGCGCCGGCGGAGTCGCGGCGGCAGGGGGCGCGGTGGGCGGGGTGGCGGCGGTGCGAAGGCGGCGACCGCCCCCGTCGATCTGCCCGAAGGAGCCTCGGCGGAGTCCGATGCGGACGTGACCACGAGCGCGGCGCCGAGCCACGACGAGACACGAGACGGTGACGCCGAGGCCACGCCGGCTCCGCCCCGCAAGCGCCGTCGGCGCGGCGGACGGGGCCGGGGGAGGGGCAAGCTCGCGGAGACCACGACCGAAGCAGAGACGCCCGAACGGTCCGACGTGGAGGCGGCGGGGGCCGCCGAGGAGGCAGCCTCGAAGGGGCGCTCGACGAGGGCGCGCAAACCCGCCGCGAAGAAGGAGCCGGCGGCCCAGGGCGCGAAGAAGGAGCCGAAGGCCGAGGGCGCGACGCCCACGGAGGCCACGAAGGGGAGGACCCGCAGGACCGCGGAGCCGGCCGAGGAGGCCGCCCCCGAGATCGCCGCCGACGCGGCCGCGGAGACGGAGGCCGAGCCGGCCGCCGCCCCGAAGAAGCGTCGCCGTCGCGGCGGGCGCGGCCGCGGGAAGAAGAAGCCGGCCGAGCCAGGGACCGAGGAACCCGCCGAGGCTGCCAGCCGTCCGACCGCCCGTCCGACCGCGAGGCGCGCGGCATCGGCCCCCGCGAAGGAGGATGCGCAGGTCTCGACCCGCCTGCGGCGGGCGCGGCAGTCGCGGCAGACCCGGACCGGCTCCCGCCGGCGACGCGAGCCGTTGCCGATCGTCCCGCGCGTCACCGACAAGCTGATGGTGATCACCGAGCACGGTGAGCGCGACCAGATCGCGGTGCTCGAGGGTCGGGACCTCGTGCAGCACTACGTGACGCGGATCGGCGCGCGATCGATGGTCGGCAATGTGTACCTCGGCCGCGTCCAGAACGTGCTCCCGGGGATGGAGGCGGCGTTCATCGACGTGGGCCGTGGGCGCAACGCGGTCCTGTACGCCGGCGAGGTGAACTACTCGCCCGAGGACCTGGAGGGCTCGCCGCCGCGCATCGAGAAGGTGCTGAAGAGCGGGCAGTCGGTGCTCGTCCAGGTCACGAAGGATCCGATCGGCGGTAAGGGCGCGCGACTCACCGCGCAGATCTCCATGCCCGGCCGGTACCTGGTGCTCGTCCCGAACTCGAACATCACCGGCATCAGCCGACGGCTGCCCGAGGACGAGCGACGGCGGCTGAAGACGATCTACAAGAAGATCAAGCCGGATCCGCACGGGCTCATCGTTCGGACGGCCGCCGACGGCGCCTCGGAGGAAGCGCTCGCGGCCGACCTCCAGCGGCTGGTCGACGAGTGGGCGGCCATCGAGAAGCGCGCCAAGAAGTCGAAGGCGCCTTCGATCCTGTACGAGGAGCCGGAGCTGACCGTCCGCGTCGTCCGCGACCTGTTCACGGACGAGGAGTTCCGCGAGCTGGTGACGGACTCCCCGCGCGTGTACCAGATCGTCACCGAGTACCTGCGGCAGGCCGACCCCGAGGTGGTCTCCAAGGTGCGGCTGCACGAGGGGAAGCTCCCGGCCTTCGAGGAGTACCACGTCGTCGAGCAGATCCACAAGGGGCTCGACCGCAAGGTGTGGCTCCCCTCGGGCGGCTACATCGTGATCGACCGGACCGAGGCCCTCACGGTCATCGACGTCAACACGGGCAAGTCGGTCGGCAAGACGAACCTCGAGGAGACGGTCGTCAACACGAACCTCGAGGCCGCGCGCGAGGTCGCGCGGCAGCTCCGCCTGCGCGACATCGGCGGGATGATCGTGATCGACATGATCGACATGCTCCTCGAGCAGAACAAGAAGAAGGTGATCGACACGCTCCGAGAGGCGCTCGCGCAGGACAAGTCGCGGAGCCAGGTCTTCGACATCAGTCCGCTCGGGCTGCTCGAGGTGACGCGCAAGCGCGTGTCTGGTGGACTCTTGGAATCGTTCTCGGAGACGTGTCCGACGTGCGAGGGCCGGGGCGTCCTGCTCACCTACGACGTGGACTGACGGCGCGGGCGACGACGGCGCCGAGAAGGAGGAACCGACGATGTACGCGGTCATCAAGACGGGCGGCAAGCAGCACAAGGTGCAGGCCGGCGACGTCATCGAGATCGAGTACCTGCACGGGGCGGGGGACACGGTCACGTTCCATCCCCTGCTCGTCGTCGACGACGACGGTCACACGCACGTCGGCAAGGAGGCGGAGCGCGCCGTGGTCACGGCGAAGCTGCTCGGCGAGCAGAAGGGCGACAAGGTCAAGGTCTTCAAGTACAAGAACAAGAGCGGGTACGCGCGCCGCTCCGGCCACCGCCAGCTCCTCACGCTCGTCGAGATCGAGGAGGTCAGCCTGGGAGAGCCGGCCAGGAAGGCCGCTTCGACGAAGGCCGAGGCCCCGGCGGAGCCCGAAGCAACGGAGGCGGACGAGACCCCGACGGAGGAGCCGGCGGGGGCGTCGGCCGAGGAGTAACCGCAGGTCGCAGGGCGTCTGGTACCCTCGAACACGCCATGGCGCACAAGAAGGGCGGCGGGTCGTCCCGCAACGGTCGAGACTCCGAGTCCAAGCGGCTCGGCGTGAAGGCGTTCGGCGGTCAGCAGGTGACCGCCGGCTCGATCATCGTGCGCCAGCGCGGCACACGGATCCACCCCGGCGAGGGCGTCGGCAAGGGCAGCGATGACACGCTGTTCGCGCTCCTCGACGGTCGCGTCGACTTCCGCGAGTCTCGCGGCCGCCGCTTCGCGACCGTCCGTCCCGACTAGCGGCCGAGCGCCGCCGCGACCGCCGCCCGAACCTCGCGCTCCCACTCGATCACCTCGGCCTTCTTCTCGCGGTTCATCATGCCCAGGTAGCCGACGTTGTCCCGACGTGCCTTCCGCTTCGGGTTCCGGAAGGGGATGACCGATCGCAGGTCCGTCTGCGTGTCGGTGAAGGCGCCGAGCGGCGGCGGCTGCACGAAGTAGAAGGCCGTGCGGATCTCGCGGTCGCCGCGACGGCGCACCACGATGAGCACGGGTGATCCGCGGAGGCGCCGGACCTTCCGCACCTCGCGGAACGGGATCGAGATGCCGGTCTCGCCCTCCCGGGCCGGCTCGAACCGGAGCTCATCGTCGTCCCGCCAGAGGTTGCCCTCGCGCTCCGTGGGCGCGATGCCCTCGCCGAGCTCCACCGCCCACACACGCACGTTCGAGCGCATACGTGCATCATCTCGCACGGGAGGCGCGAGGGCCGGGCGCGGTCTGGGAGCATCGGCGCGTGGGGTTCGTCGACGAGGTGACGGTGTTCGTCCGGGGCGGTCGCGGCGGCGACGGCGCGAACTCGATCCTGCGCGAGCCGTACAAGCCCAAGGGTGGGCCGGACGGCGGGGACGGCGGCCGCGGTGGCGACGTCGTCTTCCAGGTCGATCTCGGCGTCCACGACCTATCCTTCCTGGCCGACCACCCGCATCAGCGCGCGCCCAGCGGCCGGCCGGGCGGCCGCCGGGGCCGCTCGGGGGCGGACGGGGAGGACCTGGTCGTGCCGGTTCCCGACGGGACCCGGGTCGAGGACGAGGAGGGGCTCCTCGCCGACCTGGTCGGGGACGGGGTCCGCGCGGTCCTCGCCCGGGGCGGCCGGGGCGGGCGGGGCAACGCCGCGCTCGCCGGGCCCCGCAACCGCGTGCCGGGGGCCGCCGAGGCCGGCGAGCAGGGGGAGGAGCGGCGGCTGGTCGTCGAGCTCCGCACGGTCGCCGACGTGGGTCTGATCGGGCTGCCGAACGCCGGGAAGTCCACCCTGCTCTCGCGGCTCACGGCGGCGAGGCCGAAGATCGCGGCGTACCCGTTCACGACGTTGACCCCGAACCTCGGGGTGGCCGGGGTCGACGACGAGCGGTTCGTCGTCGCCGACATCCCCGGCCTCGTCGAGGGCGCGCACGAGGGCCGCGGGCTCGGCCATCGGTTCCTCCGGCACGTCAGTCGTTGTCGAGCGCTCGTGCTGGTCGTCGACCTGTCGGCGGATCCGGCCACGGACCTGCGGACCGTCCGCGAGGAGCTCGCGGCGTACGACCCCGAGCTCGCCGCCCGCCCGCAGCTCGTCGTGGGGACGAAGGCCGACCTCGTGGCCGAAGCTCGGGCCGCCGCCTCACCGCTCGGACCCGACGCGGTGGTCGTCTCGGCCGTGACGGGCGAGGGCCTGGAGACCCTGGGCGAGCGCATCGGCCAGGTCGCGCGGGCGGCCGCCGAAGCCGCCGAGGAGCGCCGTCCGGTCGTGGTGTTGCGGCCCGCCCGGCCGTCGTTCGTGGTCCGGCGCGAGGGGGAGCGGTTCCGCGTGGTCGGCCGCGGCGTGGAACGCTGGGTGGCCGAGACCGACTTCGACGATCCGGCGAAGGTCGAGCGACTCCAACGTCGATTGGTGAAGGAGGGCGTCGAGCGGCAGCTCGCGCTCGCCGGGGCCCGACGGGGCGACGAGGTCGTGATCGGGGACCGCGCGTTCGACTTCCTCCCCGAGGAAGGGTCCGATGGGACGACGTGAGGAGCTGCTCCACGCCGAAGAGCTGGGCTGGCGGCAACTGAACGAGCTGCTCGACGGTCTGTCCGACGAGGACCTCGTGGAGCCCTACGGGGCCGACGGCTGGTCCGCGAGGGACGTGATGTGGCACATCGCGTGCTGGGCGGCGGACTGCGCCCGAGCGCTCGACCAGATGGCCGCCGGCGTCTTCACCGGACAGATCCCGGCCGAGGACACCGAGACCGTCAACCGCCGCTTGCTCGAGCAGTCGAGAGGTCTCGATCCGGCGACCGTGCGGGCCGATTGGCATCCCACGCGGACCATGATGGTCGAGCGTTTCGCGGCGCTGCACCCGCTCACCCCCGACGCCGACGAGTGGTTCGACGAGGCCGGGCCGCGACACTACGAGGAGCACGTACCCGACCTGCGGGCGTGGGTCGAGGGGCGTCGACGACCATGACACGGCTCCACGGCCGCACGACGGACCGGCCGTAGGATAGGCGCCGTGGGACGACGCCTCGGGGTCATGGGCGGGACCTTCGACCCCATCCATCACGGACACCTGCTCACGGCCGAGGAGGCTGCGGTGCAGTTCGGCCTGGACCAGGTGATCTTCGTGCCCACGGGGCGGCCGTGGATGAAGGAGGATCGCGACGTCTCCGACTCGGAGCACCGGTACCTGATGACGGTCATCGCCACGGCGAGCAATCCCCGGTTCGCGGTGTCGCGGCTCGAGATCGACCGCGCCGGACCGACGTACACGGTGGACACGCTGCGGAGCCTCCAGGAGGCGAGCGCCGAGGCCGAGCTGTTCTTCGTCACGGGCGCCGACGCGATGCTCGAGATCTTCCAGTGGAAGGATCCCGCCGAGATCCTCTCGATGGCCCACTTCATCGCCGCGACCAGACCGGGCCACGACCTCGCGCACTTCGAGGCGGAGGCGCCCACCGCCCACCCGAACGTCAGCGTCATGAACATCCCCGCGCTCGCGATCAGCTCGACGGACATCCGGCAGCGGGTCCGCGAGGGCCGGCCGATCCGGTACCTGGTCCCCGAGGGCGTGAAGAGCTACATCGAGAAGGCGGGGCTCTACCGGTGACCCGCGGACGCCTGTCGTTGGCCGCGGTCCTCCTGGTGGCGGTCGGGGCCGTGATCGTCGTTCGGATCGCGCGCTCCGAGGAGCCGCCGCCAGCCGCCGCCGAGCGCCCGTCGGAGCTGATCCTCGTCGTCGTCGAGACGGAGGTCGGGCCGCGCACGGCGGTCGTCGGGTCCCGCGGCTCGATCGCTCCGGCGGCCGTCGTGCTACCGGATCGGGTGGCGATCACGATCCCGGGCCAGGGCGACGGGACCGTCGGCGACGCGGGGGCGCTGTCCGGCCGCTCGGCCGCGACGGCGGCGGCGAACCTGCTCGGCGTCTGGATCCCACACCACGTCACGCTCGACGAGCGGACGCTCCGTAACGTGGTCGACCGAGCCGGGGGCCTGGAGGTCGGCGACACGACGATGTCCGGCGCCGAGACCGCGGCGGCGCTCGAGGGCTCCGACGAGATCTGGGCGACGACGCTCGAGGCGCTCCTGCGGCAGGCGACGTGGGAGGCGGGCGACCTACCGGTCTCGGACAGCCCTACGCGCGCGGCCGAGGTGCTGAACGCCGCCCGCGGGTCCAGGGTCACGGTCCTGCCAGGCGAGGAGGTCTCGGGCGGTCTGCTCCGACCGGACCTGGGTGCGATCCGGACGTTCGTCACCGCGGCATGGGGCGTGCCCGACCGCGAGGTCCTGCCGCTGATCGTGCTGAACGGCAGCGGGGCGCCCGGCGTCGGCGAACCCGTTGCCGAGCGCGTGATCGCCGGCGGGTTCCGGGTCGTGGTCTCGGAGAACGCCTCGAGCTTCGACCACGAGACGACGATGGTGGTGGTGGCGAGCGAGGGGGACCGTGCCCTCGGCGAGCGTGTGCGAGACTTGTTGGGGATCGGAGAGGTGCAGGTGGCCGGTCCGGCCTCCGGCATCGCGGACGTGACCGTGGTGGTCGGGAAGGACTTCGAGGTTTGACGGAAGGCGCAGGTCGGCGTGCCGAGCGGTAGCAGCGCCGGCAGCCGGACGATCGCGGCAGCGGCCGCACGGGCCGCGGCCGACAAGCAGGCCCAGGACGTCGTCATCCTCGACGTGCACGAGCTGATCGTGATCACGGACTACTTCGTGGTCTGCACCGGCACGAGCGACCGCCAGGTCAAGACGATCGTCGAGGAGATCGAGAGGGCGCTCCGTGGGCTGGGCGAGAAACCGGTCCGTCGGGAGGGCGAGCGGGAGGCGCGCTGGGTCCTGCTCGACTACGTCGACGTGGTCGTCCACGTCTTCGCCGAGGAGGAGCGCGGGTTCTACGATCTCGAACGCCTGTGGCGGGACGCCCCCCGGTTGCGGTGGAACGGCGAGGGCGATGGGGTCGCGGCCTCGGCCGACTGAACGACCGGACGCCGTTCCTCCATCATCGCCTCCTCGCTCAGCCGGACGGGGTCGAGCAGTTCGATCCCCTCGCGGGAGGTCTCGATCAGCCCGTCGTCGCGGAGCTGGTGGAGCGTCCGCGTGACGACCTCGCGCACCGTGCCGATCTCGTCGGCCAGCGCCTGTTGGCTGAGCCTCACGAGGAGCGGCGGTCCCGCGCCGGCCGCAACCAGATCCAGCAGTTGGCGCGCGACGCGCTGGCGGACCGTGAAGAACGTCTGCTCCGAGATCTCGTCGAGCGCCCGGTACAGCTGGTGCGTGAGCTCCTCGGCGCAGGCGCGGGCGACGGCAGGATCGGACTCGAGCATCGCGCGGAGGTCGTCCACGCGCAGGGCCGTGACCGAGGCGCCCGTCATCGACTGGATGCTCGTCGGGGAGGGCCCGCCGACCACGAGGGGCAGACCCGCGACGTCCCCGCTCCGGGCGTACCGCACCGTGACCTGCCGGCCGTCCTCCGAGCTCAGGTAGACGCGTAGCAGGCCGGTGACGATCACGAACACCCGCGGTGCCTCGTCGCTCCGATAGACCACCGAGCCCGCGGGGACGCTGATCCGGATCCCGTCGGCGAGCAGGCGCTCCGCCGAGTCCTCGGGGATGGCGAAGAGGAAGCCGTCCTGGAGCCCGTCGTCGACGAGCTGCTCGAGCAGCGGTCCAGCCATCCGGCACTCCGGGAGCCCAAAGAGCTCCACCACCAGTGTAGGCGGGTTCCTTGGCCGGTCCCCGTGTGTGACTTCCGTCACCGGGAGCCGGCACCCAGGTCACGGACGATCGTCGCGCGTCCTGCCATGGTGACCGTGCGGTCACCGGCGTCGGTGACCTGGGGGAGGTTGCCATGAGGCGGGTGGAGTACCGCATCGAAGAGATCCCGCCGGGCGAGCACGGCGGACCGCCGCCGCTGGTGCGGCTGACGGAGCGGCTCAACGAGCTGGGCAAGCAGGGATGGGAGGTCGCGAGCCTGGACATGACCCTGCACCCCTCCTACTCGCCGGCGGCGCAGCCGTCGAAGCCCGTTCCGGTGCTCCTGGAGCGCGAGATCGAGGGCTGACTCCGGTCTCGAACTCTGCGTAGGGCCGACCGCCCCGGCCGAGGCTGTGTCCCATCTCGGCCGGGGCGTCGTCGTCCCTCGTCGGCGCTCGGGCGTGTTTCGCTAGACTGACCGCCGCCACACCGGGCCCATAGCTCAGCTGGTAGAGCGCTTGGCTGGCAGCCAAGAGGTCGGGGGTTCGAGTCCCCCTGGGTCCACGAAAAAGCGCAGGTCACCAGCCGTGCAGGGTCCCCCAAAGATCCCTCGGGCTCCGCTAATGGGTAAGTGGCGGGTCATGGAGTATCCTTGGCGCGTGGGTTCCACTGTGAAGTGGCTGCGCATCTCTGAAGCGACCGAGCTCAATACCGTGCGGGCGATGAGTCTGACCTACGAGCTTCATCACGGCCACCGGAAGTATTTCAACGAGGAGAGCGGGCACTTCGAGGTCCCGGGAA
>DASTPT010000028.1:0-38816 GCA_035762085.1 Actinomycetota bacterium | reverse complement strand
CAGGCAGCAGCCGTTCCTCGTCGTGCTGACCGACCTCGCCGACGCGGCCACGGAGCGGGTGCTCGTCGACCCGAACGCGATCGACCCGAGCGGGGCGACGACGATCGACTGGTACGAGCCCTCGCCCGACGGGCGCCTCGTCGCCGTGTCGCTGTCCTCGCACGGGACCGAGGACGGCACGCTCCACGTGTACGAGACGGCCACAGGCGAGCTGGCCGATGCGCCGATCCCGCGCGTCACGAGCGGCACCGCGGGCGGGTCGGCGGCCTGGCGCGGGGACGCCACCGGCCTCTGGTACACGCGTCACCCCGCTCCCGGCGAGCGCCCCGAGGAAGACTGGGGCTTCTACCAGGAGGTCTGGTTCCACTGCATCGGCTCGAGCGACGACCGCCGTGACCTGACCCTCCCCGTCGCCGACGAGCGGATCGTCGAGCACTTCCTGTCGTCCTCTGCCGACGGTCGCTGGGTGCTCGACCGCGCCCAGCGCGGGGACAGCGGTGAGTGGCAGCTGCTCGTGTGCGCGCAGGACGGCGGCGATTGGTGGACCCTGGCCGACGGCGAGGATCGTGTCGTCCAGGCGGCCTTCGGGCCGGGCGCGATCTTCCTGCTCTCGGAGCGGGACGCGCCGCGTGGTCGGATCCTGCGGCTCGCGCTGTCGCCCGGCGCGAGCCTCGCGGACGCGACCGCCGTGGTGCCCGAGTCGGAGCACACGATCGAGGGCCTCGCGGTCACCGACGGCCGACTCTGGGTGCTCGACATGGCCGGAGGTCCCTCAGGGCTGCGCGTCTTCGCGCACGACGGCGAGCCGCTGCCGCCGGTCGAGCTGCCGCCGGTCTGCGCCGTCGACGCCGTGACCGCCCTGGGCGCGGACCGCGTGGCGTATCCGGTCGAGACGTTCGTATCCCCGCGGGTGTGGTACGTCGCGGCCGACGGAGACGCCGCGCCGCGGCGGACGGCGCTCGACACGACGACGACGCTCGATCTCGCCGGCCTCGAGGTCCGTCGCGTCTTCGCCACCTCGGGCGACGGGACGCAGGTACCGATCAACCTCATCGCTCGCGAGGGCGTGCTCGGCGGTGGTCCGGCGCCGACGATGCTGACCGGCTACGGCGGCTACGGCATCTCGCTGAAGCCGTGGTTCGTGCCCGCCCGCCTGCTCTGGATCGAGCAGGGCGGGGTCTTCGCGGTCGCGAACCTCCGGGGCGGCGGCGAATACGGACGGGCGTGGCACCACGCCGCCCGTCTGCACACGAAACAGCGGTGCTTCGACGACTTCGCGGCCTGCGCGCGGCACCTGGTCTCGACCGACGTGACGACCGTGGATCGGCTGGTGATCCGCGGCGGCTCGAACGGCGGTCTGCTGATGGGAGCGGTGCTGACGCAGCACCCGGACATCGCGCGCGCGGTCATCGCCGAGGTGCCGGTGCTGGACGTACTCCGCGTCGAGCTGCATCCGAACGGCGCGTTCAACGTCCCGGAGTTCGGCACCGTCGAGGACCCCGACCTGTTCGCGGCGATGTTCGCGTACTCCCCGTACCACCGGGTCGTGGATGGCGTTCCGTATCCGGCCGTCCTTCTGACCGCAGGCGAGTTCGACCCGCGTGTCGACGCGTCGCACGCGAAGAAGATGGCCGCCCGCCTGCAGGCCGCCACGTCGTCCGACGCGCCGGTCCTGCTGCGGATCGAGTCCGGCGGACACGGCATCGGGCAGTCGCTGGATCAGATGGTGGGGCTCCTGACCGACCTGCACGCGTTCGCGTTCGCTCAGGTCGGCCTCGAGTGGTCGGGCTGAGACGGGGGGACGACGGTGGACCGTGGAACGGACTGGTGGCGCGAGGGGGTCCTGTACCAGATCTACGTGCGCTCCTTCGCGGACTCGAACGGGGACGGGATCGGCGACCTCCAGGGCGTGATCGACCGACTGGACCACCTGGAGTGGCTGGGCGTGGAGGGCGTCTGGCTCTCGCCGACCATGCCCTCGCCGAACCTGGACTGGGGCTACGACGTCTCGGACTACCGCGACGTCGACCCGGACCTCGGCGACCTGGAGACGCTCGACCGGCTGGTGGCCGAGGCGCGGAGGCGCGGCATCCGGATCTTGCTGGACCTGGTCCCGAACCACACGAGCGACCAGCATGCGTGGTTCGTGGACGCGAGGTCGTCTCACGACGCCGAGCACCGGGACTGGTACGTGTGGGCCGACCCGAGGCCCGACGGCTCGCCCCCGAACAACTGGGTCTCGATCTTCGGGGGGCCGGCCTGGGAGCTTGACCCCGGAACCGGCCAGTACTACCTGCACAACTTCCTCGTGGAGCAGCCGGACCTGGACTGGTGGTCCGAGGACGTGCGGCGCGAGTTCGATGACATCCTCCGGTTCTGGCTGGACCGTGGCATCGCGGGCTTCCGCGTCGACGTCGCACAGGGCCTGGTGAAGGACCGCGAGCTCCGCGACGACCCGCCGGCCACCGATGACGACCCGGCCGACATCCGCCGCCGGGGTCTTCGGCCCGTCCACAGCCTGAACCGGCCCGAGGTGCACGAGATCTACCAGCGGTGGCGCCGGATCACCGACGGCTACGACCCCCCGGGTCTCCTCGTCGGCGAGACGTGGGTGCCGAGCATCGAACGCTGGGCGCTCTACTACGGCCTCGCGGAAGACGAGCTGCATCTGTGCTTCAACTTCGCGCTCGTCTTCGCCCACCTCCGCGCCGAGGACCTGCGAGCGGTCGTGGAAGTGACGGAGCGGGTGCTGAGCCCGCAGGCGCAGCCGGTGTGGACCGCGTCGAACCACGACGTCGGTCGGTTCCCGACCCGGTGGTGCGGCGCCCGGGAGGACGCAAGTCGATGCGCTCTCATGGCGCTGCTCACGCTGCGTGGCACGCCCTTCCTGTATTACGGCGACGAGATCGGCATGACCGACGTCCCCGTCCCGCCCTCCGACGCGCGGGACACGGTCGGCCAGCGCCTGTCGCGCGACGCGGGGCGCGACCCATGCCGGACGCCGATGCAGTGGAGCGGCGCGCCGGGCGCCGGCTTCACCCGGGCGGACGTCCGGCCGTGGCTGCCGATCGGGGACCCGACCTCGGTCAACGTGGACGTCCAGCGGGTCGATCCCACGTCCATGCTCCATCTGTGCCGCGACCTGATCGCGCTGCGGCGGAGCACGCCGGAGCTCCGCTCCGGCGGCTACCACTCGCTGGGGAGCCCACCGGGCGTGTGGGCGTGGCGGCGTGGGGACGGCATCGCCGTCGCGCTGAACCTGACCGGCGAGCCGTCGGCCGTCACGCTCGGGCCATCGCGCATCCTGATCGCCACCGACCGTTCCCGCGAAGGCGAGGGCGTCCGCACGGACCTGGCCCTCGGGCCGTGGCAGGGCGCGGTCGTGCGGATGGAGGACTAGGAGGGCGCGGGCCGGCCGTCGACGTTCGGGGCTGCGCGCTCGCGCGCGCGTTCCGAGAAGTGGTCAGCCACGCCGATGCCTGTGAACGGGAGGGCCGGCGCGAGAAGGATCGCCGCCTCGGGCACGACGCGGACCGTGACGAACGCCCACGCCGTGACGACGAGCACGGCGATCGCGCGCGCCTTCCACGAGTGATCGACGTCCGCCCGGAGCGCGGCGATCCCGCCCGCGCCGATCCCGGCGACGACGCCGGTCACCGCGTCCGGGGCGACGGCCGACACGGGGATCCCGACCAACAGCGTCAGCCCCATTGCGCGGACGACCGCGCCGGGCGCCCTAGGGTGCTCGGACAGGAACGCGAGGGCGACGAAGACGAAGGGCACGACCGCGAGCCCGAACGCGATCAGCGGCCCAGCATCCGGTGCCGTGTCGCGATCCGAGGCGATCGCGACGATGCCGGCCACGAGCGACCAGTAGGCGGGCAGCAACAGGAGCGTCGCGGCCAGGATCGCGCGCCACTTCTTCCGATGCGGGAGCGGCTCCATCCCGGCGGGGCCGGCCCTGCCGATCCGCGGCATCTCAGCCCTTGACGGAGCCGGCCGTGAGCCCGCGTACGAAGTACTTCTGGAGCGAGAAGAACACCACCAGCGGCAGCGCCATCGAGATGAAGGCCGCGGCCGTCAGCAGGTGCCAGTTCTCGCCCCGCGCGCCGACGAGCTCGCGCAGGGCCACCGTCAGCACTCGGTTCTGACCGGCGCCGCCCAGGAACACGTACGCGACGAGCAGGTCGTTCCACACCCACATGAACTGGAAGATCGTGAACGCGGCGAGCGCCGGGACCGAGAGCGGGACGATGAGGCGCCAGAAGATCGTGAAGTGATCGGCTCCGTCCATCTTCGCGGACTCGATGATCGAGGACGGGAGCGAGGCGATGTAGTTGTAGAGGAGGTAGGTCGCGAGCGGGATCCCGAACCCCGCATGGGCCAGCCAGATCCCCAGGAACGACTGGTTGAGATCCAGGTCGGGGAAGATCTGGATGCCGAAGAGCGTGACTCCCTGGGTGAACAGCCGCAGGATCGGGATCAACGCCATCTGGAGCGGCACCACCATGAGCCCGACGACGACCACGAACATGACGTACCGCCCGCGGAAGTCCATCCACGCGAACGCGTACGCCGCGAACGCCGCGATCGCGATCGGCATGATCGTCGCCGGGATCGCGACGGCGAGGCTGTTCAGGAAGGAGTTGCCGAACCCCTGCGCGTCGATCGCCGAGCGGTAGTTCTCGAGCGTCCATTCGGCAGCTCGGAAGGGGTGCGCGAGCGTGGTCCACCAACCCGACGCATCGACGAGGTTCTCGGGACGGAACGACGTGATGAGGACGCCGACCGTCGGGATCATCCACAGGACGACGATCACCAGGATCGCGATCCGGACGAACCAGCCGCCCTTGCGGACGTCGCCGGGGGCCCGCGACTCCTGCGCCTCGGGGACCGGGATGACGGGCGCGCTCATCGGATGGTCTCCTGCTCGCGGAAACGCCGAACGTTCCAGATCATGACCGGGACGACCGCCACGAACAGGATCACGGCGATCGCGGCCCCCCTGCCGTTGTGGTCCAGGATGAAGAACCAGCGGATCATCCGTTCGGCGACGACCACCGTCCCGTTCACCTCCGCGCTCGCGGGTTGGACGAACACGATGTCGAACACCTTCAAGGAGTTGATCACCATGTACGTGGTCACGACGACGATCGTCGGAAGGATCGTCGGCACGATGATCTTGCGGAAGACCTGCATCTCGGAGGCGCCATCGATCCTGGCCGCCTCGATGATCTCGTCCGGGATGGCCTTGATCGCGGCGGAGAGCACCACCATGGCGAACCCCGTCTGCATCCAGACCATGATCACCATGAGCATCAGGTTGTTCCACGGCTGGATCTCGAGCCATTTCACGGGATCCTGCCCGAGCCCGAGCATGATCCCGTTGAGGAGCCCGATGTTGCTCCCGAACCCCTGCGGCCGGTAGCTGTAGATCAGCTGCCACGTGATCGACGCGCCGGCGAACGAGATCGCCATCGGCAGGAAGATCAGGGACTTCGCGACGGCCTCTCCCCGGATCAGGCGATCTGCCATCGTGGCGAACGCCAGACCGATACTGACCGCGACGATCGGCACCAGGATCAGCCAGCCGGCCGTGTTCCGGAGGGCGCGGAGCATGTCGTCGTCCGTGAACACGAACTTGTAGTTGTCGATCCCGACGAACTCACGGGAGATGCCGTCCTTGAAGCTGATCAGGATGGTGTTGAAGACCGGATAGATCAGGAACACGCCGAGGAGCACCAGCGCGGGTCCGACGAAGACGTACGGGCGGAAGCTCTCGCGGATCCGGGCGGGCAGCAGGTCGGTGAGGCGGTTCATCGCCCAGAACAGGAAGAAGACGCCGACCACGCCAAGGAGGATCGCGACGAGCACCACCGCGATCCGGTTCGCGTTCCGCTGGCGGAGGAAGTCGAAGGCGAGGAGGAAGAGGACGACACCGACGACGGTCGCCACGACGACCAGTACGACCCGTAGTGGCGAGATGCCGGTCGGCTCGGTCTCCTCCGGGCCGACGTCCGCCGCCGTCGGCGGCCCCTCCAGCCGAGGCTCGTCCGTCCTCACAACCTCATATCCTGCCTCGTGTCGGGCGCTGGGTCGAATCGGAAGGAGCGGCCGCGCCGCGGCCGCTCCTTCCGTCGTTGCGCGGTCCTGTTGAAGACCGCCTCGTCATCGCCCTACCCGGCCGGCCAGCTCGCCTCGATGTCGTCGAGGACGCCCTGCACCGAGTCAGGCCCCTGCTGCATGTACTTGACCATCCCCGTCCAGAAGCTCCCGGCTCCGACCTCCCCTGGCATCAGGTCCGAGGCGTCGAACCGCCCCGTGCCGCCCGCCAGAGCGTCCGTCAGGACCACCGACGCGTCGGCCAGGATGTCGTTCGCGTAGCACTCCGGCCCGACGTTGACGTTCGGCGAGATCCTCGATGAGGCCGTGACACCGCCCATGCCGCACTGGATCTCCTCGGCGATGAACTTGTCGAGGAAGTCCTTGACCTCGGGGCGGTTGGCCGCGGTGCCGATGACCGCCAGCTCACCCGCGAACAGGGTGCCCTCCTGGTCGATCGGCGGCAGCGGGAACCAGTCGTAGTCCACGCCCGCCTCGGTGCCCTCCGGGAAGAAGGCGTTGATGAAGCTCGCCTGCCGGTGGAGCCAGCATCCCGGCGGGTCGTCGAACATCGGCAGTGGCGCGTCGCCGAAGGCGATCGACGGCGTGTCCGCCGCCCCGCCGAGCACGTACCCGTCGGTGAACATGACCTCCCCGAAGGTCTCGGCCGCGGTCACCACCGCCGGGTCGTTGAACGGGATCTCGTGGCTCACCCACTGGTCGTAGACGTCGGGCCCAGCCGTCCGGAGCATGATGTCTTCCATCCAGTCCGTCGCCGGCCAACCGGTGGCCGTCCCGGACTCGAACCCGACGCACCACGGCGTCCCGCCGTCCGCCACGATCTGGTCGGACAGCGCCATGAGCTCGTCCCACGTCTCCGGAACCGTGTATCCGGCGGCGTCGAAGTCGTCCTTCGGGTACCAGACCATGCTCTTCAGGTTGATGTTCGTCGGGATCCCGTAGTGCTCGCCGTTGTACTCGCCGAGCGATACGAAGTACTCGCCGAACAGCTCCTCGAGCGCCGCGATGTCGAACCCCATGTCCTCGAGCGACACGAGGTTCCCCGCCTCAGCGTTCGACGCGACCGTCCCGGGCTGTGGCAGCAACGCGATGTCGAGGGTGCCTCCCTCGGCGCGGATCGGGAACTGCTCCTCGAAGTCCGCGGATCCCTCAATCTCGATCGTGTAGTCGACCTCGCCGAGGCCCTCTTCCACGATCTCCTGGATCGCGGGAGCCTCCGCCTCCGGGTCCATCGCGTTCAGGACGTTGACGGTCCCGACGTTCTCGAGCATCTCACCGCCGCCGTCACCGCCGCCACCGCCACCGCCGTCGCCCTCGTCTTCCCCACAGCTCACGGCGACGAGCAGCAGCAGCACGGCCGGCAGCACGAATAGCCTCGATCGGCGCATGTGCCCCTCCTTTCGGTTTTTCGGCCGTTCCCTATTGTCTCGCAAGGCCGTCGACCTCGCTGCACCGCGTTCAGCTCGCGGCGACGGTGTCGACGGCGGGTTCCACCGGTTCCCCCTCCTTCCTCCCGCCGACGGTCGAACGTCGGATCACGAGCTCCGTCGGCAGGATCACGCGTCTCGGAGTTCGTCCGCGGTCACGAAGCAGGTCCAGCAGGGTGCGGGCCGCCTCGACGCCTTGTGCCTGGACCCCTTGGCGGATCGTGGTGAGCGGTGGGTTCAGGTGCGCAACGAAGTCGAGGTCGTCGAACCCCGCGACGGCGACGTCGTCGGGGACGGACAGGCCGCGAGCGTGGATGCTCTCGAGCGCCCCGGCGGCGGTGGCGTCGTTCGCACAGAAGATGGCGTCGATCCCACGGTCGAGCAGCTCGAGCGACCCGAGCCGTCCCGACGCCTCGCGGAAGTCACCCTCCACGACCAGGCCGTCGGTCGACAGCCCCGCGCGCGTCATCGCGTTCGTGTATCCGACGATCCGGTCCTCCGCAGCCACCGTCCGTCGTCGGCCGGTGATATGGCCGATGCGGCGTCTGCCCGAGCCGATCAGGTGGGTCGTCATCAGGTCGGCGGCCGCGACGTTGTCGATGTCCACGTAGCTCGCGTTCGCGTCCGCCCGCCGATGGCCGATCAGGACGGTCGGCAGGTTCGACGCGAGGAGCCCGTCGACGAGCGGGTCGTCCAGCTGGTCGGCGGTCACGATGACGCCGTCGAGCATCCCCATCCACAGGATCTGGTCGAGCGTCTCCTGCTTGGACCGGTTCCCGAGCCAGAGCATCATTCCGATCGCGCGCTCGGCGAGGGCATCCGTCACGCCCTGCAGCAACGCTGTGAAGTACGGGTCCTGGAAGAGCAGGTGGGGCGACACGTGGATCACGACCCCCACGACACCCGACCGTCCCGAGGCGAGCGTGCGGGCGGCCGCGTTCGGCCGGAAGCCCGTCTCCTCCAGGACCTCGGTGACGCGACGACGGGTCTCCTCGGACACCGGCCCGCCATTGATCACCCGAGAAACCGTCGAACGCGAGACTCCGCTCAGCGCCGCGAGTTCGTCCAGGGTTCGGGCCAAGGGTCCCCCAGCACAAGGTGAGGCGTGGAAGCGCTCCCAAACTAGTCCCTTACGGTTACGCTTGTCAAGAACCATCTGTGGGAGCGCTTCCACCTCCTCGAGGGGGACCCGTTGCGCCGCTCGCTCCGCGGATCAGGTCCTGGAACCAGCGCGCGCTCGCCTTCTGCCTCCTCACCTGCGTGTCGAAGTCGACGTGCACCAGGCCGAACCGGCAGGAGTAGCCCTCGGCCCATTCGAAGTTGTCGAGGAGCGACCACACGAAGAACCCCTCGAGCGGCACCCCGGCCGCGAGCGCTCGACGCGCGGCGTCCACGTGTTCGGCCAGGTACGCGATGCGGTCCCGGTCGTCGATGGCGCCGCCCGGGCCGAGCCGGTCCTCGAAGGCCGCGCCGTTCTCGGTCACCAGGATCCGCCGTGGCGCGTATTCGCGGTGTAGGTCGACGAGCAGATCCGTCAGGCCGAACGGCTCGATCGGCCAATCCAGTGCCGTCACCGGCACCCCTGGCGGCGGGAACGACCACGCTCCGAGGGCACCCGCCAGCCCGCCCACGCCCCCCGCTCGATCGGGATCCGCGGTGACGGTGTGGATCCGGTAGTAGTTGACGCCGAGGAAGTCGGGCGGGCGATGGATGGCATCGAGGTCGCCGTTCCGGACGAACCCGAGGTCGGTGATCTCGCGGTAGTGCTCGACCAGATCCCGCGGGTACCCGCGCCCGAACAGCGGGTCCAGGTACAGGGCGTTCATCTGCAGGTCGGCCAGGTGGGCCGCCCGGACGTCCTCGGGGTCGTCGGACGCCGGGCGGGTCGGCTGGATGTTGAGGGCGATGCCCGTCTCACCGGGGCCGCCATCCATCGTCTCGCGGGCCCACGCGTCCGCGAGCAACAGATGATGCGTCGCCGCGAGCGCGGCCCCCGGGTCGTCGCGACCGGGCGCGTGAACGCCCGAGCCGTACCCGAGCCAAGCCGAGCACCACGGCTCGTTCAGGGTGATCCAAAGGGGAGCCTCGGCGCCGAGCGCCCCGTACACGGCCGTGGCGTAGTCGGCGAACCGCAGCGCGGTGTCGCGCACGGGCCAGCCACCGGCGTCCTCGAGGGCCTGCGGCATGTCCCAGTGGTAGAGCGTCGGGACCGGGACGATACCGTGGGCGTGAAGGGAAGCCATCAGGCGTCGGTAGAAGTCGAGGCCCCGGGCGTTCGGGCTCCCCCGACCTTCGGGCTGGATCCTCGGCCAGGCGATAGAGAACCGGTAGGCGCGCACGCCGAGCTCGGCCATCAGCGCCACGTCGTCCTCGTACCGGCGGTAGTGGTCGCATGCGACGTCGCCCGTGTCGCCGCCCCGGACCCGGCCCGGCTCATGGCTGAACGTGTCCCAGATCGAGGGGCCTCGGCCATCGGCATCGACCGAGCCCTCGATCTGGTAGGCAGACGTCGAGACGCCCCACAGGAACCCCTCGGGGAACGCGTCGGACCCCGACGTCGGTGGGATCAGCTCGTGTCGCCTCCGTAGATCCCGAGCCCCGTCTCGGGGTCGAAGAAGTGGAGCCGGTGAACGTCGACGACCAGCTCGATCGGCTCCCCCTTCCGCGCCTCCGTCCTGGGGTTCAGCCGGGCGAGGAACGTGGACGTCCCCGTCCGGGCGGCGCGCTCGACGGCCTCGAGCGCCTCCTGCCCGACGTCGCCGGCGAGCTCTCGGGCGTCCTCGGTCGCGACGGCCGGTGCGTCGACCGCGAAGTGCACGAGGACGTCCGCGCCGAGGGCCTCCCGGAGGATCACGGTGGATCGGATCCGATGTTCCGCTGGAGCCTCCGACACGAGCGCCGCATCCTCCATGTCCTCCGGACGGATGCCGACGATGACGGGTTTGCCGTCGAATCCCCCCAGCTCCGGCCGCTCGGCGACCACCTGGGGCGGAAGCTCCAGCCGAAAGCCGCCGAACTCCAGCGAGGCCGCGCCGTTCGAGCGCGTCAGCGTCGCCTCCACGATGTTCATCGCGGGCGAGCCGATGAACCCGCCGACGAACAGGTTCGAGGGGTGGTCGTAGAGGAACTGCGGCGGGCCGACCTGTTGGAGGATGCCCTTGCGGATGACCGCCACCCGGTCGCCCATCGTCATCGCCTCGGTCTGGTCGTGGGTGACGTACAGCGTCGTGACGCCGAGCTCGCTCTGGATCCGCGCGATCTCCGAGCGCATCTGCACGCGCAGCTTCGCGTCGAGGTTGGACAGCGGCTCGTCCATCAGGAACGCCTTCGGCTCGCGGACGATCGCCCGCCCCATCGCGACCCGCTGCCGCTGCCCTCCCGAGAGCGCCTTGGGCTTGCGGTCCAGGAACTCCTCCAACCCCAGGATGTCCGCAGCCTGCCGGACGCGCTCATCGATCTCCTGCTTCGCGATCTTCCGCAGCTTCAGCCCGAACGCCATGTTGTCGTACACGGTCATGTGCGGGTACAGCGCGTAGTTCTGGAACACCATCGCGATGTCCCGTTCCTTCGGTGGCACGGTGTTCACCACACGGTCGTCGATGCGGATGGTGCCCTCGGTGACGCTTTCGAGACCCGCGACCATCCGGAGGGCGGTCGTCTTCCCGCACCCGGACGGTCCGACCAACACGATGAACTCGCCGTCCTCGATCTGGAGATCGAGTGAGGACACGGCCGTCACGCCGCCCGCATAGACCTTCGTGACGTCGTCCAGGACGATCTGGGCCATGCCGCTCCGCCTCCCCCCGACGGTCCAACCTCTCATTCAACCGTAACCGGTCGAGGCCTGCACGACGTTGACCCCGCGGGGGAGGGAGCGCCCTCCCGGCTACCGCCGCCGCTCGCGCCCGAGCGCCTCGATCAGGTCCGCGGCCGTCGTCTTGCCGTCGCGCTGTCGTATCGTCGACCCCTCGGCGGCCAAGCGTTCGGCCAGGGCGCGGTCGGCCAGCAGGCGGTCGACGGCCGCCTGGAGCTCGTGGTCGTCGAAGCCGTAGGTGTCCAGCCGCACCCCGTATCCCAGCTCGGCGACCCGCTGGGCGTTGTCGTACTGGTCCCAGAACAGCGGCAGCACGATCATCGGTTTGCCGAAGTGGAGGGCCTCGGTCGTCGTGTTGTTGCCGCCGTGCGTGATCACCAGGTCGACGAGCGGGACGATCGACGTCTGGGGCACGCGCGCCTCCCCCCACATGTTGTCGGGCAGCTCGAACTCGTCGGCGCGCGGGCCCTTCGAGACGATGTACCGGTGCGGCGTGCCGCCCAGCACGTCGACGAGCCGGCGCATCAGCTCGACGTCGGCCGAGCCGAGCGAGCCGAGCGACAGGTAGACGAGGCCGCCGTCGCCGTCCCGCAGCGTCTCCGGAACCTCGAACGGCTCCTCGGTCTCCCGGACGCTCGAGTCCAGCCGATACCAGGTCGACGCGAGCGGACGCGACCGCGGATAGTCGGCGACCTCCGGGTAGACGTACAGGTTCAGGTGCTGGGACTCGTGGATGAACTCGAGGTCCGGCAGCGGCGGCGCGCCCGATTCGACGACGAACGCGTCGTAGGACTCCCACACCTCGCGGTGCGTGCGTTCGTACTCAGCCCGGAACTCGTCCCAGTCGGAGCGGTCGTCCACCGGGTACCCGCTGAACGGCGGGGGCAGGTCCGGGTCCTTCATCTCGAGCGGGTTGCACGACATGATCCGCACCCACGGGGCGCCGCTCGTGAGCAGCGCGGGGAACGCGTTGACGTTGTCCTCGACGATGACGTCGGGGTTCGAGCGATCCAGGATCTCGCGCAGCTGCGGCTCGCAGTACCGAGCGCCGTCGATCAGCGAGGCCCACACCGGCTTGATGAACGTGTCGAGCTGCTCGATCGTCGGCTTGCGGAACTCGGGCGCCGTCTCGGTGATGAAGTCGGTCCAGAACTGGCCGGCGTCCTGTTCGACCTCGGGTGGGGGCGCCAGGTCGACCAGGTCCTCCTCGAAGCCGAGGGGCTCGAGCCGGCCCTTCCAGGACGCCTCCGCGGCGAAGACGACGCGGTGCCCTCGGCGCTCGAGGACCTTGCCGATGCCGATGCAGTTGTTCGTGGGCCCGTAGGCGCTCTCGGGCATGAAGACGATCGTCAGCGGGCGGTCCGCCATCTCCTCGGAACCTCCTCGTGGTGTGCGCCGAAGGGTAGGCCAAAAGGCCCGGTCGGTGCGTGCGAAGAGCGGTCATCGGCGCTCCGTGTGGCGGGAAGTGACCTCGCCGGCTCCAGACGGTCACCCGTTCGTCCGATACGTCTGCAGGAAACCCCCGATCGGAAGGCCCAATGGCGGAGAAGATCCTCGTCGTCGACGACGACCCGGACATCGTGAAGTTCATCGAGGTGACGCTCACGCGGGCCGGATTCGACGTCGGCGTGGCGTTCGACGGGCGGGAGGCGCTCGACAAGGTCTCGGACTGGCGGCCCGACCTCGTCTTGCTCGACATCATGCTGCCGACGATCGACGGGTTCGAGGTGGCCCACGACCTGCGGCGCCGCGCCCGATTGACGGGGATGGCCATCATCATCGTCTCGGCCCGCGGCCTGCCCGAGGACCGCTTGCGGGGGCTCTCGATCGGGGTCGACGACTACATCGTCAAGCCGTTCGAGCCCGACATCCTGCTCGCCCGCGTTCGCGCGGCGCTCCGACGGCTCCACGACATGCGCTCGCTCTCGCCGCTCACGGGTCTCCCAGGGACCGTGTTGATCGAGGAAGAGATCCGCCGCGCGATCCAGCGCGACGACCACTTCGCCCTGCTGTACGTGGACCTGGACAACTTCAAGGCGCTCAACGACACGAAGGGCTGGGACGTCGGCAACCGGGTCATCCTGGTGGCCGCGCGGGTGATCGACGAGGCGGTGACCCAGTTCGCCGGCCACGGCGGCTTCGTCGGCCACATCGGCGGCGACGACTTCGTCGCCCTGCTGCCGGCCGAGGTCGCCGAGCAGGCGGCGACGTGGGTATGCAAGCGCTTCGACGAGGAGGTCGAGGCGTTCTACGAGGCCGACGAGCGCGACCGCGGCTACGTCGAGGCCACCGACCGTCGTGGACAGCCCGTCCGGTACCCGCTCGTCACGATCTCGGTGGGGATCGCCACGACGGCGGTTCGGTCGTTCTCGGAGTTCGGCGATGTGGTCTCGATCGCCACCGAGATGAAGCAGGCCGCGAAGCGCTCCGAGGGCTCCTGCTACGCGGTCGACCGGCGCCGCGCCTCGTGATCTGGTCCAGGCCGGACTAGTAGAGGACCGCTCGGCCGCGCCGCGGTCGCCCTCGTCGCCGCATCCGTACCCTGATGGGATGAGCCAGCGGACCGCCGGGCCGGCGGCGACCTCACCTCGCACCGGCGGGTTCGTCGATCGCACGTTCCGCTCGCTGCGCGTGCGGAACTTCCGGCTGTTCCTGACCGGCCAGCTGCTCTCCAGCATCGGGACGTGGATGCAGTGGACGGCCGCCCCGTGGCTCGTGCTGCAGCTGACCGGCAGCGGCGTCGCGCTCGGCATCGATACCGCGCTCGGGGCGCTGCCGATCCTGCTCTTCGGTGCGTGGGGCGGCGTCCTGGCCGACCGGGTCGACAACCGGAAGATCCAGATCTGGACGCAATCGCTGTACGCCGTGCTCGCGTTCGCGCTGTTCGCGCTCGACGCGTCCGGCGCCGTGCGCGTGTGGCACGTCTACGTGCTGTCGTTCCTCACCGGGATCGTGGGCGCGGTGGACATGCCCACGCGCCAGACCTTCTACCTGGAGATGGTCGGGCCCGACGAGCTCACGAACGCGATGAGCCTGAACACCGCGACCTTCACCGGGTCGCGCATCGTGGGGCCGGTCATCGCCGGGCTCATGATCGGGACCGTGGGGACCGCGCCGGTGTTCCTGGTGAACGGGATCACGTACCTGGCCGTGGTGGGCGCGCTCGCGGCGATGCGCGTGCGCGAGCTCCATCCACGCGAGCGCATCGACAAGGCCCGCGGGCAGGTGCGCGAGGCCATCCGCTACGTGTGGCGGACCTCGGCCCTGCGGCTGCCGCTGGTCCTGATGGCGATCGTCTTCACCCTGGCGTTCAACTTCCAGGTCCTGGTCCCGCTCCTCGCCGAGCGCACGTTCGACGGCGACGCCGGCACGTTCGGCGGCCTGCTCGCGCTCATGGGGCTGGGCTCGCTCGCCGGGGCGCTCGTGATGGCCGCCCGCTCGTCGAGGTCGAACGTCCGCAGGCTCGGGGTCGCCGCGATCGCGCTCGGCGCTACGAGCCTGCTCCTCGCCGCGGCGCCGACCCTGCCGGCCGCCTGGGCCGCGACGCCGCTCGCGGGGGCGGCGGGCACCGCGTTCGCGATCACGGCGAACTCGACGCTGCAGCTGAACGCCTCGCCGATGTTCCGCGGCCGCGTGATGGCCCTGTACACGGTGGTGTTCATCGGCAGCACGCCGATCGGCGGTCCGATCTCGGGCTGGGTGGGGGAGCACGTCGACCCGAGGGTCGCACTCGCCGGTGGGGCCGCGATCGCGATCGTCGCGGGCCTGGTGACGCTCTCGGCGGCCCGGCGCGGGAGTCGCGTCAGCAGACCAGCATGAGGAAGTGGTACGGGTCGGCCGCGGCGCCGTTGCCCGGGTGCCATTCGAAGTGGTTGTGCGGTCCGCCGGCGTTGCCCGTCGCGCCGACGTAGCCGATCACGTCACCCCGGTGAACGGCCCCCAGCTTCCCGTACCGAGACAGGTGCGCGTTGTACACGTATCCGTACTTCCCGTACACCTTCACCGCGAGACCGCCCATCTTGTTCGGCGACGTGACGGCCGTGCCGTCGAACGGCGCGACGATCGGCGTGCCCATCGGCGCGCTGATGTCGTTGCCCTGGTGGACGTGGTCACCGCCGCGCTCCTTGCTGCGGTGCACCCAGATCCCGAAGCTGTCCGAGATCGCGTGCGGGCCGCGCACCGGGCAGACCGCGAACGGACGGAGCCGCGAGATGTTCGCGAGGACGACCTCCTTGCGCTGCTTGAGCAGCGCGTAGAGCCGACGCGACTCGGCCATCTTCTCGCGGAGCTCGGCCTGGTCCCGGGCGAGTTGCGCCTTGGACGTCTCGAGCGTGTTCTGGATCCGCTCGAGCTCCCAGCGCGCGCTCATCAAGCGGGCCTCGGCGTCGGCGACCTTCTTCGCCAGCAGCGCGTCGCGCCGGTTCATCTCGTCGAGGAACCCGATCCGGTTCACCGCGTCCTCGGCGGACGTCGCCGTGAGCACGTACAGCATCTCCATGCCTGGGCCCAGGATGTACGCCTCACGGGTCCGCTGGTCCAGGAGCGCCTGCAGGCGGTCACGCTCGGCCTCCAGGGCGGCGATGCTCTTGCTCAACTTCCGCTGACGCTCCTTCGCCTTGTGGATCTGCGACTCGGTCTGCGCGATCCGCGTCGCGATGCGGTTCATGTCCTGCTCGATCTCGCGCATCTTCTGGGCGCGGGCACGCATCTTCTCCTTGGTCTCGCGGAGCTCCTGGCGCGCCTCGTCGAGCGCGTCCTCGGCCACGGCCCCGATCGGGACCGCGAGCACGAGCGCCGCGGCGAGCGAGGCGGCGACGAGGCGCCGACGACGAGGGGCGGGAGGCGAGTGGTGGGGCATCCGGCCGGAGACGGTACGCGCCCGCGGCTCGCCACCGCTACGGCTGCCCGGCGTAGGGAGCGACGCCATGGCGCCCGACCATCGACGGAGGCCGGACGAGGGCGCGTCGACGCTGCCCCCGCGACCGGATGCGTGCGGCCGTTCCCTGCTCACACCCATCCTTCGGGCCTCCGGCCGAGATGCTTGAGGGCCGACCAGGGCGTAGGCTGGCGTCCCATGGCCGACGGGAGCGCTGACCGCCGTTCACCGATCCACGGAGCGCCCCTGCTCGCGCTCGCAGCCGTCGCGCTGCTCGCCGCCGGGTGCCTGAGCTCGCCTGCCGATCAGGCGACCGCCTCTCCGGACGCGGGCCCGACCTCGCCGGATGCGGAGGCGTCCGGACCCTCCGCCGTCGCGACCGGGCCGACCGGCCCGACGGGACAGGAAGCCGAGGGCATATCCAAGCTCGAACACCTCATCTTCATCGTGCAGGAGAACCGCAGCTTCGATCACTACTTCGGCACGTTCCCCGGTGCCGACGGCCTCTCCGAGGACCCGCAGGGGCGACTTCGGGACTGCATCCCCGATCCCGTGCTCGGCCACCGGTCCTGCACGTACCACACGAGCGAGCCGATCCAGCACGGCGGCCCGCACGACTGGGTGACCTCGCGGCTCTCCGTCAACGGTGGCAAGATGAACGGGTTCATCTCGGCGCTGCCGAGGACGCCGCGATGGTGCGTCGACCGTGACATCCGCGAATGTCGACCCTTCGTCGGTCCCCAGTACCAACCCGACGTCATGAGCTGGCACGACCAGCGGGAGATCGTCAACTATTGGAAGTACGCGAGGCGGTTCGTCCTCCAGGACAGGATGTTCGCACCCGCGGACTCGTGGACGCTGCCGGCGCACCTGTTCCTGGTCTCGGGATGGTCGGCGTTCTGCACGGACGCGCGCGATCCGATGTCGTGCACCCCGGACAAGGACCTGCACGACTACGGTCGCCATTACTACGGGGGCCCGCCCGTGTACGCGTGGACGGACATCACCTACTTGCTGCACGAGCACGGCGTGTCCTGGGCGTACTACACGGGCAAGGGAACCTGCTCGTTCGGGCCGCCGTGCGACGACGAGAACGGTCGTTGGGGCCCGACGCCGTCGGGGAAGAACCCGCTCCCCGGGTTCACCGACATCTGGGAGACGAAGCAGAAGGACCGCATCCTCACGCACCAGGACTTCATGACCTCGGCGCGCGAGGGCACGTTGCCCTCGGTGAGCTGGATCGTCCCGGGCAACCGGGTGAGCGAGCACCCGCATTCGCGGGGGGACATCTACGACGGCATGGCGTACGTGACGAGGCTGATCAACACGGTGATGCGCGGTCCCGAGTGGGAGTCCAGCGCGATCTTCCTGACGTGGGATGACTGGGGCGGCTTCTACGACCACGTGCCGCCGACCGTGGTGGACAAGCTCGGGTACGGGATCCGGGTCCCCGCGCTGGTCATCAGCCCGTACGCGAGGAAGGGCTACATCGATCACCAGACGCTCTCGTTCGACGCCTACCTCAAGTTCATCGAGGACCGGTTCCTGGGTGGGGAGCGCCTCGATCCGGCCACGCTGTCCCGGCCGGACTCGCGCAAGGTGGTGCGCGAGGCGCTCGATGTCCTCGGGGACCTCTCGGAGTCGTTCGATTTCACGCAGCCGCCACGACCGCCCCTGATCCTCGACCCGACGCCGTTCGACTGACGCGGCGGCCGGACGGGCGGCGCTCCGTAGACTGGGCCGCGTGACCGCCCGCGCCGATCTCCGGAACGTCGCCATCGTGGCGCACGTCGACCACGGCAAGACGACGCTGGTCGACGCGATGCTGTGGCAGTCGGGCGCCTTCCGCGCGAACCAGGCGGTCGCCGAGCGCGTCATGGACTCGATGGACCTCGAGCGCGAGAAGGGCATCACGATCCTCGCGAAGAACACGGCCGTCCGGCACGGGGGCGTGAAGATCAACATCGTCGACACACCCGGCCACGCGGACTTCGGCGGTGAGGTCGAGCGCGCGCTCACGATGGTCGACGGCGTGCTCCTGCTGGTCGACGCGTCCGAGGGACCCTTGCCGCAGACGCGGTTCGTGCTCCGCAAGGCGCTCGAGGCCAGGCTGCCGGTCGTGCTGGTCGTGAACAAGGTCGACCGAGCCGACGCTCGGGTACGGGATGTCGTCCACGAGGTCGAGGAGCTGTTCCTGGACCTGGACGCGGACGAGCACCAGATCGCGTTCCCGATCCTGTACGCGAACGCTCGGGCGGGTCACTGCGGCCGAGCGCCCGACGCGCTCGAGCCGACCCTCGGCCCGTTGTTCCAGACGCTCCTCGAGCACATCCCGGCACCCGAGCACGATCTCGAGCATCCGCTCCAGGCGCTCGTCACGAACCTGGACGCCTCGCCGTACGTGGGACGCCTGGCGCTGTGCCGGGTGATGCATGGGCGGATCCGACGCGGGCAGCAGGTGGCGTGGTGCCGCGCCGACGGGAACGTCGAGTTCGCCAAGGTGGCCGAGCTGTACGTGACCGAGGAGCTCGACCGCGTCGAGGCCGACGAGGCCGGCCCCGGCGAGATCATCGCCGTCGCGGGGATCTCCGAGATCACGATCGGCGAGACCCTGGCCGACCCCGACGATCCGCGACCACTGCCGGTGATGCGCATCGACGAGCCGGCGATGTCGATGACCATCGGGATCAACCTGTCGCCGCTCGCGGGACAGGTCGGGGACAAGCTGACCGCGCGGCTCGTGAAGGGCCGGCTGGATCAGGAGGTGGTCGGCAACGTCTCGATCCGGGTGCTCGACACGGATCGCCCGGACGCGTGGGAGGTGCAGGGCCGTGGCGAGCTCCAGCTGGCGGTGCTCGTCGAGATGATGCGGCGCGAGGGCTTCGAGCTGACGGTCGGCAAGCCGCGGGTCGTCACGCGGATCGTGAACGGCAAGGTCCAGGAGCCGGTCGAGCGCGTGGCGATCGACGCGCCCGAGGAGTACCTGGGCGTGCTCTCGCAGCTGCTGGCGCTCCGGAAGGGCCGGATGGAGCACATGGTCAACCACGGGACCGGATGGATCCGGATGGAGTACCTCGTGCCCGCGCGCGGGCTGATCGGCTTCCGCACCGAGTTCCTGACCGAGACGCGCGGCACCGGACAGCTCCACCACGTCTTCGAGGGCTACGAGCCGTGGCACGGGGACCTCCGGACGCGGCCGACCGGCTCGCTGATCGCGGACCGCCGGGGCGTCACGACGACGTACTCGCTGCTGAACCTGCAGGAGCGGGGCACGCTGTTCGTCGGGCCGGGGGAGGAGGTCTACGAGGGCATGATCGTCGGCGAGAACCCGCGCGCCGAGGACATGGACGTGAACCCGACGAAGGAGAAGAAGCAGACGAACATCCGGCAGTCGACGGCCGAGGAGCTCGTCCGCCTGATCCCCCCGCACGTCCCCTCTCTCGAGCAGGCGCTCGAGTTCATCCGAGAGGACGAGTGCGTCGAGGTGACGCCGAGGGCCGTGCGGCTGCGCAAGGTGCTGCTGTCGCAGCCGGAGCGGCAGAAGGCCGCGCGCCGGGGCGGCCGGCCACGCGAGGGCTAGCTCGGGCGCCCGACGCCGGTCTCACCGGCCGACGCGGGACGCGTCAGCTCTCGACGACCTCGACGCGCTCGAGGACCACGTCCGGGCTCGGCCGATCCATCGGCCCGGTCGGAACCTTCGAGATGGCCTCGACGACGTCGTACCCCTCGACGACCTCGCCGAAGATCGTGTGCTTTCCGGTCAGCCACGTCGTCGGCGCGACGGTCACGAAGAACTGGCAGCCGTTCGTGTTCGGGCCCGCGTTCGCCATCGCCAGCAGGCCGGGACGGTCGAAGCTCGGCCCGTCGGGCGGGCACTCGTCCTCGAACTCGTACCCGGGACCGCCCCTGCCGGTCCCGGTGGGATCGCCGCCCTGGACCATGAACCCGTCGATCACCCGGTGGAAGATCGTGGCGTCGTAGAGGGGATCGGTCTTGCGGGCGCCGTCGCGCGGGTCCGTCCACTCGCGCGCGCCGCTCGCGAGCTCGACGAAGTTCGCGACGGTCCTCGGCGCGTGCTCCGGCATCAGCCGGATGGCGAACGACCCCATCGACGTGACGAAGGTGGCGGTGGTCATGGAACGGCCTCCCATCGGTCGGCCGCGACAGTCTACGTGCCCCGTCCCGTGCGCCCCGACCGCACGGCCGAGCTCACGCGGCCCGAAGGAAGCGGCCGAGCACGAGCTCCCAGCCCTCGTCGTAGCCGGCACGACCCTCCTCGGCGAGCGGACCCAGGCGCTCCCACCCGCGGTGGACGAGCTCGACGCGTGTGCCCTCGCCCTCGGGCGTGAACGTGATCTCGAGCTCGGTCGGTGGGTTCGGGTTCGCGTTCGGCTTCCATGCGATCAGGACGCGGTGCGGGCGTTCATACTCGAGCACCTCGCCCCACGACAGGGCATCTCCGGACGACAGGTGCTCGAGGATCGGGCGGCCGGCCTCGGTGGGGAACTCGATCCGCTCGACCTTCGCGCCGTCGACCTCTCCCTGTCGCGAGTGCGTCTCGAGCGGCCACCACGTGTCCATCCCCTGCGTGTACAGGTCGAACGCACGCTCGACGCTGCAGCGCACGACGACGCGCTTGACGATCGGCTCCATCGGCTCGGTCGGGTCGGTCACGGTCTCGCCTCCTCGCTCGGGGCCTCGGCGGCCTCCTTGAACGCCGCGAGCGCCGCGTCCCACATCGTGTCCAGGTAGGTGCGGAGCGTCGCCAGTCCCCCCGGGTCGACGGCGTACAGCCGCTTCGTCCCGTCCTGTCGGTCGCGGACCAGCCCGGCCTCCTTCAGGACCTTCAGGTGCTGGGACACCGCCGGCCGCGAGACGGGGAGACGGCTCGCGATCTGCCCGACGGGGAGGGCACCGTCGTGGACGATCTCGAGGATCCGGCGCCTGGTGGGATCCCCGAGAGCGTCGAGCACCTTGGCGGAGGCTCCGTTCGCGCTCACTTACCGTAAGTTACGACGAACGGATACGAGTCGTCAAGCCGCCCGGAGGTTCAGCCCGCCAGTACCGCGCGGACGTTCGGGACGGTGTCGCCGGGCGAGACCCCGTACCAGACCCGCTCGATCAGGCCTGCCTCGTCGACGAGGAACGCGGACCGGACGACCCCCATGTACGACCTCCCGTGCTTCGTCTTCTCGCCCCACACACCCCACGCGTCCGCGACGGCGTGGTCCGGGTCGGACAGGAGCGGGAATCCGAGCGAGTACTTCTCGTCGAACGCCGCCTGGTCGTCGGGTTCGTCCGGGCTGATCCCGAGCACGTCGACGCCGGCGTGCACGAGCTCCTCGCGCGCGTCGCGCACCGCGCACGACTGCGTCGTGCACCCGGGCGTGTCCGCCTTCGGGTAGAAGTACACGAGCACCTTCCGTCCGCGGAGGTCCTCGAGCGACACCGTTCGGCCCGTCTGGTCCCGCAGCGCGAACCCCGGGGCTTCGTGGCCCGGAGCGAGGGTGCCCATCGGCCAAGGCTATCTCCGCGTGCGCGATCGCGACCAACGGGGGTACCGTCGGGGGGACGGTTCATCCCGCGAGGACCGGTGGAGGTGCGCGATGGGATACGGACGGACGGTGTTGATCGACGACCCGGTGGACGAGGCCGTCGGCAGGGTCAAGGACGCCCTGAAGGCCCAGGGCTTCGGCACGCTCACCGAGATCGACGTCCAGGCAACGCTGCGGGAGAAGATCGGCGCCGAGGTCGATCCCTACGTGATCCTCGGCGCGTGCAACCCGACGCTGGCCCACCGGGCGCTCCAGGCCGAGCCCGACGTCGGCCTGCTGCTCCCCTGCAACGTGATCGTCCGCGTGCATGAGGACCGCACGGTGGTCTCGGCGCTGGACCCCGAGATCATCGCCGACCTGACCGACCACCCCGACCTGGGGCCGATCGCCGACGAGGCGACCCGGCTCCTCGACGCCGCGCTCGAGTCGCTCACGCCCTGAGCCTCGGCTCCTCGGTCACGCGCGGTCCGGCGCCATGCCCTCCAGGGCCTCGGCGAGCGCCGCGGGCTCGGTCACGGGGAGCCGGCAGGTGAAGCGCTCGCACACGTAGGCGGTCGGGCGGCCGTCGACCGCCGTCCGGCCCTCGAGCAGGGGTACCGTCCGCAGGGCTGCATCGTCCGGTGCCGCGACGGCGAGGACGTGGTTCGGCAGGAACCGTCGGACCAGGACCTCGTCCACGAGCGCCCGCGTCGCGGGGTCGCCCGGAGGCCCCACGATCGCCACCTCGCGCACCGGCCCGATCGCCAGGTCGAGCGCGGCGAGCGCGTGCCCGAACCCGGCGGGCGCCTGGGCCATCAGCTCCCGGACGAGGCGGAGCGCGGACAGCCCGGCGCGCTCGTACGCGGGCTCGCCGGTCAGGTGGGCCAGGCGGAGGAGCACGTCCGCCGCGGCCGAGTTCCCGCTCGGCAACGCGTTGTCGGACAGCTCCTTCGGGCGGACGACGAGCGCCTCGGCGTCGCTCCCGGTCTGGAAGAAGCCGCCGCGCTCCTCGTCCTGGAATAGCCGGAGGAGGTCGTCCGTCAGCCGCCGGGCGTCCTCGAACCACCGCAGGTCGAACGTCGTCTCGTACAGCGCGAGGCACGCGTCCGCCATCAGGGCGTGGTCGTCCGCGTACGCCCGCCCCCCGGCCGTCCCGTCGCGCCAGGACCGGAGGAGCCGGCCGCC
The DNA here is from genome assembly GCA_035762085.1 of Actinomycetota bacterium. Classification (GTDB taxonomy): domain Bacteria; phylum Actinomycetota; class UBA4738; order UBA4738; family HRBIN12; genus HRBIN12. Next base: position 15,857 of record DASTPT010000028.1, on the reverse strand, counting down.
GGGGTCACGGAGCTCGGAGAGCACGAACCGCGCCGCACGGGTGGCGGCCTCGACGTATCGGGGGACGCCGAGCACCCGCCCCGCCTCCGCGAGCGCTGAGATCGCGAGACCGTTCCACCCCGCCAGCACCTTGTCATCGGTCGCGGGCTGCGTTCGCGCCTGGCGCAGCCCGAACAGCGTGGCGCGTGCCTCGTCGACCGCGCGCTCCAGATCGTCGGCGTCCATCACGTACTCGTCGGCGACCCCGCCGATCGGGTGGGGCAACCACAGGACGTTGGTTCCCTCCCAGTTGCCGCTCGGCACCGCCCCGAGCGCCGCGGCCACAGGCTCGCCGACCGCGCCGACGAGCTCGTCCCACGACCACACGAAGGACCGCCCCTCGACACCCTCGGCATCCGCGTCTTGCGAGGAGAAGAAGCCGCCCGCCGGGTGCTGCATCTCGCGCAGGAGGTAGTCGCAGGTCCGGGTGGCGACGGTGCGGTAGCGCTCGACCCCGGTCGCCTGCCAGGCCCGGACGTAGAGCCGCGCGAGCTGCGCGTTGTCGTAGAGCATCTTCTCGAAGTGCGGGACGTGCCAGCGCTCGTCGGTCGAGTACCGGTGGAACCCGCCGCCCACCTGGTCGTGCATCCCGCCGCCGGCCATCCGGTCCAGGGTCGTCGTCAGCATCTCGAGCGCGTCGGCGGTCCCGCGCAGGTGCGCCCGCAGCACGAACTCGAGCGTCATGGGCTGCGGGAACTTCGGGGCTGTTCCGAACCCGCCCCACCGCGGATCGAACGCTCCCCGGAGCGCACCGAAGGCCCTCGACCGGAGCTCTTCGTCGAGGGGCTCGCCCGAGGCTCGGAGGCTGCCCACGCGCCCGATCGCGTCGACGACGCGCTGCGCCTGCGTCTCGGCCTCGTCGCGGCGGGCGGTCCATGTCTCGGCGATCGCCGTGAGGATCTTCCGGAAGGCGGGCAGGCCGTGACGGTCCTCGTTGGGGAAGTACGTGCCGGCGTAGAACGGCTTGCCGTCGGGGGTGAGGAACGCCGTGAGCGGCCAGCCGCCGTGGCCGGTCATCGCCTGGACCGCATCCATGTAGATCGCATCGACGTCCGGACGCTCCTCGCGGTCGACCTTGATCGAGACGAAGTGCTCGTTCATCAGGGCCGCCGTCTGGGCGTCCTCGAACGACTCACGCTCCATCACGTGGCACCAGTGGCACGCGGCGTACCCGATCGAGAGCAGGATCGGTTTGTCGTCCCGCCGGGCGCGCTCGAGCGCCTCCTCGCCCCACGGGTACCAGTCCACGGGGTTGTGCGCGTGCTGGAGCAGGTACGGGCTCGTGGCGCTCGCCAGGCGGTTCGTCGGGCGATCGTCGCTCATCGAGCCAGTCTGCCGCAGATCCGGCGAACCGCCCGGGTCAGCGGGGCCTGAGGACCGACGCCACCTCCGCGACGAGCGGGTCCGCGCCCAGCCTGCCGAACCAGTCCAGCGCCTCGTGCAGCCGCTCGGCGGCGAGCTCTCGGTCGCCCAGCGCCATGGCGCATCGGGCCTCGCCGAACCGCGCGTGCCCGAGTTCGAGTACCGAGCCGAACGCGAGCCAGGCCGCGCCGGCCTCGACGTATCGCTCCCGCGCCTCCTCGAGATCGCCGCGGGATTCGGCCACGATCGCCTCCGCCGACGTCCGCGAGTTGCGGTCGCGCGTGTTCGTCGGCGCGGCGTCCGGGAGCAGTCCCTCGGTCTCCGCCCCCGCGGCGACGAGGACGTGGAGGGCCTGGGGGAGGTGATGGGTCCGGAAGCTCGGGTGCTCGTCGGTCCCCGCGACGAACTCGCGGATCAGGTCGACGGCCGTCCCGACGTGACCGCGCGCGAGCTCGTTCGTCGCGCCGACGACCAGGGCCGGCGCGAGGAACTCGGCCCGGTGAAGGATCCGCACGCGTGGCAGGAACTCCTCGGCTAAGAGACTGGCCTCCTCGACCTGGCCTCGGAACGTGAGCACGGCGCCGCGGTAGACCTCCGCGAAGGTGCGGATCTGCCCGCCCCCTCCTTCCCGATCCCATGCCTCCATCCCGAGGGCGATCTCCTGAACCTCGTCCCAACGGCCGAGGTCGAACAGCGCCTCGAGCTGACCGCCGCGCATCCACATCGCCTCGGTGGCGAACCCCCGAACCTCGGCGAACTCCAGGGCCGAGTTCGCGGCCTGCAGCGCGATCCCGGGTCCGTCGCGGAGCCATAGCTGGTACGCGAGGTTGCCGTACGTCACGACGGTCTCCTCGCCGAGGCCGAGCTGCGTGCCCTGCCGCAGAGCGGCCCATAGGTCGGCCAGGCCGTCCTCGTCGCCGAGCTCGCACCGCGCGGCGCCGAGGGCCTGTCGGGCGCGCACCTGCTCCTCGGGCAGGCCCAGGCGCTCGGCGATCTCGAGCGATCGGCGCGCGGCCTCCAGGCACGGCTCCCAGCGACCGAGCGCGAGCTCCGTGCCCGCCAGCCGCGCGTACGCCCGCGCGAGCTCGAGGCCGGGCTCGGCGAGCTCGAGCATGTCGACCGCCTCCGTCAGCAGCTGCTGGGAGTACCGGCTGTCCCCCTGCCGGAACACCGACTGCGAGCGCCGTGCGATCGCGTCCCCGAGCGCGACCGTGTCGCCGCGGTCCCGGTACGCCTCGATCGCCTCCTCGAACCGGACGCGCGAGGTCCCGAACCGCCCGAGCGTGGCGGCGATCTCACCGGCACGCACGAGAGCCGCGCTCCGTTCCGGCGGCCCGGCCGGCAGGACATCGAGCGCGCGTTCGATCAGACGATGGGCGGCGTCGGCATCGAGGCGACGGGCACGGTCGGCCGCCAGCACGAGCGCGCCGCCGGCCTTCCGACGCAGCTCGTCGTCGGCGGCCCCGCCCGCGAGCTCGACCGCGAGACCGTAGTGATGGGCCAGCACCTCCGCGCGGTCGTCCATCCGCTCGCCTGGGATCCGGGCGATCCATTCGGCGGCCGCGCGGTGCTTGGCGCCGCGCTCGGACCGAGGGATCTGCTCGTACGCGACGTCGCGGACGAGCAGGTGCCAGAAGGCGTACTCGTGCTCGCCGGCGACCGACGACGCCCGGACCGGCCGGATCAGCTCCTGCCGCGCGAGTTCGAGCAGGTGGGCGTCCACGTCGTTCGGCTCGCGACCGCCGATCGCGGCGATCGCGCCGGTCCAGAACGTCCGGCCGAGGATCGATCCGTCCTGGAGGAGCGACTTGGCCCGGGGCGCGAGGGTGTCGAGCCGGGCGGCGATGAGGGCGTGCACCGTGTCGGGGACCGGCACCTCGCCGTCGCCCGCCGTGCGCTCGGCGAGCATGCGGGCGAACTCCTCCGCGTACAGGGGGTTCCCGCCGGCGCGCTCGAGCAGCGTGGTTCGCGTCGCCGCCGACAGCGCCGAGGGCTCGACGAGCGCCGAGACGAGCATCGAGGTCTCGGTTTCCGAGAGCGGACGGAGCGAGACCGCCGTGGCGTTGCGCGTGCCGCCCCCCCACGTCGGTCTCCGGTCGTACAGCTCGGGACGGGCGGCGCACAGGATGAGGAGCGGGAGCGCGGTCGAGCGGTCGACGACCTCCCCGACGAAGTCGAGCAGCGCCGGGTCGGCCCAGTGGAGATCCTCGAGCACGACGATCGTCGGGTGCTGCGCGGCCATCGCCTCGAGCGCCCGGCGCCACGCCGTGAACGACTCGGCGCGGTCGGCCGGGGCGCGGTCGGCGAGCCCGACCAGGGAGCGCAGCCGCGCCCTGAGCCAGTCGCCCTCGACCGCGGTCTCGGCGAGGATGTCGATCGCCCTGGAGAGCTTGACCTGCACCTCGTCCGGCGGGTCCGAGTCCAGGATGCCGGCCTCGGCCTTCACGATGTCGGCCAGCGGCGCGAACGCCACGCCCTCCCCGTACGGGCGGCAGCGGCCGACGCGCCAGCGGATGATGTCGCGCTCCCGGTCCAGGGCCTCGGCGAGCTCCTCGATCAGCCGGGACTTGCCGATGCCGGGCTCGCCGCTCACCGTCACGAGCTGGATGGAGGGGCCGCCCACCGTGCGGCGGTACGCGGCGCGCAGCAGCGAGGCCTCGTCCTCGCGCCCGATGAACGGCGTCCTCGGGCGCTCGCGGACGAGCCGTCGGGACACCGAGATCGGCCGCCAGGCCTCGAGCGGAGCGCTCCGGCCGGGTACCGGGACCGACGGGAGCTCCTCGAACGCGAACAGCTCGCGCGTCGCCCGGTGGGTCGTCTCGCCGAGCGCGATCCCCCCGACCGGCGCCGCCGCCTGGAGCAGGCCCGCGCGGGTGGCGACCTCGCCGGTCACCCGCTCGCCGGTCTGCGGCCCCGGTCCGACGGAGACGACGGCGTCGCCGGTGTCGATCCCGATCCTGGCCGCGAGGCCCAGACCGGGATGCTCCTCGTTGAGCTCCTCGATCGCGTCCAGCAGACGGAACGCTGCCCGGACGGCGCGCTCGGGATCGTCTTCGTGGCTCACCGGCGCTCCGAACACGCCGACCACGGCGTCCCCGATGAACTTGTCGAGGGTGCCGCCGTGGTGCTCCAGCTCGCGCGAGATCCGGGCGTGGAACGGGCGCAGCGTCTCCTTGACGTCCTCCGGATCCGCGCGGTCCGAGCGCGCGGTGAACCCGACGAGGTCGCAGAACAGGACGGTCACCGGCTTGCGCTCGACGCTGAGGCGTTCGTCCTCGCGCAAGGGGGCTCCACAGGCGACACAGAAACGAGCCCGATCCGGGTTCGCTCCACCGCACGAGGGGCACGCACGCACGCCGCGCCGAGTGTACGCACGGTCCGTCCACCGCGCGAGCCGCGCCGATCCGGGCCGCCGGCTCAAACCTTCGGCTCTCCCGGCCGAAACATCTGGGGAAGGAGGAGCCCGACGTGATCGACGTCCTCGTGGTCGACGACCACGAGATGTTCTCTGAGGCACTGACCCTGCTGCTCCAGCAGCAGTCCGACGTGCGCCTGCTGGGCGCCGCGAAGGACGCGAACACGGCTCTCCGGATGTGTCGCGAACAGGCGCCGGACGTGGTCCTCATGGACATCGATCTGCCCGAGGTGGACGGCGTCGAGGCCACGCGGTGGATCCGCGAGGCGTGCCCGAAGACGAAGGTGATCGTGATCACGGGCCTCGAGGACCCGGCGATCGTCGCGAACGCCATCGCGGCCGGGGCCCGCGGGTACGTGCCGAAGACGCGGGCGGTGGAGGACGTGCTGGACGTCGTGCAGCGCGCCGCGGCGGGCGAGTTCGTCATGCCGGAGGCCGACCTGGCCCCCGTCCTCGCCGAGCTCCGGGCCGGGCGCGAGCCGCCCTCGGGCCGCCTGGGCCTGCGCCGCCTCACCCCCCGCGAGGCCGAGATCCTGCGCGCGCTCGCCGCCGGCAGCTCGATCCCCGAGATCGCCGAGCGGCTCGGCATCACCGCGCTCACGGTGCAGAGCCACGTGAAGAACATCCTCGCGAAGCTCGGCGTCCACTCTCGGCTCGAGGCCGTCACGATGGCGTGGCGGTACGGGTTCGCGCCGACGACCCGCTCGGCCTGAGGGCCGGGTACCCTTCGGGCCGATGAGTCCCTCGCCCCGTGACCGGCCAGCCGGGGACGTCCGGGTCTTCGTCGTGGAGGACCATCCCGTGCTCCGGGGCGTCGTCCGGCTCGCGTGTGAGCATGCCGACGGCCTGACCCTCGCCGGCGAGGCCGCGACGGGTGAGGACGCGGTGGAGGCCTGCCGGACGATCCGCCCCGACGTCGTGGTGCTCGACCTGTCGCTCCCGGGCAAGGTGCAGGGTCTCGACGTCGCCCGGACGCTCCGCGCGGAGGGAACGGCGGACAAGATCCTCGTGCTCACCGGCCGGACGGACGACCAGGCCGTGTTCGAGACGATCCGGGTGGGGGCGGACGGCTACCTGGAGAAGACCGCCGGCGTACGGTTCATCGCCGACGCGCTCCGGCGCGTGGCCGCCGGCGAGCGGGTCTTCACCCCCGAGCAGGAGCGGATCGCCGTGTCGATGCTGGGCGAGATGGCCCGTCGGGCCCGCGAATCCTCGGACGTCCGGGCCGTGCTCACGCAGCGCGAGCTCCAGATCCTGGACCTGCTGAGCCGCGGGGTCACCGTGAAGCAGGTGGCGTCCAGGCTGGGCCTCAGCCCCCGCACGGTCGAGACCCACATCTCGAAGCTCTACCGGAAGCTGGGCGTCCGCAACCGCGTGCAGGCGGTGTCGAAGGCGACGGCCATCGGTCTCGTCGAACTGTCTTGAGCAGGGGGTTCAGTCCGGTGGATCCGCGGCCGATAGAGGGAACGTGGCGAGCACGCTCGAGCTCGAACGTACGCATCCGGCCCGGTCCCTCAGGCGACGGCTGGGCGTCGTCCTCGTCGACCCTCTGCCGGTCGTCCGCGCGGGTCTGGCGCTCCTCATCGACGAGCGCCCCGACATGGACGTCGTGCTCGAGGCGGGGACGGCGGACGAGGCGCTCGAGGGCCTCGGCCGGATCCGCCACCGCTCGATCGTCGTCCTGATCGGCCTCGGGCTCGAGGGCGACCGGGACGCTTACTGGTTGATGCGGGCGATCCGCGAGCGCCACCCGGGCACCGCCGTGCTGGGGTGCGGCGCGCGAGCCGATGCGATCTCGATCTCGCGAGCGCTGTTCATGGGGGCCGACGGCTACGTCGACAAGAACGCCGACCCGCTCGAGTTCCTGCAGGCCATGCAGGACGCGGCGGAGGGCGAGATGGTGCTGGTCGGGCCCCCGTCCGAGTGGGTGCGCGAGATCGCGCAGGGCCTGGAGCGCCGCCGTGAGGTCGAGACCAAGCTGACCGAGCGCGAGCGGCAGGTCCTGCGGGTCGCGGCCGAGGGCCTCACGGCACGCGAGATCGGCGAGCGCCTCGGTGTCCGGGAGCGGACCGTCACGACCCACCTGGGACGCATCTACGCCAAGCTCGGCGTGGGTACGAGGGTCGCCGCGGTCCGGGTGGCCAGCGTCTCCGGTCTGGTGACGGCAGGGAGCCTGGAGTGAGCGTGATGCCACCTACAGCATCCGTCGCATGCCCACGCCACGTCGATGAGCCATCCTCCGTCCCGCGACGGGGAAGGGAAGCGCACGAGATACGTAGAACCGCGTACGGGTCTTCCGTGGGATTCGGAATACCGCGCGCCTCCGCGCGCCCCTACCGTTGTGTACCAGCCAGTCATGAAAAGAACTCGACGGCGGCGACGCGTTGGAAGGAGGTGAACAGATGATCTCCACGCTTCAGGCGGGTGTTACGTACCTGCTCGCCCGATTCCGGCGTGAGGACGGGGCGGTGGCCACGGAGTACGGCCTCCTGCTCTTCCTGGTGGCTCTCGCCATCATCGCGGCGGTCACGGCTCTCGGGTTGGCTCTGTTTGGCGTGTTCAACGACAGCGCCAGCGAGCTCGGTGGCGTTACCGGCTAGATCCAGATCCTGCGAGTCAGGGGGCGGCCCGTCGGCCGCTCACTCCCGGGCCCAGGGGAGTGAGGGGCCGACGAGCTCACGAAGTCGAGTCGAAGAGGAGCAGTCGGGATGAAGGGGAACAGGATCCGCGGATGCGGACAGGACGGCGCGGTCGCCGTCGAGTTCGCGCTGATCTTCCCGATCCTCGCGCTGCTCGTGGTGGGGATCATCCAGTTCGGCATCATGTGGAGCGAGTACCAAGTGATGCAGGGCGCCGCCCGCGAGGGCGCGAGGTGCGCAGCGACGCAGGCCGCCGGGTTCTCGTCGTGCGTCGTCACGGACCGCGTGGACGCGGCGCTGCCGGGCGGCTACACGCGCAGCAATCCCGTCTCCGTCAGCGTGGAGGGCGGGGGATCCGCGTGTACCGGGACCTCCACGATCGGCAAGAACGTCACGGTGTCGTGGGAACAGGAGTTCGGGACCGGCGTCCTGAACAACCTCGTTCCGGGCTTCCCGGACGTCATCACCCGAGACATCACGGGGACGTTCCGATGCGAATGACCCAGCGCTTCCGGGACGAGCGTGGCGCGGTGGCGGTCATCGTCGGCCTGGCCCTGGTGGTGCTCCTCGGCATGCTGGCGCTCACGGCCGACCTCGGCCGCGCGGTCGGGATCCGTCGCGACATGGTGAACGCTGCAGACGCTGCAGCCTTGGCGGCGGCACAGGAGTGCGCGGCCGGGAACGGCTCGGGCGCAGCGGCGTCTGCCGCGAACACGACCGCCGGTCTCAACGACTCCGCGGCCACACCGGTCACCATCGCGATCGATCCCGAATGCGAGAGCGGGGATCTGGCCACCTCCGATCTGAAGAAGGTCACGGTGACGTACTCGAGGGTGGTCGAGTACTTCGTCGCGCCGGTCCTCGGCTTCGACGACGTGACGATCGAGACGACGGCGGCGGCCGTCTGGGGCCCGGCACAGGGCTACACGAGCCCGACGCCGATCCGCATCAACGAGAGCGCGCTCGGCCCCTGCATCGCTCAGGCGCCGGGGTCGTCGGGGCCGGCGTGCGCGTTCTGGTTCGACAACACCAACGGGAACAGCGCGGCGGCGAGTCAGTGGGGGATCCTGAACTTCCCGCAGGGATGGCCGCAGCCGCCCGGCACCGTTGGACCGGTGAGCTGCCAGTCGAGCGGCGGAGGCGCGAGCGAGACCATCGACTACATCGTCTCGGGCGGAACGCCGACGCCTTTCGATGCGGTCATCCCGGAACCGCCCGGCTACGCGTACGTCTGTGCCGCCCCGGGTGTGCTCGGGAACAACATCATCAATGCGCTCGAGGACCGAGCGGCCAGCGCCGATCCGACCCTGGTCTTCCCGGTCATGAGCGACGAGGCACCTCCGATCATCACGCCCAGCTCGGAGGCGTACCCGGTCGAGGGGTTCGTGAAGCTGAAGATCCTCGGGGCGTGGCATGGGCAGCAGGCTCGGGACCACTGCACCAACATCCCAGCGGAGGTGAACAACGCCTCGCTGTTCTGCATCCAGACGGAGTGGATCGGCGGCGACGTCGGTGGGTTCCTGCCGGGGACGGGATTGGGCTTCGGTCTGAACGCGGTGCGACTCGTGGAGTGACGGGAGAGGACGACGACCGATCGGATCGGTCATCGGAACGGACATAAAGGGGGATAGCAGATGCGGTCACGTGGTCTCGTGGTGGTGCTGGCCCTGATCCTGGCCACCGTCGCCACCGCAGGTGTGTTCCTGTACACGCGCGGCGTCAAGGAGGATGCGCGCACGGGCGGTGAGCTCACGCGGGTCATCGTCTCGAAGGTCGACATCCCGGCGAACAGCGACCTGAACCAGCTCATCAGCGAGGATCAGTTCGTCTCGGTCGAGGTTCGGAGCGACACCCTCGTCGAGGGCGCCGTCACCGACATCGCGCAGCTACGCAACCGGCGGAACAACGTGTTCATCGTGCAGGGCGAGCAGATCCCGGTCTCGCGCGTCGAGGGCGCCAAGGTCCCCGGCGGGGTGCTGAGCATCCCGGACGGCCACCAGGCGATCACCGTGTCGCTCGCGTCGCCGCGCGCGGTCGGCGCCGCCATGGCCGGCGGCGACAACGTGACCGTGTACGCCACGTTCAACGACGTCGCCCTCAAGCTGCGCGGCAACGAGTCCACGGTCACCGGCAACGTCCAGCAGACGTCCGCCACCGTCGTCCTCGTGCCCCAGGTCGAGGTCCTGCGCGTCGTGATCCCGCAGCAGAACGTCACCGGTGACGAGGACTCGCAGCCGGACACGACCGCCAACATGAACGTGACGCTGGCGTTCACGCCCGACGAGGCGCAGAAGTTCGTCTACTCGCTGGAGAACGGGAGCGTCTACCTGGCGCTGCTGCCGCCGGACGCCGAGGGCGTCGAGCTCGAGCCGCTCACGGTCGAGGGCATCGTGAACCCGCCGAAGGCGAAGGGGAACGTCGAGTGACCGATCACCCCGTGATCGCCGTTGGGACGCCTCAGACGTTCCGCACGACCCTCGCGCGGGCGCTCGAGGTGGAGCCCGACGACGTGGGCTGGGTCCAGAGCGTGACCGCCGCCGAGGAGATCCTCGTCGAGACGGACGAGCCGGTCAACGTCCTGGTGCTCTCGCCCGAGATCAAGGAGCCCGACGCGCTCGGCCTGGCCGAGTTCGTCGGGCGGGCGGCCCCGATGACCGCCATCGTCATGGTCCGAGACAAGTCGTGGAACGGCCTGCTGCCGGCCGCGATGCGCGCGGGCATCCGCGACGTCGTCGACCTGACGCAGGGAGCCGAGGAGCTCCGCGACGCGGTCGAGCGCGCCATCCTGTGGGCGGAGAACCTGCGCTCCGTCCGTGGCACGTTGGCCGAGAAGCCCGCGCATCGCGGCATGGTGGTCTCGGTCTTCTCCTCGAAGGGCGGGACGGGCAAGACCTTCCTGACGACGAACCTGGCGGCCGCGATCGCCGAGCAGTCGGGGAAGGACACGGCCGTGGTCGACCTCGACGTCGACATGGGCGACGTGTTCTCGTACTTCGGGCTCGAGCCCACGCGTCAGGTGATGGATCTCATCAGCCTGGGCGAGGGCGCCGACCGGGAGCAGGTGTTCGCCTCGTCCACGCGGGTGGGCGACCACCTGTGGGCGTTCGGGGCGGTCCCCGACCCGGCGATGCAGCCGCCCGCCGGCGAGGCGATCGGCAAGTACCTGCGGACGCTCCGGAACAACTTCGACTTCGTGATCGTGGATGCGTCCGCCGACTACACGGACCTGGCGCTCGCGTGCTTCGACCTGTCCGACGCGATCTGCCTGGTGACGGGCCTGGACGTCGTCGGCGTGAAGCACCTGTCGAAGGCGCTCGAGACCCTGCTCACGATCGGCCTGCCGCGCGAGCGCTTCCGCATCGTGCTCAACCGGGCCGACAGCAAGGTCGGGCTGGACGCCGGTGACGTCGAACGGGTCATGAAGATCGAGGTCGACACGATGGTCCCGTCGAGCCGGCTGGTCCCGATGTCGCTCAACAAGGGCCGTCCCGTGGTGCTCGAGGAGCCTTCGTCCGAGGTCTCGCTCAGCATCCGAGATCTCGCCAAGCGGTTCGCAGGTGTGGCCGAACAGACCCAGGCCGGTCAGGTCGTCGAGATGGATGCCGCGGATCGGAAGCGGCACGGCCTGTTCCGGCGTCGTTAGGAGGGAAGATGTCGCTCGCCGATCGTCTCGCCAAGGCTCAGCAGAAGGACCGGATCGCCGAGATCAGGGTCCACGTGCAGGAGCGCCTCGTCGAGGTGCTCGGCCCGCGTCTGTACGACGCGTCGATGTCCGATACCGAGCTCGAGGGCCTGGTCCACCAGCGCCTGCGCGAGCTGCTCGACGAGGAGGAGCCGGGCCTGTCGGCCCAGGAGAAGCTCCTGATCGTCCGGCAGATCGGCGACAGCGTGCTGGGCCTCGGGCCGCTCGAGCCGTTCATCCGCGACCCGGACGTCACCGACGTCCTCGTGAACGGGTGGGACCAGATCTACGTCGAGCGCGGCGGGAAGCTGTACTGGACGGGGTCGAAGTTCCACGACGAGGCCCAGCTGCGCCGGACGATCGACAAGATCGTGGCGAAGATCGGGCGACGGATCGACGAGTCGTCGCCCTACTGCGACGCGCGTCTTCCCGACGGCTCGCGTGTGAACGCGATCATCCCGCCGCTCGCGATCGACGGCCCCGCGCTCTCGATCCGCAAGTTCTCGGCCGATCCGTACGACGCCGAGGACCTGATCTCGTTCGGCACGCTGACCCGCCCGGTCGTGGACCTGCTCGAGGCCTGCGTGCGCGGCCGGCTGAACATGCTGGTCTCGGGCGGGACCGGCGCCGGCAAGACGACGACGCTGAACGTGCTCTCGTCGTTCCTGCCGGACGACGAGCGGATCATCACGATCGAGGACGCGGCCGAGCTCCGGCTCCAGCAGCCGCACGTGGTCCGCCTCGAGTACCGCCCGCCGAACATCGAGGGCAAGGGCGAGGTCACGATCCGCGACCTGGTCCGCAACGCCCTGCGCATGCGGCCGGACCGCATCGTCGTCGGCGAGGTCCGTGGCGCCGAGACGCTCGACATGATGCAGGCGATGAACACGGGCCACGACGGCTCGATCAGCACGATCCACTGCAACACGCCCCGGGACGCCCTCGCGCGTCTGGAGACGATGGCCATGATGGCCGGGATGGACCTCGGCGTGCGCGCGATCCGCGAGCAGATCTCCTCGGCGATCCAGGTGATCGTGCACCAGAACCGCATGAAGGACGGCACCCGCCGCATCACCCACGTCACCGAGATCGTGGGCATGGAGGGCGACGTCATCACGATGCAGGACCTGTTCCTGTTCGACTACGGCGCGGGCCTGGACGAGAACGGGCGCTTCCTCGGCAACCTTCGCTCGACCGGTCTGCGGCCGCGGTTCATCGAGAAGCTGGCCGAGCGCGGCATCTCGGTACCGGCCGAGGTGTTCGCTCCGATCCCGGGGGGGCGAGCGGCGTGACGATGGTCGCAGCGTCTCTCTGGGGCTCCGACCTCGGGCTGCTCGTCATCCTCGCGGCCGTCTTCGTGGCCGCGTTCGTCCTCGCGACGATGCTGGTCGGGGGGAGCGTGCGGAAGAAGCGCGAGATGAGCCTCGCCCGCAGGTTGGGGCGCGGCCGCAAGCGCGAGGAGCCGACCGTCGAGGGTGGCGACTCGACGCGGTGGGTGCCGAGCCAGCTGGCCGACGTCGGGCAGCGGTTCGCGGTGGCCACCGGGTTCAGCGCCTCGCTGGACGAGCGCCTCGAGCGCGCCGGCATGCCGATGCTCTCGGGCGAGTTCATCACGATGACCGTCCTGGCGGCGATCGCCGGGGCGGTGTTCGGCGGGCTGCTCCTCGGGAACATCGTCTTCGCGCTGATCGTGGCGGCGATCTTCGCGCTCGTGCCGTACTTCTGGGTGGTGCGGGCGCTCCAGAAGCGGCAGAACGCTCTGAACGACCAGCTGGCCGACACGCTGTCGGTGCTCGCGAGCTCGCTGCGTGCCGGGTACAGCTTCCTGCAGGCCCTGGACACGGTGTCCAAGGAGATCGGCGAGCCCTCGGACCACGAGTTCCAGCGGGTGGTCGCCGAGATCCGGCTGGGCCGGCCGATCGACGACGCCCTCATTGCGATGGCCGACCGGATCGGGAGCGACGACCTGAAGTGGGCGGTCATCGCGATCAACGTGCAGCGGCAGGTCGGGGGCAACCTGGCGGAGGTCCTCGACATCGTCGCGAACACGGTCCGGGAGCGCGCGTACATCCGGCGTCAGATCAAGGTGCTCTCGGCGGAGGGGCGGTACTCGATCGCCATCCTGACGGCGCTGCCGATCCTCCTGCTGATCTACCAGGCGATCGTGAACCCGGACTACGTGAAGCTCCTGTTCACGACCGACCTCGGGCTGGTGATGCTGGTCGTCGGCGTCGCGTTGATCGGCGCCGGGGTGTTCTGGATGACGAGGCTGGTGAAGATCGATGTCTGAGATCTGGCTGCTCGTCGCGCTCGTCGGTACGTTCATGACGATCTTCCTCGTCGGCGTCATCGTCGACATGGGCGCGCGAGAGCGCTCGCGCCCGATGACCCTGCTCGAAGCGCAGATCGGTCACGTGTCCGACTCGGTCAACCTGCGGGACGAAGAGCTCCGCGGGTCCGCGGTCGACCGCATCTTCGTGCCGCTCGGCTCGTGGGTCGGGACCCACCTGCGGCGGCTGACACCGTTCGACTCCACGAAACGGCTCGAACAGCTCCTGCTGTACGCGGGCACCCCTACGGGCTGGGACGCGGAGCGCATCGCGGCCTTGAAGATCGTCGGCGGCATCGGCGGCCTGCTGGTCGCGCTCGCGCTGGGGCTCGTCCTGCCCATCGACGGGGTCTGGAAGATCGCCTTCGTCGTGATCCTCGCGTTCATCGGCTACCTGCTCCCGGGCGCGTACGTCGGCAACATGGCCAAGGCCCGGCAGAAGGCGATCCAGCGACAGCTCCCGGACGTGATCGACCTGCTCACGATCAGCGTCGAGGCGGGCCTCGGGTTCGACGCGGCGCTCTCGCAGGTCGTGAAGAACGTCCCGGGTCCGCTCGCCGAGGAGATCGCGCGGCAGCTGCAGGAGATGCAGATCGGCGTGAGTCGCTCGGACGCCTTCCGGCACCTGGGCGACAGGACCAACGTCCCCGAGCTGAACGCCTTCGTGCTGTCGATGATCCAGGCCGATCTGTTCGGCGTCAGCATCTCGAACGTGCTCCGCGCGCAGTCCAAAGAGCTCCGCGTGAAGCGGCGTCAGCGCGCCGAGGAGATCGCCCAGAAGATCCCGGTGAAGATCATCTTCCCCGTCATCTTCTGCATCCTCCCGTCGCTGTTCGTCGTCGTCATGGGTCCCGGAATCATCCGGTTCCTCGAGACCTTCTGATCCGAGACCGTCGGCCGAGAGGCTGCTGCTAGGCTGCTCGCCATGGACGTCGCCTACCAGGGCGAGCCCGGCGCGTACAGCGAGATCGCCGTGCGCGCGTCGTTCCCGGACGCGCAGGGCATGCCGTGCGACACCGTGCGCCTGGTGTTCTCGCGCGTGACGAGTGGCCAGGCGGACTTCGGCGTGGTCCCGGTCGAGAACTCGCAGGCCGGCTCGGTCAACGAGACCTACGACCTGCTGCTGAACAGCAGCCTGGTCGAGATCTGGGGCGAGATCGTCGTGCGCGTGGACCACGCGCTGCTGGCGCCGCCGGGCGCCCGGCTCGAGGGCATCGAGCGCGCCTACTCGCACTGGCAGGCACTCGCGCAGAGCGAGGACTTCCTCGCCGTGCACCACATCACGCCGGTCCCGGTCCACGACACGGCGGGGGCGGCGCGGTTGGTCGCCGAGGCCGGCAGGGTCGACGAGGCCGCGATCGCGAGCGTCGAGGCCGCGGCGCGGCTGGGGCTGACCGTGCTCGCCGAACGGATCCAGACCTACCCGGACAACTTCACGAAGTTTGCGGTGATCGGCACGCGCGACGCGGAGCTCGGAACACCGGACAAGTGCTCGTTCGTCATGGCCGTGGCGGACCGCCCGGGCTCGCTCCTGTCCTCGCTCCAACCGTTCGCCGATCGGGGGATCAACCTGGTCAAGCTCGAGTCCCGGCCGCGCCGTGGGGCGCCGTTCGAGTACGTCTTCTACGTGGATATCGAGCGATCGGGGGAGGACCCGGACGTGCTGGCGGCGTTCGATGCCGCGCGCCTGCACACCTCGATGCTGAAGGTGCTCGGCTCGTACCCAGGATCGAAGGGTCCCGTGTAGCGGGACGGGGACGATGGCCCGCCGGGGACGTCACGCCACGCAAGCGCGGATCCCGTTCGGCGCCGTCGCTCTCCTCGCCGTCGCTGCCGCCGGGGCGGTGGGGTGGTCGATCCTCGAGCGAGACGATCCCGTGGCCACCGGGCGATCACCCTCCATCTCGCCGTCACCGAGCGGGAGCGCCTCCTTCTCGCCGTCGCCGAGCTCCTCCGCGTCCCCGAGCCCCACCCCGACGCCCGGACCGATCAACACCACGTTCGAGGGCATCACGACGTTCCGTGGCAATGCGACCCGGACCTACTACGGCGAGGGCCCGATCCCTCGGCGGCAGCCCGAGATCCTGTGGCGGTACCCGCGGTCCGGCAGCCTGTGCAGCGACTCGACGGTGGGGAACGAGACGGAGACCTGGTGTGGAACGGGGTGGACGGGCCAGCCGAACGTGGTCGTGGACGAGAAGGGCAGGATCGAGGTCCGCGTGAACGCGTACGACGGCGCGTACCACTTCTTGGACGGCGAGACCGGCGAGCCGGTGCGCTCGAGCCTGCAGACCGGCGACCTGGCGAAGGGCTCGGCGACGAGCGATCCCGACGGGTTCCCCCTGTACTACGCGGGCTCGCGCGACAACTACCTGCGGGTGATCGCGCTCG
>DASTPT010000027.1:0-3089 GCA_035762085.1 Actinomycetota bacterium | reverse complement strand
ACCTCGGCGGCCGGGTTCTCAGCACGCGGTAGACCTTGCCCGCTCGCGTGTAGATCGAGTGCCGCACCGTCACGAGCTTGACCGCGTTGCGGCGGGACAGGCCGTCCCGCATCTTGTCGTCGCGCCAGCGTTCGATCATGCGGGCGCTCACCTGGTCATCGCCGCCCGCTCCGAGCAGGACGTCGCCGGCGAAGCAGCGCCCAGGAGCTCGTCGTCCCCTGGGGCCGCCGTCGACCGCGAGCGGACCCGAGGTACGCAAGCCCGGCGCCGAAGCCTCCGCGGCCGTTGACGTAGTCAATGCCGCCCAAGGCTTGGATTCGAGCGAGAACGTCTCCGGCGAGAACATGACGTCCGCGTCGCCGTCGGCAATTAGGCCGACCCCGTTCTGACCCGCCGCGATCGTGTCGTCACCCTCCGCCGAAGACGGCGGCGACTATCGGCGGCGACGAAAGCTGATCAACCCGCTTACCCTACGGGGTCGATTGGCACTGGCCGAACGGGGAGGCTCGACATGAATC
The DNA here is from genome assembly GCA_035762085.1 of Actinomycetota bacterium. Lineage (GTDB taxonomy): Bacteria > Actinomycetota > UBA4738 > UBA4738 > HRBIN12 > HRBIN12. Next base: position 2,571 of record DASTPT010000027.1, on the reverse strand, counting down.
AGCAGTTCTTCGTGAGGGAGGATCGGGAGGTCGAGGGGCCGCCCCGGGAGGTCGTTGGCTACGGAGAGCACCCGCCGGTCGTGCGCTGGCCTGGCGGGACGAAGGTCGCGGTGCAGATCGTCGTCAACTACGAGGAGGGCTCCGAGAAATCCTTCCCGATGGGGGACGGCGAGAACGACGTGCTGCACGAGATCCCCTTCCATCTGGAGGGGATCCGGGATCTTTGCGTCGAGTCAGTGTACGAGTACGGGTCACGGGCGGGGATCTGGCGGCTCTTCCGGATCTTCGACGCGGCCGGGGTGCCTGTGACGTTCTTCGCGGCCGCCGTAGCGCTCGAGCGCAACCTGGAGGTGGCACGCAAGCTGGCGGCGCGCGGCGACGAGGCTGCCGGCCACGGCTTTCGCTGGTCGAACCACTTCGAGATGACCCGGGAGGAAGAGGCGGAGGCGATCCGGCTCGGAGTCGAGTCGATCGAGCTCTCCGTGGGCACGAGGCCTCTGGGGTGGTACTGCCGCGAGATGAGCGTCAACACCCGCGAGCTGCTCGTGGAGGAGGGCGGCTTCCTGTACGACTCGGAGTGCTACAACGACGATCTTCCCTACTGGACGCGCGTGAACGGCACGCAGCACTTGGTGGTGCCGTACTCCCTGGTCGTGAACGACGCCCGCTACGTGCTCGCACAGGGCTACGGCAGCCCCGAGCACTTCCTCGAGTACGCCAAGGCCACCGTCGACCGATTGCGCGCCGACGGCGACGACTGCGCCCGCATGATGTCCATCGGGCTCCACCCGCGCTTCAGCGGGCAGCCGGCCCGCAGCGACGCCCTGGCTAGGTTCATCGACTACGCACAGGGCCTCGACGACGTCTGGTTCGCTCGCAGGGTGGACATCGCGAAGAGCTTCGCCGAGCAAGTGCTCGGGGATTGAGACCTTCGTACTTGGAACCCGTGATGGCAGTCGTCTCTATCGACCGGCGCGTCGCGGGCAGGACCCTCGTCCGCGCGCCTAGTATCCGGAGCCCGTTGCGGAGGCAGCTCGGCTTCGGGGGCTGGCTCCCTGCGCCGACCAGATGCCGAGGATCTCGTCGGCAGTCGCGAGGTCGAAGCGGTGGCGCATCAGCAGCAGCGAGGCCTCGTGCTGCGCTCGGTCGTCGCTGGCGACGCAGTCCTCCGCGACGACCACGTAGTAGTCGTTGAAGAGCGCGTCTCGCGCGGTCGACTCGACGCAGCCCTCGGTCGTGCAGCCCGTCATGACGACGGACTTGATGCCATTGCTGCGCAGCAGCAAGTCGAGATTCGTGCCCCAGAAGCCGCTCGACCGGTACTTCTTGACCACCAGATCGTCCGGCTGGGGGGCAAGCTCATCGATGATCGCTTGGCCTTCCGAGCCGTCGGCCGTGTACCGGAGCGGCTCGACCTCGCCGTGGCTCGCCAGGTGCAGCCGGAGGTTGAAGCGAATCTGAGCCGGCGACTCGCTCGCCCGGTTGGGGAGCACCGTCATCTGAATGTAGATCACGGGAACGTTAGCGGCCCGCGCGCCCTCGATCATGCGCACGAGCCGCGAAATCATCGACGGGTACATCGAGATGTCGACGCCGAGACGATCGAAGGCCCAGCCGGGCGTGCAGAAGTCGCGCTGCATGTCGACCACGACCAACGCTGTATGACCAGGATCGACGAGCTCCTCGAGTTCGGTGAACACCTGCTTGCCCTCGATCTCAATCATCGCCGGGATGAGGATACTCACCGGCAGAGGGGTGCCGAGGGACTCGCGCCCGCGGCGGTGGACGAGCTCGGCGAGCGCTTCCCACCTTCTAAGGTGGTGTGCTCGCAAGGCTCTGCATGCCAGACTGAAAAAGAAAGGGAGGCTCGACCTCCTGACGCCCGGGCGTCGAGCCTCCGGATCGGCCGCGTCCCGTCGGCACTTGGGCTTCGACCAGGAGCGCGACTAGCCCCGTTGTCCCATATCGTGTTACCCGGGTCACGCGCTAATGAGGAGGCGCCCCCGGACTTGCGGGCGCCCTCGTGTGTCCTGCCAGGCGGCAAGAGGGGAAGAGCCGCCGCCCGCACCATATCGTTCGCAGCCTGCCGCACTCTGCCCCAGCTGCTCGAGCGCCCGGCGGCCAGCAGGATTTCCCGTTCAGTCCCTAAACGCCCTTACTCCGGCCGCGCCGAGCAAAACCGATCGAAGCCGATGGTGAAGCCGACCTCGTACATGAGGCCGGTGCTCTTTCTGACGAGTCGGTTCGCTTCCTCGATGGCGCCTCGTCTCGAGGCCTGCGACGACTGCGCGTACATGTGCAGGAAGCGCTCGATCTCGCGCGCGTACTGCTTCGGGGTGGCGAGCAGCCTCATCTGCCGCAGCCAGCGAGTTGAGACTGCCTCGAAGCCGGCCAGGTCGGTAGGGCGAAGGCGGCCGAACGCCTTGTCGCGCTCGCGGCAGAACTCCGACGCCTGCGCTCCCCACCGCACAGCCGCCAAGCCATCGACATCGGCGTACGGCCCGGCAGCGCGCTCGGTGCAGCGCGTGGCGCCCAGGTCGCCGGCAAGGGAATCCGCCTCCTCGCGCGTCT
>DASTPT010000026.1:0-62913 GCA_035762085.1 Actinomycetota bacterium | reverse complement strand
CACCCTCACCGGCGAGCACCTCGCGGCCTACGTCGGCACCTGATCGGACGGGCCAAGCCTTCTACTTGAACTGGAAGTCGGCGACGTGGACCGGGCCCTGGTCCGAGCTTCATGACGAACTGCCGACAGGTGCCTCCCCATCCCTTCTGCGTCTTCCAGACATACGTGTACGTGTCTGTCGCCGCGTCGTACGACAGCGAGCTGGACCCCGCCGAGACGGTCTGCTCGTTCGCATCCGCGGTGGTTCCAACATCCTCGCTGGATGACGGAGGGGCGGTCGTCGACCGCCCCTCCGGGGTCGTCACCGCGGCACGCATGCAGTCAGCGGAGCCGCGGGGAACCTCCGATGCTCACTTGACCGTGACGAAACCAGAGAAGAAGCACCTGTCCTGCCCGAGCGCCGGGGTGTCGCGCAGGAAGTACTCGACCGACGTATGCACATGAGGACTCGAGAACGACACGGCCTCTGCGTGGCCCACGCTCCCGAACTGACCGGATCCGATGCTGATCGTGGCGCCGGCAGCGACGCTCGCGTTGCCGAATTGCCCGCCCGCACCGTCGAACGTCATGTGGTTCACCTGTGTCGACCAGCTCGCGCGCAGCGTGGGCACGCCCGATCCGTCGCAGGTGGCCTTCAGCGTGATGGGGCCGAACGTGCCGATCACCTGGTCGGTGGTATTGATGTCGGCCTGGTGGAGGAAGCGCCACATCTTGATGCCGTGGATCTTCGAGTTAACCACCTTCGTGGCGATCTGCTTGACCTCCTTCTTCGTCAGCGTGCCGGCGGCGATCGCCCCCGGGGTCGCCAACGTCCAGACTGCGAGCCCGGCCACGGCCCACGTGACCAGGCTCCGGGCCCATCTGGTGTTCCTCATGAGCGGCCCTCCTCGTCCAGTTCGCTCGTCCCCCCGCAGCGTCACCCGGTCTCCGACCTCGCCCAACCTCACCTCCTGACCGATCGACGGCATGTCGCGCGGCGCGGCTAGGGTCGATCTCTGGGGCTCGACCCGAGCGGCGTTGTCCGTCCAGGGACGAAGGGCCCGAAGCCAGTCGGGACACGTCACGCGTGCGGGACGCGACAGCCGCATCCTCGACGTGCGTATCGGGATCGAACGCCGCGGCGGCTACGGAATCACCAGATCGAACCGTCGGGCCTCAGGAGGAAACGAGAGAGGGCCGGTCGCAACCGGCCCTCTACCTGTGGCTTCACTCGCTCCGGGGGAGAGACTCGAACTCTCAACCTACGGATTAACAGTCCGCCGCTCTGCCAATTGAGCTACCCCGGAAAGAGCCGAGGCAGTCTATCAGCGGCCCTCGGACGGATGGTCTACGCTTCGCAAGGGAAGGGATGGAGCGCGTGCGATGAGGTTCGTGACCGGAGCCGTCGTCGGGTTCGCGCTCGGCTGGGCCGCCGCCTCGTGGCTCCGTGATGAGGAAACGGAGGTCCAGGTGCGGCGCGAAGCTCGCGGCATGGCCGGCTCCATGGCGCGGCACCCCTCGGCGCAGGGGATCCGGCGACGCGTGGTGGACCTGACGGGCGAGCGGGGGCTGGAGGCGATCCGGCGGGCCCGCGCGAGCATCCAGCGGCGGCTGGAAGCCAACGTCGACGACGTGTCGTTGAACTGAGCCGGTCGGCTACTCGAGGTAGTCGCGGAGCTTCTGGCTGCGGCTCGGGTGGCGGAGCTTGCTGAGGGTCTTGCTCTCGATCTGCCGGATCCGCTCGCGCGTGACCCCGAACTCTCGTCCGACCTCCTCGAGCGTGCGGGGATGGCCGTCGAGCAGCCCGAACCTCAGTTGGATCACCTTCTTCTCGCGCTCGGAGAGCGTGTGCAGGACCGACTCGAGCTGCTCCTGCAGCAGGATGAAGCTGGCGGCGTCCACGGGCACGACCGCGTCCGAGTCCTCGATGAAGTCCCCGAGGTGCGAGTCTTCCTCCTCGCCGATCGGCGTCTCCAGGCTGACGGGCTCCTGGGAGACCTTGAGGATCTCGCGGACCTTGTCGGCGGGGATCCCCATCTGCTTGCCGATCTCCTCCGGCGTGGGCTCGCGGCCGAGGTCCTGCAGCAGCTGACGCTGGATCCGCACGAGCTTGTTGATCGTCTCGACCATGTGCACGGGGATCCGGATCGTGCGCGCCTGGTCGGCGATCGCACGCGTGATCGCCTGGCGGATCCACCACGTGGCGTACGTGGAGAACTTGAAGCCCTTGGAATAGGCGAACTTCTCGACCGCGCGGATCAGGCCGAGGTTGCCCTCCTGGATGAGGTCGAGGAACAGCATGCCGCGGCCCACGTATCGCTTGGCGATCGAGACCACCAGACGCAGGTTCGCCTCGATCAGCTTGCGCTTGGCGAGCTGGCCGTCGCGCTCGACGCGGCGCAGGAAGTCGTCCAGGTCCTCGCGCGTCTTCGGCCGGTAGGTCTTGCCGATCCTGGCCCGGCCGATCCCCTCGACCTTGCCGAACTTCTCCAACTGGTGGTCGCGTATCGCGATCACGGCCTCGACCACGCGGCGCAGCTGCTTCGTGTCGGTCTTGCCCTCGTCCTCGATCGCCTCGCGCAGCTCGGTGGCGAACTCGCCGGCCTCGATCCGGCGGGCCAGGTCGACCTCCTGCGCGGCCGTGAGCAGGGGGACCTTGCCGATCTCCTTGAGGTACATCCGCACCGGGTCGTTCGTCGGCGCCTTGAGGATGTCGACCTCGATCGCGCGCTGGGCGGCAGTATCCGAGTCGTCACCGGGGACCTCGATGACCTCGATCCCCTCACCGCGCAGGTGCTCCTCGACCTGCGTGAGGAACTCCTCCACCTGCTCGGGCGTGAAGTCGTCGACCGGAACGGCCTCGAGCAGATCCTCGGATGTGACGAAGCCCCGCTCGCGCCCGCGTGCGGCGATCGCTTCCTTCGCTTCTTCCAAGCCCAGGTCGCGGGCGGCTTCCGTCAATGCTGCTCCTTGCGGCCGGACCACGGGGGTCGAGATCGCACGGGGGTTGGAACGCCCGGGAAGTGTACGAGATGACACCGGCGACGACCCCTTGTCTTCGACCCGCCGTCAGGCCGGGACGCCTCCGCGGTCCCGGAGGCGCCGGAGCTCGCCGTCCGTCGCGATGAGCTCCTGGAAGAGCTCGTCGTACCCCGGGTCGGTGGTGGGGTTCAGCTTCTGGAGCCGCTGCCGGAGCTGCGCGCTGCGGCGGCGCAGCATGAACTCCTGCAGCCGCGCCCACACGTCCCCCGCGTACTCGGCGGTGGGCTCCCCTTCCAGCGGCTCCAGCGTCAGCGCCGAGACCCCGCGCACGAGCCTCTCGTCCTCGCTCGAGGCCACGAGCGACCCGACGTCGCCCGCCGCGGCGACGAGCGCCGCGAACAGCTTCCGGTTCCCGGCGGTCTGGAAGTGCTCGTCCCGCAGGCGCGGAGCCAACTCCCGGTAGGCGTCCCGATCGCGCGCAAGGATGCGGAGCATCTCGCGCTCGACCTTCTCCTGGGCCGAGGCGCGCTTCACGGTCTTCTCGAGCTCGACCGGCTTGCCCGCCATCCGACGCTCGAGCGCGAGCACGACCGAGCCCTCCGTCACGTCCGCGAGCTCGGCCAGCAGGTGCGCGTACTCGCTCTGGCGGACGGGGTCGCTCAGCCCCTCGAGCACCGGGAGCGTCGCCGCCACGGCGGCCGTCTGCCCCTCGACGGTCGTGAGTTCGTGCCGGCCGACCGTGCGCCGGATCATGTACTCGACGAGCGGCTTCGCCCCCGCGGCAAGCTCTCGGAGCGCGTCACCGCCGTGCTTGCGGACGAAGTCCGCCGGGTCCAGGCCCTCCGGCAGGATCAGGACGACCGGCTGGACCGGGAAGGTCTCGAGGAACGCGTACGCGCGCTCGGCCGCCCGCGCGCCGGCCTCATCCGAGTCGAACGCCAGCACCATCCGCTGCGCGAACCGCGAGGCCAGCCGGAAGTGGCCCTCGCCGAGCGCGGTGCCGCAGGTGGCGACCGCGTTCTCGACCCCGGCGCGGGCCATCGCGATGACGTCGGTGTACCCCTCGACCAGGAAGACCTCGCCGCTGCGGGCGACGGCGGCCTTCGCGCGGTTGAGGTTGTAGAGGACCTCGCCCTTGCGATACACGGGCGTCTCGGGCGAGTTCATGTACTTCGGCCCCTCGTCGCGGCCGCCCGGGAGCACCCGCGCGCCGATGCCCACCGCCCGGCCCGAGAGGTCGTGCACGGGGAACGTGACCCTGCCGCGGAACCGGTCACGGACGTTGCCCTCGTTGTCGCGGATCGCGAGGCCCGCCTCGACGAGGATCTCCGAGGACAGGCGCTTGGACAGGCGACGGAGGAGGAAGTCGGGGTACCCCGGCGCGTAGCCGACGCCGAACTCGACCCACGCGTCGCGCTCGAAGCCCCTGGACGTGAGGTACGCGCGCGCCTCCTCGGCCTCGCGGCCCTCGAGGAGCATCCGTTGGAACAGGTCGAACGCCTCCTCGTTCGCCCGATGCAGCGCCTGCTTCCGCGAGGCCGCCCGGCGCTCGGCCGGCGTGTCGCCCTCGTACCGCAGGGTCACGCCGGCCTCCTTCGCCAGGCGCTCGACGGCCTCGGCGAAGTCCAGGTGCTCGACCTCACGCAGGAACTTGATCGCGTCCCCGCCGGCGCCGCAGCCGAAGCAGTAGAAGACGCCCTTGCTGGGTGAGACCGAGAACGAGGGCGTCTTCTCCGTGTGGAACGGGCACAGGCCGCTGAAGGAGTCGTGGCCGGACTTCTTGAGCGTGAGGTAGCCCGAGACGAGCTTCACGATGTCGGTCCGCTCGCGGACCGCCTCGAGGTCCTCCTGCCGGATCTTGCCAGCCATCGCTCCCCCGTCCCCTACAGCAACCAGCCCTGGGGAAGGAAGAGCTGCTCGTACACCCGGAGGGCGTACCGGTCCGTCATGCCCGCGATGTAGTCGGCGATGCGGGTGGGCAGGTCCCCTGGGGTCTGATGGTACTCCGCCGGCACCTCCTCGGGGTGGTCCAGGTAGTACGCGAACAGCGTGCGCACGAGCGCGATCGCCTTGTCCTGCTCGGACCGGGCCTCGTCCCGCAGGTAGACGCGCTCGAACATGAAGTCGCGCAGGACGTCGAGCGCCCCGAAGACGTCCTCGGACAGGCGGACGTGTGACGGGTCGGCGCTGTGCTCCACCAGGTCGGTCACGAGCGCGTTGATCCGCTCGGCGTGCGTGCGCCCGAGCACGTCGAGGGCCGAGCGCGGGAGCTCGTCCTCGCGGAGCACCCCCGCCCGGACGGCGTCGTCGACGTCGTGGTTCACGTAGGCGATCCGGTCGGCCAGCCGCACGATCTGCCCCTCGGGCGTCGAGGGCTCGGGCATCGACCACGGGTGGTGCAGGATGCCGTCGCGGACCTCCCAGGTGAGGTTGAGCCCTTTCCCGTCGTTCTCCAGGTGGTCGACGATCCGCAGGCTCTCCTCGTTGTGCCGGAACGGCTTGTCGAGGAACGGGGTCAGCGCCTGCTCGCCCAGGTGCCCGAACGGCGTGTGGCCCAGGTCGTGGCCGAGCGCGATCGCCTCGGTGAGGTCCTCGTTCAGCCCGAGGGCGCGGGCGGCCGTCCGGGCGATCTGCGAGACCTCGAGCGTGTGCGTGAGCCGGACGCGGTAGTGGTCCCCCTCGGGCGCGATGAACACCTGCGTCTTGTGCTTCAACCGGCGGAAGGCCTTCGAGTGCACGATCCGGTCGCGGTCGCGTTGGAAGCACGTGCGCAGCGGGTCGGGCGGCTCCTCGGTCTCGCGCCCCCTGCTGGCTGCCGAGAGCGTGGCATGGGGCGACAGCGTCTGGCGCTCGATCTGCTCGATGCGCTCGCGGGGGGCGATCACGCCGGGCATCCTAGCGCGGCCCTCGGACCGGTCCGAGCGTCGGGATCACTCCCCCACCATGCGGTAGTACACGTACGCGAAAACCTCGCGGACGTAGCCCGCGAAGCGCGTCTGCTCCGAGCGGGCGGCCGAGTGCCAGGTCGCCGAGACGTAGCCTTGGATCCCGAGGTCCGAGGCCATACGCCGCACGCGCAGGTTGTGCCACGGGTCCGACACGAGGAACGCGGTACGCAGGCCGCCGTCCCGCATCCAGGCCGCGGCGGCCTCCATGCTCTCGAACGTGGTGGAGCCCACCGGGATCGCGACGACGGCCGCGGCCGGCACGCCCTGCTCGAGCAGGTAGCCACGCCCGGCCTCCGCCTCGGTCGAGGAGTCCCCCGGCCGGCCCGCTCCCAGGACGACCACCCGCTCGGCCCGGCCCTGCTCGTACAGCAGTTGGGCGTGATCCAGCCGCCCCTTGAAGACTGGGGACGGGTCGCCCTGGTACTGCGCCGCGCCGAGCACGAGGATCGCGTCAGCACGATCGATCCGTCTGGCGTCGTCCGTGTGCGCGGCGGACCAGACCGCCCACGCCGTCGCACCGAGCACGAGCACGACGAGCGCGAGCAGCCCGACGAGCGCGGACACGACGGGATGACGGCCGACGACCCCCACGGCCGCCGATGGTATCGCCCACCCGCGCGAGCGCTCGGGCCGGCCTCCCACGGACTCGGCCGGGATCGCCGGCCGGCCGGACGCGGGCATCCGACCGGGCCGGCGGTCACTGCGCCGGGATGATGGCGGCGCGCTCGAGCGTCCGGAGGAACGACGACCGCGTGAACCCCGTGCCGAGCACGGCCCGGACCCCGCACGGCCCCGGTGCCCGCCACGAGAGCACCCACGTCCCGTCCGCCCCCTGCAGCGGACCCTCGAGCCCCTGGGCGACCGTCACGACCCCGACCGACGGGAGGCCCTCGCCGAACTCGCCCGGGATGCCGGCGAAGTAGTGGAACTCGCGGCCGTCGTCGGCGATGAACCCGAGCCGGATCCCGACGTGGTCCGGGTAGGGGTCGCGGAAGCTCTCGATCTGCCGAAAGCCCTCCGGGGTGGTGAACCCCGCCTCGCACGTCCGCTCCTGGTCCGGGGAGGTCTCGTCGTCCGGCGAGGCCTCCCCTCCGCACGCGACGGCGAGCGACGCGAGGAGCACGCTCCCCACGAGCCGCGCGCCGGCGCTCACGGCAGCGATGCGGGGATCGGATCCGTGAGCGGGCCGCTGCCATCGGGCGCCGACTCCTGCCCGAGCCCGGCGTACAGGCCGCCGAGGCTCCGCACGCGCCGCTCCAGGATCTGCGCCGGGTACCCCATCGCGGTAGCGAACGCCGCGAACTCGTTCGCGCCCTCCTCGGTCCGGAACACGGACACCAGCGCGTGGTCGCCGGTCGCGGGCAGCTGCTCGCGGAACCCCTGGAACTGGGCCACCGGCACGACGTAGTAGCCCTGCACGTCGCCGAAGCTCATCCCGTCTGCGGCGGCCTGCGCCTCGGCCCGGGTCTCGAAGACCCCGCCGAGCACGACGACGAGCAGCTCGCCGGCCCCCGAGTCCTCGGTCATCCTCGCCCCGACGCTCGGGCCGTCCGGCGCAGGATCGGTGCGACCGACCGTCGCCAGCCCTCCGATCGCGGCGAGCACACCCGCCGCCCAGACGGCGGCCGCGAACAACCTCTTCCTCATCGGATCCTCCCCTCGGTCAGTAGCCGTACGCGTACTGGAAGTGCATGGGGTCGCAGAAATCGAGACCCCAGCGCCAACCGTGGCGCCGGAAGATGTGGGCGAAGTTCTCGTTGGTCGTGCTGTGGCACTGCCCCATCGGCTCGTACGCGGACGAGATGTCGACCGCGATCCCCCACGCGTGCGTGCTCCACGTCGTGGTGCCTCGGATGTACCGGCAGACGTAGCCCCAGATGCCGCTCTTCGCGAACCGGCCGAGGTGGTCGTTCTGGATGTGTCCGTACACGTCGTTGTCCAGGTTCGTCGAGCGGCCGTCCTGGTCGCGGACCATCTCGGTCGGGTAGCCACCGAGCTTCCGGTGGAACCGGAACGTGTACGTCTGGCCGTTGTCGGCCGCCGTCCAGCTCATCCGGATCCTCGAGGCCGCGTCGCTGCACGGCTGGCCGAATCGGTTGACGATCTGGTTGAACCCGGTGGGGGTCGCCGGGTAGTTGCGGTGCCAGTCGCGCCAGCCGGCCCTGGCCCAGTGCCACGCGACCAGCGTCGGGGTCAAGGAAAGGGCGGCGACGACCGTCACGACGGGGAGGAGGCGCCGTCGGCGACGGCCTCGATGCGGGTCGGGCGAGGAGCCCAAGGGGTCCACCTCCTACGTGCGCGGGGGAGGTGGGGAGGCGGGCGACTCTAGCCGAGCGGCCGGCGGGAGGGAATCACCCGGATCGGGGATATCGCACCCGGCGTCGGGGGATTCCGTGCCCGAGGACATGGGCCGCAGCGGATGCCGGATTGGCCTTTCGGCTGATTCAAGCGCCGAGAACCCGATGGTAGCGTCACGCCGAAACCTCAAGGGGGGTTGCCCTCGCCCTGGGCGAGGTCCTTCGAGCAGGAGGAGGCACATGCGCACCAGCTCGTGGAGCCGGATGTCGCGACGCGTCCTGACGGCCGCGTTCGCGACCACCCTGGCACTTCTGTTCCTCCCGGCGACATCGGCGTCGGCCGCCGCGTCGTCGGTCTCGGTCGTGGGAGACACGATCGTGGTCAACGCCGCGGCCGCCACGAAGAACACCGTGACGATCGCGGGCAACGCCTCGCCGTTCACGGTGATCGACAACGCCGGCGCGACGGCGGGCACCGGATGCACCCAGGAGACCTCGCGACGGGTCGAGTGCACCGGTGTCGGGATCACCGGCTTCGACGTGAGCCTCGGCGATCTCGCCGACACGCTCGTGTCGATCAGCTCGCTCGACGTCGCGGTCAGCGGAGGGGCTGATAACGACTCGTTGAACACCGGAGCTGGCGACGACACCGTCGACGGCGGCACGGGCAACGACTCGATGAACCCTGGTGACGGGGACGACGTCGTGAGCGGTGGCGACGGCACCGACTCGGTCACCTACAGCTCCCGCACGCTCGACATCGAAGTGTCGCTCGACAACAACCCGGGCGACGGCGAGGGTACCGAGAACGACAACATCATGGACGACGTCGAGAACCTCACGACGCCGGGCACCGACGACACGATCACCGGAAGTTCGGCCGACAACGTCATCAACAGCGGCGCCGGCGCGGACTCGATCGACGGCGCCGGCGGCAACGACACGCTGAACGGCGGTCTGGACACCGACACGATCGTCGGCGGGCCCGGCATCGACGCCGTGAGCTACGCGGGCCGCTCGGACGCCGTCTCGGTGTCCCTCGACGGCGTGGCGAACGACGGTGAAGCGACCGAGAACGACAACATCGACGGCTCGGTCGAGGACATCACCGGCGGGACCGGCGACGACACGCTGATCGGCAACGCGAGCGCGAACCGCCTGGACGGTGGTCCCGGCGCCGACACGCTCGACGGGATGGACGGCGCGGACGTCTTCGTCGGAGGGACCGGGTTCGACACGGTCTCGTACGCGGGCTTCGGTGGCGTCACCGCGACGATCGGCGGCGGCGGGCCGGGCGGCGACACCATCGGCGTTGACGTCGAGGCGCTCCTCGGCGGCCCCAGCACCGACACGTTCACGGGCAGCGACAAGGCCAACACCCTGATCGGCGGCGGGGGCGACGACTCGCTCTCCGGCGGTCTGGGCAAGGACGTCCTGATCGGCGGCGACGGTGCCGACACGCTGAACGGCGGCAAGGGCCTCGACACTGCGGACTACTCGGCCGAGACCACCGCGGTCGTCGCCACGGTGGGCGGCTCGGGTCCCGGCGGAGACACCATCGCGAAGAACGTCGAGAACATCACCGGCGGCGCCGGCAACGACACGCTGACCGGGCACGACGACAACAACAACGTCCTGAACGGCGGCGGCGGCTCCGACGAGCTGGTCGGCCTCCTCGGCGCCGACACGCTGCTCGGCGGCGATGGCGACGACACGATGGATGGCGGCGGCGGCCGCGACACGCTGAACGGCGGCGCCGGGGCGGACACGATGGACGGGGGCGGCGGCAAGGACACGGTGACGTACGCCTACCTCACCGGGACCGCCACGGCCGACGTCAGCGTGACGCTGGACGACGCGGCGAACGACGGCACCGCCGGCGAGGGCGACAACGTCGCGTCGAACGTCGAGAACATCATCGGCGGCGCCGGCAACGACACCCTCGAGGGCACCGACGCCAACAACCAGATCCTGGGCGGCGCCGGCAACGACACGATCCGCGGGTTCGCGGGCAAGGACGCCCTGTTCGGCGACGCCGGGAACGACACGCTGTTCGGCGGCGCTGACGACGACAGCCTGTCCGGTGGCTCGGGTGACGACTCACTCAACGGAGGCGGCGGCGCCGACAGCCTGACCTGCGGGACGGGCAACGACACCACGGTCTCGGACGCGGACGACAAGGTCGCGGCGAACTGCGAGTCGTAGGGAACGGGAGTTCGGTCGAAGGCCGGGCGCGCAGCGCCCGGCCTTCGTCGTTCCGCGTTCCGGGCCCTCGGTCGTCCGGACACGCCGTCCGCGGCACGACCAGCTCGCGTGACGCGTGTGCCCGTCCTCGTCAGGGCCCGGTGCGGCGGCCGATGTAGCCCGTGAGAGCCGTCCGGGCGTCGTGCGCGATCGCGGTCGATCGGAAGCCGAACGCGGCCGATCCCCCGCCGTCGAGGTCCACGACCAGCGCACAAGGCTCGGGGTCGAGCTGCATCACGTCGGATGCGCCGGCGGCGATCTCGCGGCCAGATCCGTCCACGATGCGGAGCCGTACCACGCTCGCCCGCTGGATCCGCGCGAGCTCCGTCTCGGGATCGGACACCGCGTTCGCATCGAGCACGACCAGGTCCTCCGGCGTCACGACCGCGACGGCGGCTCGGGGGCTCGGCTCGCCGGCGCGTTCGAGCAGCGCGAGCCCGACGGGGATCACGCGCTCGCTCCGCAGCTCGTCGAGCTTGCGGGAGCGGCGCTGCCGAGCGTCGAACGCGGCGTCCTCGGCGTCCTGGTCCCAGCGTTCGGGCGCCCTGATGGCTATGGCGTCGACCACCGCGTAGGCGGCGAGCTCGATGACGTCCGCGGACAGGAACAGCCGGCCCGCGTCCCCGATCACTTCGAGGCCGATTCGGCCGTCCCGACGACCGCCTGGCCGGCGGCGAGGCGGGCGGTCTCGACCCGGAACGGCGAGCACGAGACGTAGTCCAGCCCGACCTCGTGGCAGAACGTCACGCTCGCCGGGTCGCCGCCGTGCTCGCCGCAGATCCCGAGGTGCAGATCCGGGTTCCCTGCCTTCCCCTCCTCGACCGCCAGCCGGATCAGCCGGCCGATGCCGGTCCGATCCACGGTGACGAACGGGTTCGCCGGCACGAGCTTGCGCTCCTCGTACATCCCGACGAACTTGCCGATGTCGTCGCGGCTGAACCCGAACCCCATCTGCGTGAGGTCGTTCGTGCCGAACGAGAAGAAGTCGGCGACCTCGGCGATCTCCCCCGCGGTCATCGCGGCACGCGGGACCTCGATCATCGTGCCCCACTGCAGGTGGTCGAGCCGGACGCCCTCACGCTCGAGGATCTCGCGGGCGACGGGCTCGAGCTCGGCGCGCATCTGCTCGAGCTCGCCCTTCGTGGCCACGAGCGGGATCATGATCTCGACCCGCGGGTCCAGGCCCTCCTTCTTCACGGTCACCGCGGCCTCGATGATCGCCCGCACCTGCATCGCGTACAGACCCGGCTTGACGATGCCCAGGCGCACGCCGCGCAGGCCGAGCATCGGGTTCGCCTCGTGGAGCTCGTTCACCTTGCGGAGCACGCGTTCCTGCTCCGAGACGTCCTGCCCCCGCTCTCGGCCGAGGGCGACCTCGACCGCCAGGTCCACCTGGTTGGGCAGGAACTCGTGCAGCGGCGGGTCGAGGAACCGCACCGTCACCGGTAGCCCGCTCATCGCGCGGAAGATGCCGATGAAGTCGTTGCGCTGCAACGGAAGCAGCACATCGTAGGCGGCCTGCTCCTCCTCGGGCGTCTCGGCGAAGATCATCTGCTGCACCGCGGCGACCCGCTCCTGCCCCAGGAACATGTGCTCGGTCCGGCACAGTCCGATGCCCTCGGCGCCTCGCTCGCGCGCGTTCGCCGCCTGCTCCGGCGTGTCGGCGTTCGCCCGGACCTTGAGGCGGCGGCGGGCGTCCGCGTGCGACATCAGCCGCTCGAACGCCTTCCAGATCTTCGACTCGCGCGCGGCGGCGTCGCCTCCGCGCGCCTTCTCGAGCACGGAGTCCTCGAGCGGGAGCTCGCCGACGTAGACGTGACCGGTGAAGCCGTCGATCGTGACGACGTCGCCCTGCGCGACCTTCGTCCCGTTCGCGTTGAACGACCGGCTCGCCAGATCGAGCTTGATCTGGTCCGCGCCGCACACGGCCGGGATCCCCTCGCCGCGCGCGACGACCGCGGCGTGCGAGTTCGTCCCGCCCGCACTCGTGAGGATCCCCTGCGCCGCGATCATGCCGTGGTAGTCGTCCGGCGTCGTCTCGCGGCGCACCAGGATCACGCGCTCGCCCTGCTTGGCCAACGCCTCGGCGTCGTCCGCGCTGAACACGACCTTGCCGGTCGCGGCGCCGGGGCTGGCGTTCAGGCCCGTCGCGATCGGCGTGGCCCCGGCGGCCTGCACGGTCCGCTTGAACAGCTCCTCGAGCCGGTTCGCGTCCACGCGCAGGAGCGCCGTGTCCTCGTCGATCAGGCCCTCCTGGAGCATGTCGTACGCCATCACCCACTCGGCGAGCGCGGTCCGCTTGCCGATCCGTGTCTGCAGGATGAACAGCCTGCCCTGCTGGATCGTGAACTCGATGTCGCACATGTCCCGGTAGTGCATCTCGAGCGTGTGCATCACCTGGATCAGCTCGCCGTACGAGACCGGGTCGAGCTCCTGGAGCTGGGCGAGCGGCAGGGTGTTGCGGATCCCGGCGACGACGTCCTCGCCCTGCGCGTTCGGCAGGTAGTCGCCGTACGGCACCTTGTCGCCGGTGGCCGGGTCGCGCGTGAAGGCGACCCCGGTACCGGAATCGTCGCCGCGGTTCCCGAAGACCATCGCCTGGACGTTCACGGCCGTGCCGAGGTCGTCGCTGATCTTGTTCTGCCGGCGGTAGTCGCGGGCCCGCTTGCCGTTCCACGAGCCGAACACCGCGGCGATCGCCAGGCGCAGATGCTCCTTGGGGTCCTGCGGGAAGGCCTCGCCCGTGTGCTCGGCGTAGATCGCCCGGAACCGCTCGATCAGCGCCTCGAGGTCGCTCTCGTCCAGGTCGGTGTCCTGCGCGCCCTCGAACTTGGCGGCCTTCGCCTCGTCCATCGCATGCTCGAAGGCGTCGCCGGGCACGTCCATCACGATCTTGCCGAACATCTGGATGAACCGGCGATACGCGTCGAGCGCGAACCGGCGGTCGCCGGTCTGCTTCTCGAGCCCCTCGACCGAGGCGTCGGTCAGGCCCAGGTTGAGGACCGTGTCCATCATCCCGGGCATCGAGAACTTCGCCCCCGAGCGGACCGAGACGAGCAGCGGGTCACCCGGATCGCCGAGGGTCTTGCCCATGGCCTGCTCGAGGTGGCCGAGGTGCACCCACGCCTCCTCGAGCATCTCGGGTGGCGCGCCTCCCTGCGCGAGGAACGCCAGGCACGCCTCCGTCGTGATCGTGAAGCCCGGCGGAACGGGCAGGCCCATGTTCGTCATCTCGGCGAGGTTCGCGCCCTTGCCGCCGAGGAGGTCCTTCATGTCCTTGTTGCCTTCGCTGAAGTCGTAGACGTACTTGGTCATCGCGTGCCTCCAGGCCGGATGCGCTGCACGGTCGAGCCCCAAGTCTACGGAACGGACGCAAGCGCCCGGCGGCCGTTCGGGCACCTCGGGCGGGACCCAGCGACCTCACCGCGCCAGGACCGCAGGGGGACCTGGGACGCGACGACCGTCGAGGCCTGCCGCTACGGCAGGTATTCGTTCGTGTAGTACTCGGGTGCGTCGAGCGCCTCGTCCAGCTGGCCGGCGTCGATGAGCGCCTGCGTGAACCCGATCCACTGCGTCTCGGTCTGGGTGAACCACTCCCCCTCCTCCGACAGGAGCGGGATCGTGGCCCTCCAGGCGGCCAGGTTGTACTCGTGGGCCGACGCGACCTCGGGGTAGGCCTCCTCGAACAGCGCGACGGCGTCCTCGGGATCGTCGATCGCCCACTCGGCGCCCCGCCGCGTCGCATCGAGCCACGCGGTCACCAGGTCCGCGTTGTCCTGCGCCCACCTCGAGTCCGCCACGTAGACCCAGACGGGCGTGTCGGGCGCCCCGACCTCGGGCGCGAGGAGCACCTGCGGGTCGCCACCGCCGCTGGTCACGATCTCCACACCTCCCAGGTTCGTGACCTCGGTCGCCACGTCGATCTCGCCCTCGAGCAACAGCGGGATCACGCTGCCTGTCGCCGAGACCGTCTCGACGTCGTCGATCGTGAGCCCGCCGGAGCCGAGCATCAGCGGCAGCATGGCCGCGGTCCACGAGTCGTCGTAGATCCCGATCGTCTTGCCGCGCAGCGCGGAGATGTCGATCGGCTCGTCCTCGAGCGAGAAGAGCCCCCAGTTGTTCCTGACCGTCATGTTCGCGACCGAGACGACGGGCAGACCCTCGGCACGCGCGAACACGACGTCGGTGATGGCCGAGAGCCCGACCTGCGCGTCGCCGGAGGCGAGCATCTTCATCGTGGTCGAGTTGTCCGGCGGCGCCTGGATCGTCACGTCCAGTCCGGCGTCCGTGTAGAACCCCTGGTCCTCGGCCACGAGGAACGGGATCCACAGCGGGTCGGGGAAGGACCACTCCGTGACGATCGTGACCGCCGTGGTCCCGCCGTCGCCCTCGCCGCCCTCGTCCTCCCCGCAGGCGGTCGCGACCGCCGCGAGCGCCAGCACGAGTCCGACGACGATCGACGAGCGAACCACCCGATGCCTCATGGCCTTCCCCCTTCGCTCTGCCCGTCCCCATCTTCCTGTACGGGGGCGGCCGCCGACACGGACGGGGCGGCCCGGCGGACACGACCCCACCGCCGCGCGGTCGCCCTCGAGCGCCACGGGGTGGCCAGCCGCTCGAACAGCAGGACCAGCAGGAATCCCGTCACGCCGATCGCCGTGAGCAGGAGCACCGCCCCGTACACCGCGTCGGTGTTCAGGCGCGAGTTCTGCACCAGCAGGTAGTTGCCGAGACCGCGCGTCTTCGTCGCGATCCATTCGCCCAGGATCGCACCGGTCACCGCGTACGTGGCGCCGAGCTTCAGGGCCGAGAACAGCGGCGTGTACGTCGCCGGAAGCTCGATCAGCAGGAACACGCGCGCGGGCCGCCCGTCCATCACCCTGGCCAGGTTCAGGAGATCGCGGTCCACGCTCGCCAGGCCGTCGAGGACGTTCACGACGACGGGGAAGAAGACGATGAAAGCGACGATCGCGACCTTCGGGAGCAGCCCGTAGCCGAGCAGCAGGACGAGGGGGAACCCGATCGCGACGATCGGGATGGCCTGGGAGCCGACGAGCACCGGGTACACGACCCGCTGCACGAACGCCGAGCGCGACATCGCCACCGCAAGCAGGAACCCGACCGCGGCGCCGGTCACGAAGCCGAGCACGGTCTCGGTCACGGTCGTCCACGTGTACGGGCCGAGGGTCCCCCAGTCGTCGCGGATCGCGCGGAGCGAGTCGCCCGGGGTTGGCATCACCCACGGCTGGACGTCCAGGAGCCGCACGACGAGGTCCCACACGACGAAGACGCCGAGCACCGCCAGCACCGGCGTCGCCAGCCGAAGCGTCCGTCGCCAGCTCACGCCGCCCCCTGCCCGTAGAGCAGCCCGAGGATCCGCCGCTTCCGCTCCATGAACGCCGGCGAGGTGAGCATCTCCAGGTGCCGAGGGCGCTCGAGCGGGACGTCGACCTCGGCGGCCACCCGTCCCGGGCGCGGGGACATCACGAGCACGCGGTCGGAGACGAAGATCGCCTCGTCGACGTCGTGCGTCACGAACAGCACGGTCCGGTCGAGCTCGTCCCAGACCTCGAGCAGCCACTGCTGCATCGACAGGCGGGTCTGCGAGTCCAGCGCGCCGAACGGCTCGTCGAGCAGCAGCACGTCGCGGTGGACGGCGAGCGTGCGCATCAGCGCCACCCGCTGCCGCATCCCGCCCGAGAGCGCGTGCGGGTAGTGGTCGAGGAACCCCGTCAGCCCGTAGCGCTCCGCGAGCGCTCGTGCCTCGGCCTCGTCGTGCTCGGTCGCGCCCCGCGTGAGCGCCGCGCCGAGGACGATGTTCCCCACCACGGTCCGCCACGGCACGAGCAGGTCCTTCTGGAGCATGTAGCCAACGTGGCCCGTCGAGCCGGTGACCTCGCGCCCGTCGATCAGCACGCGTCCGTCTGTCGGCGGGAGCAGCCCCGAGATCACGTTGAACAGCGTGCTCTTGCCGCACCCGGACGGGCCGACGATCGACACGAACTCGCCGTCGCGGATCTCGAGCGAGGCGTCCCGTACCGCCAGGGTGTCGTCGAATCGCACCGTGATGCGATCGGCGACGAGCTTCGGCGCGGCGTCCACGGCGCGAGTCTAGGGCCGCGGGACGGCTCGGCGCCTCAGCAGACGGCGTTCAGGAACAGGTACGGGTTGACGGCGTCGCCGTTCCCGGGGTGATACTCGAAGTGGTCGTGCGGCCCCGAGGCGTTCCCGGTGCTGCCCACGTACCCGATGATGTCCCCCGCCTTGACCCGACCGAGCTGTCCACGCTCGGACAGGTGCGCGTTGTAGACGTACCCGGACTCCCCGTAGACCTTCACGGCGATCCCGCCGAGCCAGTTGTCGGCCGAGACCGCGGTGCCGTCGAACGGCGCTCGGATCGGCGTGCCGGGGGGCGCGAAGATGTCGATCCCCTGGTGGAGGTGGAAGCCGCCGCCCCAGCGCGGGGCATGCCAGTTGTCCGAGTACGCCCTCGGCTCGTCCACCGGGCACACGCGGAGCACACCGTCGAGCGCGACGCTCGGATCGTCGAACACCCCGGGCCACCCCTCGAGGAACGAGGCCACGAGCGTCTCGGCGACCTCCATCTCGGTGTACAGGTCACGCGTCGTGCGGCGGACCTCGCGCATCCCCTCCTCGATGGCGTCCAGGCGCTCCTGGATCCGGACCGACTCGCGCACGACCTCGGCCTCGCGTCGACGCAGATCCGCGCGCGCGATGTCGATCCGGTGCAGGTGCTCCCGGGCTCGTGCCACGACGTCGGCCGCCTCGCGCTCGAGCGCGGGCTCCGGCGTCGCCTGCGTGATCGTCTGGGCCGAACGGATGGCCTCGGACAGCTCGGACCGAACGGCCCGCTCGTCGGTCTCGAGCTCGTACGCGGCGCGGCGGAGGTCGGCGAGCAGCTCGCGGATCTCGGCCGCGCGCCGGCGCGCCTCCGTCTGCTGATCCAGGAGCTCGACGGCCAGCGCGTCGTTCGCGCGGATCGCCCGGCTCACGACGCGGAGCGGCGAGCCGAGCTCCGCGAGCGTCTCCGGGGCGGCCGCCGCCGGGTCGGCGAGCGGATCGACCGTCACCACGCGCGAGGAGCGCGCGGCGCGGCGGTCGAGCTCGCGGGCGCGCTCGAACAGCTGCGCATCGGCCGCGGCCAGGACGTCGCGGAGAGCCGAGAGCTCGGCGTCGACCCGCGCCATGCGCTCGGTGAGCACACCGAGCTCGATGCCGGCGACGTCGATCCCGGCGCCGAGCTCCTTCAGCGCCGCCTCCGACGCCGTCAGCCGCGGATCGCGGCCGATGCCCACGGCGCCCGTGACCGAGCCGGCCACGACGAGCGCGACGGCGATCGCCGACGCGACGACGACGCGCGTCCTCGGGCGCGCTAGTCGATCTCGTCGACGCGCAGGATCCCGCCGGTCGCGTTCACGTCGGCGCTGCACACGAACCCCCAGCTCTGACCCGGCCGCCAGTCCTGCTTGTTGTCCATGCCCGTCGCGAGCAGCCCGCCCTTCGGGTCCAGGAACGAGCATCCGAGCTGCGCGTACGAGATCGTCTTGCCGCTCGTGTTCTCGGCGATGCCGATCAGGTCGCTGTACCCGTACGAGTGGGTCAGCCGCACGTCGTAGATCTCGACGAGGTCCTCGAAGCCCGTGGTCTCGACCGTCACGCGACGGCCGTTCGGCACGTACTCGGTGACGGTCTCGGTCACGGTCTCGGTCTCCACGACGGTCTTGATCCTCGCGTCCTCGAGCTTCGCGATCCGGGCCTCCAGCCTGGCGATCGTCGCACGGAGCTCCTCGTTCGCCGCCTCGGCCGCGACCAGCTGCCCGCCCGTCTGGGCCCCCTCGGTGCGGAGCGCCGCGAGCTCGCGCTCGAGCCGGCCGGCGTCGTCCCGGGCGTCGGCGACCGTGAAGGCCGCGATCCCGGCGGCCGAGGCCGCCACGAGGAGCGCCACGACCCAGGCGAACGTCCGGCTCCGGATCGCGCGACGCGCGCGCCCCGGGCGGCGCGCGGGAACGGCTTCGGCCTGCTCCAGTGCCTCCTCCAGCGCGCGGAGGTCCTTGCTCACCATGAACAGCCCCGCGCCCGGGATCATCGGATCCGGGGACCTGGGGAGCGCATCGAGCGTCTGCCTCATGGCTCCGAGCGTCGCAGGGCGGCTCCGGAGCGGGGGGAGTCGAGCAGCCCGGGCCGGCCGGGCCGTAGGTCCCTGAGCCGATACCGCGCCTAAGACGTGCGCGCGGCCGGGGCCGCTACCCGGCGGCGGCGCCGAGCGCGTCGAGGGTGGGCGCGTCGCTCGCGAACAGCACCCGCACGGCCGAGCCCTCGACCGACAGGACCTCGGCCGCCTGGCCCTCCGGCGAGGCCGCGGTCCACTCGGCCATCGCGGCCGCGAACGCGGCCGCGTCCTCCGGCGAGTCCCACACGGTCGACAGCACCACGGCGACGTCGCGACCGTCGGTCCAGGCCCGGTAGATGCCTCCGTCCCAGCCGGTGGTGGCCTCCTCGGCGAGCGCGTCGTCCAGGCGCAACCGGAGCGCGAGGAGCAGCCAGCCCTCGCCGACCTCCTGCACGTCCAGGTCGTCCCACCCCTCGCCGAGCGTCGGAGCCAGGTCCTCCACGTCGACCGGGGTCGGCACGTCGTTCGGGTACCGCTCGGGGTGCAGGATCTGCTCGGTCGAGATCGGCGGGTCGCGGAAGGCCTCGTCGATCGCGTCGATGCCGCCGTCGTTCGACAGCGCCGTCACGAACCCCTGCCCGGCCGTGTACGGCCAGATCTGCTGGTCCTCGATGAACGGCGCGACCTGCGGCTGCTCCCCGCCCGCCTCCTGCCCCAGGCTCAGCTGCTCTTCCGTGGTGAGGTACCGGAACGCGTACGCCGTCATGAAGAACGTGGCGTTGCCCTCGACGAGGGCGATCGCGGCGCTCGCGGCCTCGTCGCGGCACGACGTGATCAGGCCGTCGATGCGCTCGAGCCCGAAGTTCTGGTCGTCGATCGCGTGCGTGAGCTCGTGCGCGAGCGTCACGCGCTCGTACGGCGACGGATCGTCCGTGCCGATGAACACGAGCTCACCCGTCAGCGTGTCGTAGTACCCGATCACCTGACCGGACGCGAACCGCTCGAGCTCGTCACGGATGCTCGTCCGGGGCGGGATGACGCCGATCGTCTGCCACGCGAGGCTGCGCCGCTCGAGGAGCTCCTCCGGGTACGAGTAGTCGAAGGACTCCTCGAGCCCGTCCACGAGCTCGGCCCGGGTCGCCGAGTCGGCGACCACGCGCTCGGTGAACGCCAGGCCGCGGAGATCCTCGACCGCGCGCTGGACCTCGGCGATCGCCTCGGGAGTGGGTCCCTCGGGCGGGACCGGTTCGCTCCCCGGCGGGGGGCCGTAGTCGCAGAGCCGCTCCTTCGCCGCCGCCGCCGAGCCCTCGCCCTCGACCATGGGCGAGGGCGTCTCACGGACGGTCGGCACCGGGGTCGGCGTCCGGGTGGGATCGCCGTCCCCGTCGCCGCCCCCCTGGCACGCCGCCCCCACGAGCGCCAGCGCCATCGTCGCCGCGAGGATGGGGGTCGTCCTCATCCCGTCGACCTCCGCGGCAGGAACAGCGCCGCCACGGCCAGGAGCGCCGCCCCGCACGAGAGCGCGGCCGAGATCCACAGCATCGTCGTCTCCTGGAGCTCGTCCAGCATCGCCGCGCCGAGGAACGCGCCGGCCGCGAGGATCAGCACGAACGCCGCCCCGTACAGGCCGAGGGTCACGTGGCCGGGGCGGGCGCGCTCGGTCACAGGCGCTCCCGCAGGTACGCGACCAGGTTGTCGATCGGGATCCGGTCCTGGCGCATCGTGTCGCGCTCGCGGACCGTGACCTGTCCGTCCTCGAGCGTGTCGAAGTCGACCGTCACGCAGAACGGCGTCCCGACCTCGTCTTGCCGGCGGTAACGCCGCCCGATCGACCCGGCGTCGTCGAAGTCGCACATCCATCCGGTCTTCACGATGTCGAAGACCTTCCGGGCGTCCGGCACGAGCTGGTCGTTCCTCGACAGGGGCAGCACCGCCACCTTCGTCGGGGCCAGGTCGTGGTGCAGCGCCAGGTAGACGCGCTTCTCGCTCCCGCCCTTCGCGGTCGGCGCCTCCTCCTCGCGGTAGGCGTCGATCAGGAAGGCGAGCGCGCACCGATCGACGCCGGCCGCGGGCTCGATCACGTACGGGTGGTACCGCTGTTCCTTCTCCTGATCGAAGTACGTGAGGTCCTCCCCCGAGAACTTCTCGTGCTGCTTCAGGTCGAAGTCGGTGCGGTTCGCGATCCCCTCGAGCTCGCCCCAGTCGGTGAACGGGTACCGGTACTCGACGTCCACGGTGCGCTTGGCGTAGTGGGAGAGCTCCTCCTTGTCGTGGTCGCGCAGGCGCAGGTTCTCGGGCCGGATGCCGAGGTCCGTGTACCAGCGGTGCCGCTCGTCGATCCAGTATTCGTGCCACTCCTCGTCGGTGCCCGGCTCGACGAAGAACTCCATCTCCATCTGCTCGAACTCGCGCATCCGGAAGATGAAGTTCCCGGGCGTGATCTCGTTGCGGAACGACTTGCCGATCTGCGCGATGCCGAACGGCACCTTCTTGCGCGCCGCCGCTTGGATCTGCACGAAGTCGACAAACATGCCCTGGGCGGTCTCGGGGCGCAGGTAGACGGCGTTGTCCTCGTCGGGGACCGGGCCCATGTGGGTCTTGAACATCAGGTTGAAGTTCCGCGGGTCGGTGAACTCGCGGTGGCCGCAGTTCGGGCACCTCGGCCCCGCGTGCATGTCGATCGAGGTCTCGTCCTCTTCGTGCCCGGACTGCGGCGCGTGGAAGCCGTCCAGGTGGTCGGCGCGGAAGCGTTGGTGGCAGTTCAGGCACTCCACGAGCGGGTCCGTGAAGACCTCGAGATGCCCGCTCGCCTCCCAGACCCTCGGCGACATGATGATCGCGGCGTCCAGCCCGACGATGTCGTCGCGGAGCTGGACCATCGACCGCCACCACGCGTTGCGGATGTTCCGCTTCAGCTCCACGCCGAGGGGGCCGTAGTCCCACGACGAGCGCAGGCCCCCGTAGATCTCGCTGGACTGGAACGCGATCCCCCGGCGCTTCGCGAGGGAGGTGATGGCCTCCATGAGGTCGGCCACGGTCTCGTCTCCTCTCCCGGCCGCTGGCGGCGGCCGCTGGCGTGCGCTCAAGTGTACGGGTCGAGTCAGGTCCCGAGATGGCCGGGTGCGCGCCGATCGCCGAGCGTCAGTCGCGGGGCTCGTCGATCCCGCCGAAGCGCCGGGACCGTTTCTGGAAGTCCCGGATCGCCTCGTAGAGGTGCTCGCGGTTGAAGTCGGGCCAGAGCACCGGCGTGAAGTACAGCTCCGAGTACGCGGCCTGCCACAGCAGGAAGTTGCTGAGGCGCTCCTCGCCGCTCGTGCGGATGATCAGGTCGGGGTCGGGCATGTCCGGGTGGTACAGGCGGCGGCCGATCGACTCGGGCCCCAGCTTCTCCCCCTTCAGCCGGCCGGCGTCGTGGTCCGCGAGGAGCTTCTTCACGGCGTCCGCGATCTCGACGCGGCCGCCGTAGTTGAACGCGATCGTGAGCGTCATGCCGGTGTTGCGCTTCGTGAGCTCCTCGGAGATCTGCATCTCCTTGAGCACCGAGCGCGGGACCCGCCAGTCCCGGCGCCCGAGCCATCGGACGCGGACGTTCATCCGGTTGAGCTCGTCGCGGCGCCGGCGGAGCAGCCGGCGGTTGAACCCCATGAGGTAGGCGACCTCGGCCTTCGGGCGGTTCCAGTTCTCGGTGGAGAACGCGAACATCGTGATCCACTCCAGGCCGAGCTCGTTCGCCCCGACGACCGTGTCCCACATGGCGGCCTCGCCGGCCGCGTGCCCCTCGGTCCGGGGCAGGCCGCGCTGCGTCGCCCATCGGCCGTTGCCGTCCATCACGATGCCGACGTGTCGCGGCAGGCGGTCGAGGTCAAGGTCGGTCAGGTACGTGCTCACGGCGCGAGGCTCCTCGCCAGCATCGGCAGGCTCTTCATCCGGCGCTCCAGGTGGTACTCGGTGAATCCGAACAGGAGGGCGCGGGCCTCCCTCCGTACCTCCATATCGGCCGCCAGCCCGCCGGCCTCGAGCATCCCGCTGCCCCCGAGGTCGGAGAGGTAGGCGAGGGCCTCGCCGGACGCCCTGCCGGCATCGGGCGCCGCGTGCTCCGAGCACACGCCGCCGCCCTGCCCGCTCGAGAACAGGGACGGCTCCGGACGCCCGCACTCCGCACAGGCGGTGAGGCTGGGGTGGAAGCCCGAGAGGGACAGCAGCTTCAGCAGGAAGGACTCGGCGACGGCCGTTGGGTCCGTCGGCGCGGTATCGAGCGCGCGCAGCCCGCCGATCAGCAGCAGGAACAGGCGGACGTTGCGCTCGTGCTCCTCGGCCACCTTGTCGGTCGCCTCGAGCATCGTCTCGGCTGCGGCGAACAGACCGAGGTCGCGACGGATCGGCAGGAAGGGGCTGATGATCTCGGCCTGGCTCACGATGTCGAGGGAGCCTCTCCCCCGGTAGAGCATCAGCGAAACGTGCGTGGTCGGCTCCAGACGAGCGCCGAACCGGCTGGTGGTCTTGCGGATGCCCTTGGCGACCGCCCGGACCTTACCCGAGCCCTGGGTCATCACGGTGACGATCTTGTCGGCCTCGCCCAGCTTCGCCGCACGCAGGACGACGCCCTGTTCCTTGTAGAGGGGCATCGCCCGCATCGTAGCGTCCGCCACCCGCCGCGCCGGCGCATCGATGTTGCGGAGTTGTGGAGGTTGCGAAGGGCCGGGGCGGGCGCTCGGCCCGTCAGGCCCCGATCGGGTGCCAGACCGTCTTCATCTCCATCAACGCCGTGATCTCGTACGGGCTCTGGGCCTCGTCGCCGAACGGGTCGACGTCCCTCGCGCGGGAGATCCGCTTCATGTTCTCGGTGGCGAGCTCCTCGACCTGCTCGAACATCTCCTCCGGCACGCCGGTCACGTCGATCGCGTTCACGTCCATGTGTCCGGCGAGCCAGGGCACGAGCTCGGCCGTGAAGCCGGTCAGGATGTTCACGACCCCGCCCGGGACGTCCGAGGTCGCGAGGACCTCGCCCAGCGAGACCGCCGGCAGCGGCGCCGTCTCGCTCGCGATGACGACCGCCGTGTTCCCGCTCACGATCGCGGGCGCCAGCCGCGACACGAGCCCGAGCAGCGACCGATCGGGCGGCGCGACGATCCCGACCACGCCGGTCGGCTCGGGGATCGTGAAGTTGAAGTACGGGCCGGCGACCGGGTTCGTGCCGCCGAGCACCTGGCCGATCTTGTCCGCCCAGCCCGCGTACCACACCCACCGGTCGATCGCCGCGTCGACCCCGCGCGCTGGATCGGTGGCCCCGGCGTCCGAGAGCTCGGCCTCGAACTGCGCACGACGGCCCTCCATGAGCTCGGCGACGCGGTACAGGATCTGGCCGCGGTTGTACGCCGTGCGCCCGGCCCACCCCGCCTGAGCGGCGCGAGCGACCTTCACCGCGTCGCGCAGGTCCTTCCGCGACGCGCGCGCCGCCCACGCCAGCAGTCGGCCGTCGTGCGAGAACACCTCGTAGGCGCGGCCCGACTCGCTGCGCGGGAACTCACCGCCGATGTACAGCTTCGCCGTGCGCTTGACCGGAACCCGCGGGTCGCTCACGCCGCACCCCCGTCCAGGTCGAGGTACGGCTCCAGCCCGTGCCGGCCACCCTCGCGGCCGAACCCGCTCTCCTTGTAGCCCCCGAACGGCGAGGAGGGGTCGAACCGGTTGAACGTGTTCGCCCAGACGACGCCCGCCTTCATGCGCTCGGCCATCCACAGGATCCGCGAGCCCTTGTCGGTCCAGATCCCGGCCGAGAGACCGTACTCGGTGTTGTTCGCCTTCTCGACGGCCTCATCCGGCGTCCGGAACGTGAGGATCGACAGCACTGGACCGAAGATCTCCTCCCGCGCGATCCGGTGCGACTGCGAGACGTTCGTGAACAGCGTGGGCCGGAACCAGAACCCGCGCTCGGGCAGGACGCACTCGGGCTGGTAGATCTCGGCGCCCTCGTCGATCCCGCTCTGGACGAGCTCGGTGATCTTCTCGAGCTGGTCGCGGTTGTTGATGGCGCCGACGTCCGTGTTCTTGTCGAGCGGGTCGCCGACGCGCAGCGTGGACAGCCGCGCCTTCAGCTTGTCGACCACCACGTCCGCGACCGACTCCTGGACGAAGAGCCGAGAGCCGGCGCAGCAGACCTCGCCCTGGTTGAAGAAGATGCCGTTCACGATGCCCTCGATCGCCTGATCGATCGGCGCGTCCTCGAAGATGATGTTCGCGGCCTTCCCCCCGAGCTCGAGCGTGAGGCGCTTGCCCGTGCCGGCGACGTTGCGGCGCAAGACCTTCCCGATCTCGGTCGAGCCCGTGAATGCGATCTTCGCGATGTCGGGGTGCGCCGCCAGCCAGCCGCCCGTCTTCCCGCCGGGTCCGGTGATCACGTTCACCACGCCCGGAGGCACCTCCGCCTGCTCGATCACCTCGGCCAGGAGCAGGGCGGTGAGCGGGGTGGTCGACGCGGGTTTCAGGATCGCCGTGTTGCCCGTCGCGAGCGCGGGCGCGAGCTTCCACGCGCACATCAGCAACGGGAAGTTCCAGGGCGTGATCTGCGCGGCGACGCCGAGCGGCCTGGGCGATCGTCCCGGGAACGCGTACTCGAGCTTGTCCGCCCAACCGGCGTAGTAGAAGAAGTGCGCCGCCGCGAGGGGCACGTCGACGTCGCGCGACTCCTTGATCGGCTTGCCGTTGTTCAGGCTCTCGAGCACGGCGAACTCGCGCGAGCGCTCCTGGAGCCCCCGGGCGATCCGGTACAGGTACTTCGCGCGTTCCTTGCCGGGCAGATCGCGCCAGCGCGTCTCCCACGCCTCGCGCGCCACCCGGGCCGCCAGATCGACGTCCTCCTCCCCGGCCTCGGCGACGTCCGCCAGGGGCTCCTCGTGCGCCGGGTCGATCGTCTCGAAGTAGCGGCCGGTCTTCGGCTCGATCGACCGCCCGTCCACGAACAGGTCGTAACGGTCGCGGAGCCGCACGATCTCCTTGCTCTCGGGCGCCGGCGCGTACTCCCAGGGGGGCGCGGTCGGCTCGGGCAGTTGCGTCGTCGTGCGCTCGATGTCGCTCATCTCGCTCCTCGTGCGGCCCCCGCGAGCGCGGCGGCCCGCGCATCCCTCTCAGTCGATCGTGAAGTAGTCCGGCCCCTGGTACCGACCGGTCCGCTCCTTGTTGATCTGCATCAGCACGTCGTTCAGCAGCGACGAGGCGCCGATCCGGAACAGGTCCGGCGTCATCCACTCGGCCCCGAGCGTCTCGTACACCAGGACCAGGTACTGGATCGCCTGCTTCGAGGCGCGCACGCCGCCCGCGACCTTCACGCCCACGCGTCGGTCGGTCTCGGCGAAGAAGTCCCGCGCGGCCTCCATCATGCAGAGCGCGCTCCCGAGCGTCGCGCCCGTGCCGATCTTGCCGGTCGAGGTCTTGATGAAGTCGGCGCCCGCCGCCATCGCGAGCACGGAGGCCTGCCGCACTCGATCGTACGAGCCGAGCTCGCCGGTCTCGAGGATCACCTTCAGGTGCGTGTCGCCGGCTGCCTCGCGGGCCGCGACGAGCTCCTCGAACGCGCCCGCGTAGTCGCCCGCGAGGAACCGCGAGCGGTTCAGGACGATGTCCACCTCGTCGGCGCCCGCCTCGACGGCCAGCCGGATGTCGGCGAGCCGCGCGTCGAGCGGCGCGAGCCCGGCCGGGAAGCCGCCCGCGACGCTGGCCACCTTCACCGTCGACCCCCGGAGCTGCTCCACCGCGACCGGAACCAGCTGCGCGTAGATGCAGACCGCCGCGACCGGCGGGATCGTGGCGTCGAAGGGGTCGGGCCGCATCGCCTTCGCGCACATCGCCTCCACCTTGCCCGGGGTGTCGACCCCTTCGAGCGTCGTGAGGTCCATGCACCGGATCGCCAGGTCCAGCGCCCAGAGCTTCGAGTCCTTCTTGATCGAGCGCTTCCCGAGCGACGCGGCGCGCTCCTCGAGCCCCACGGCGTCCACGGCCGGGGCGCGGGTCACCAGCCGAACGGCGTCGCGCGGCGCGTACCGCACGAGGCCGCCGGGACCGGTCTGGGTCTCCGCCGTCTGAGACATGGAACGTCATCGTACGGCGCGCCGCCGCCTTCGGGCCATCCCCGTGCCTTCCGCCCACAGAGAGCCGCAGCCGCGGCCGGCGTTCGTGCTGGTCACCGTGGTCGCGCCGGGCCGGCGGGATCGCTCGACGGACGGGACGAGGGGGCCCACTTGTTCTATCCTGCGCGGCACGTCATCGAACGGGGGGCGGCATGCGGAAGACGACGATCGCGGTCCTAGCCGTGCTCATGCTGGGGGTCGTGGCCTGTAGCGGGAAGTACAAGCCCGGGGCCGGCGCGACCGCGGCGAACCCGGACGCCGAGACCGGGGCGGCCGGCGAGACCGGCGCCCCCGCGGACTGCGCCGACCAGACCGACGGCGACGCGACCATCACGATCTCCGGCTTCACGTACGACGTGACGTGCCTGAAGGTGAGCGCCTCGAACGGCATCACGATCGTGAACCAGGACCAGTCGGCGCACTCGTTCTCGGTCGAGGGCGGGCGCGTCGACGAGACGCTGGATGCCGGAGCGACGGTGAGCGTGAAGTCGTTGTCGGCCCTGGAGCCCGGGACCTATGTGTTCAACTGCCGGTTCCACCCACCGATGAAGGGCACGCTCGTCGTCGAGTAGCGCTCAGAACCCCAGCCGCTCCAGGGCCTTCGGGTCCCGCTGCCACTCCTTCACGACCTTCACGCGGAGATCGAGGAACACCCGGGTCCCGAGGAGCGCCTCGATCTGTTCGCGCGCCCCCGACCCGATCGCCTTGAGGACCGTGCCGCCCCGGCCGATCACGATCCCCTTCTG
The DNA here is from genome assembly GCA_035762085.1 of Actinomycetota bacterium. Taxonomy (GTDB): domain Bacteria; phylum Actinomycetota; class UBA4738; order UBA4738; family HRBIN12; genus HRBIN12. The sequence goes on along the minus strand of DASTPT010000026.1, from coordinate 35,463 downwards.
CGAGTCGCGCTCGACGACGAGGCTCGCCGAGACGCGGGTGAGACCGCCCTGATCCTCGAGGTCCTCGACCACCACCGCCACCGAGTGCGGGACCTCCTGGCGCATCGCCGCGAGCGCCTGCTCGCGGACGAGCTCGGCCACCCGGACCTCGAGCGGCAGGTCGGTGACCTCGTCCGACGGGTACAGGAGCGGCCCCTCGGGGAGCCGCTCGACCACCAGGCCGAGCAGCACCTCGAGCCCCCTGCCGTTCCTGGCCGAGATCGGGACGATCTCGTCGAACGACCCGAGGTCGGCGGCCGCCTGGAGCTGCGGGACCTCGCGACGCCCTCGGAGCAGGTCGACCTTGTTCACAGCGCAGATCGCGGGGATGCCGCTGCCGCGGACGTGGCGCTCGAACACGTAGGCGTCGCCGCGTCCCACCCCGGCGTTCGCGTCGACCACCTGAACGATGACGTCCACGCCCGCGGCGGCCTCGCCCACGAGCGCGTTCAGCCGCGAGCCGAGGAGCGTCCGCGGCTTGTGGAAGCCGGGGGTGTCGGTGAAGACGATCTGGTGCTCGTCGGTCGTGCGGATCGCCCGGATGTCGCGGCGGGTCGTCTGGGGCTTGTCCGAGACGATCGCGACCTTCTCACCGACGAGCGTGTTCACGAGGGTCGACTTGCCGACGTTCGGTCGGCCGAGCACCGCGACGACACCGGAGCGGAACGTCACCGATCGCGCAGGGAGGCCGAGTCGAACGCGGCCGGCAACAGCTCGGCGAGACCCCACTCGGCGCGCCTGCCGCCCTCCACCTCCGAGACGACGAGCATCCGAGGGCCGAACTCGTGCAGGACCTGCCGGCAGCCACCGCAGGGCGGTGTGGGCTCCGTGTCGTCCGTCACGACGGCGACCGCGTCGAACGCCGTCACGCCCGCCATCACCGCGGCTGCCGAGGCGTTGCGCTCGGCACAGACCGACAGCGGGTAGGAGGCGTTCTCGACGTTCACGCCCGTGAACACTCGTCCGCCCGCCAAGATCGCCGCCCCCACGTGGAAGTCGCTGTAGGGCGCGTAGGCGTGGTCGCGCGCCTCGCGGGCGGCGGCGACCAGCTCGTCGATCTGCGCGTCCGAGGGACGAGCGGCGGCGACCGCGCTCATCCGGCACCCACCTCCTGTTCCTCCGTGGCTTCCTCCTCCGGCTCGCGACGCGTGATGAGCACCTTGGCGATCCTGCGACCCTGCACCGCCTCGGCGGTGAACACGAGGTTGCGGAACGCGACCTCCTGGCCCTCGTCCGGGATCTGCCCGAGCAACCCGAGGACGAGTCCGGCGACGGTGTCCCACTCCTCGGCCGGGAGCTCGACGTCGAGCAGCTCGTTCACCTCGTCGATCGCGACCTTGCCGTCGACCCGGAACACGCCGTCGGCGACCTGGACGACCTCGGGCTCCTCGCGGTCGTACTCGTCGGTGATCTCGCCGACGAGCTCCTCGAGCAGGTCCTCGAGCGTCACCAGGCCCGAGACCGACCCGTACTCGTCGGTCACGAGCGCGATGTGGAAGTGCTGCCGCTGCATCTCGCGCAGGAGGTCGGCCACCTTCTTCGACTCGGGCACATAGTGGGCGTCGCGCACGATGTCGGCGAGCGGCATGTCGTGCTTGCCCTGGTGGAGGGCCTTCAGCACGTCCTTCGCGAAGATCATCCCCACCACGTCGTCCAGGTCCTCCCGGTACACGGGGATCCGCGAGTACCCGTGCTCGAGCACGAGGGCCTGCACGTCGCGCAGCGCCTTGTCCGCCTCGATCGCGACCACGTCCGGCCGCGGCACCATGACCTCACGGACGATCGTGTCACCGAACTCGAAGATCGAGTGGATCAGCTCGGTCTCCTCGCGCTCGATGCTTCCCTCCTCGACGCCGGCCTCGGCCATCGCGCGCAGGTCGGCCTCGGACACGAACGGACCCTGCTTCAACCCCCTGCCCGGGAGCAGGACGTTCGCCAGGCCGATCAGCCCGCGCGTCGGAACCGCGAGCGCACGACCGAGGAACCACACGAAGGGCGCCACCGCCAGGGCCGCCCGGTCGCTGTGGAGGACGCCGAACGTCTTCGCCATCGCCTCGACCACCACGAAGTACAGGAGCGTGAAGCCGACGGAGACGAGCGTGATCCCCCATCCGCCGAAGGAGCGCTCGGCGAGGATCGCGACCAGGATCGCCGAGCCGTTCTGGCAGAACATCACCGACAGGTAGATCGCGTTCAGGTACCGCGGCGGGTCGGCCTCGATCCGCTCGAGGGTGATCGCGTTCCGGCGCTTCTCGTCGACGAGCGCGAGCGCGCGGACCCGCGTCATCCGCGTGAGCGACGCCTCCGAGATCGCGAGCGCCGTCCCGAGGACCACGAGCACCACGACCAGCACCCAGAGCCACGTCACGGCACCGTCACCCCCGTGTAGCGCTCCTGGATCGCCCACATCGACGCGCGCTCGTCCTGCCGCTCGTGGTCGTGCCCCAGCAGGTGCAGGATGCCGTGGACGAGCAGCAGGCGCATCTCGGACGCCGGCTCGGTGGGGTTGTTGCGGGCCGCGACCGCCGGGCACACGACGACGTCGCCGAGGACGCGGACGCCGTCCTCGTCGGTCTCGTCGAGCGGGAACGACAGGACGTCGGTCGGCCCCTCCTCGTCCATGTAGCGCCGATGGAGATCCGCGATCTCGTCCTCGGTCACGAACGACACCGAGAGCTCGGAGTCGACGACGCCCTCGCCGGTCAGGCACTCGGCCGCGAGCGCGCTGAGCGTCTCGACGTCGACCGCGACGTCCTGGCGGTCATCCACGAGGATCCTCGGGGTATGGTCGCCGTCAGCCATCGGCGCGCGCCCGCTCGCCGTGCATGCGGTACGCCTCCACGATGTCCTGGACGATCTTGTGCCGGACGACGTCACGAGCGCCGAGGTGGATGAACTCGATGCCCTCGATGCCCGAGAGGATCTCCTCCATCAGCGTGAGTCCCGACGTCTGTCCGGAGGGCAGGTCGATCTGCGTGATGTCGCCGTTCACGACGACCTTCGACCCGAACCCGAGCCGCGTGAGGAACATCTTCATCTGCTCGGGCGTGGTGTTCTGCGCCTCGTCCAGGATGATGAACGAATCATTGATCGTACGGCCCCGCATGAAGGCCAGTGGCGCAACTTCGATGGTGCCCCGTTCCATCAGGCGTGGCAACATGTCGGCGCCGAGCATCTCGAACAGGGCGTCGTAGAGCGGCTTCATGTAGGGGTCGATCTTCTCGTACAGCGTGCCGGGGAGGAAGCCGAGCCGCTCGCCGGCCTCCACGGCGGGTCGCGTGAGGATCAGCCGGCTGACGTGCTTGCCCTGCAAGGCGCGAACGGCGGTCGCGACCGCAAGGTACGTCTTCCCGGTGCCGGCCGGGCCGATCGCGAACGTCAGGGTGGCGCGCCGCATCGCGTCGACGTACTTCTTCTGCCCGAGCGTCTTCGGCGCGATCCCCCTACCTCGACCGGTGAGCAGGACGTCGCCGAGCACCTCCGTCGGCGTGGCCTCATCGCCCTTGATGAGCTCGATCGAGCGGCCGACGGACGATGCGGTCAGCTCGTGCCCGCGCTCGAGGAGCGTGAGGAGCTCCTCGAAGAGCAGGCCGACGCGCTCGGCCTCCTCGCTGGGACCCGAGATCGTGATCTCGTTGCCCCGTACCACGATCTCGGAGTCGAAGGCGGCCTCGACGAGCTTCAGCAGCTCGTCCCGCTGGCCGAGGAGGGCGACCATGCTCTGGTCCCCGGGCACGAGGATCTTCACCTGGGTGGACGCTCTTGCCAAGCGGTCGCTTCTCGGGGAGTCCCCCGTTCCCTCCTTATCGACGAGGGGCCGTCACGCGACGACCCCGCACGCGGATTCTACCCCTCGGCAACCCGGCGCTCCTCATCCGGGCGGCCACGTCATCTGGCGCCCGCCGAGCAGGTGCAGGTGCAGGTGGTAGATGTGCTGGCCCCCATCGGGTCCGATGTTCGCCACGAGCCGCCAGCCTCGGTCCTCGAGGCCCTCGGCCCGCGCGACCTGCCGCGCCGCGTGGAACAGGTCGGCGAGCATCCCCGCGTGCCGGTCCTCGACCTCCGCGGCCGAGGCCAGGTGCTCCTTCGGGATCACCTGGACGTGGACGGGCGCCTGCGGTGCGATGTCGCGGAACGCCATCACGGTGTCGCTCGCGTAGAGCACGTCGGCCGGCTCGTCCGCGTCCACGATCCGACAGAACACACAGCTCGAGACCGTCATCCGACCTCCCGTCCCGGCCGGCGCAGCCGGCCGCGGTCGTGGGCGCGCTTGCCCGCCGGCCGACCCTGGACCTCGGCGAGGCGCTCCATCAGCTTGCGCTCCTCGCGCGAGAGCGCGGACGGCGTCTGGACGTGGACCGTCACGTACAGATCGCCGCGGCCGCGGCGGCCGAGATGCGGCATGCCCTTGCCCCGCAGCCGCACCGTCGTCCCGGACTCCGTGCCGGGCTCGAGCGCGATCCGCTCGTCCCCGTCGAGCGTCTCGACCTCGAGCTCGGCGCCGAGGGTGGCCTGGACCATCGGCACCTCGAGCGTGGCGAACAGGTCCTGACCACGGCGCTCGAAGACGGCGTGCTCGTCGACCGAGAGCGTGAGGTACAGATCGCCGGCCGGGCCGCCGGCCGTGCCGGTGTGCCCGGCGCCGGTCACGCGGAGCTCGAGGCCGTCCGCGACGCCGGCGGGGACGTCCACCGGCACCGTGTGCGTCGTGGCGACGCGACCCGACCCCCGGCAGCGGTCGCACCGGGTGAGGATCTCCTCTCCGGTTCCGTCGCACGCCGCGCACGGGTGGGCGGTCATGACGGTCCCGAAGATGCTCCGTCGGACGTCCTGCACCTGGCCCGTTCCGCCGCAGGTGCGGCAGCGCGTGGGGGTGGTGCCGGGCTCGGCGCCCGAGCCCGCGCATCGGTCGCACGTCTGGAGGCGCTCGACCTCGACGTCGCGGTGCGCGCCGAAGGCCGCCTCCTCGAACGAGAGCGAGATCGAGGCGAACACGTCCTCGCCGCGCTGGACCCTCGAGCGCCGGGCCGTCGCCGTGCGACGCCCGAAGCCGCCGCCGCCGAAGAACGCCTCGAAGATGTCGGCCACGTCGCCGAACGGGAAGTCCATCGGCCCGCCGGCCTGGCCGTACCGGTCGTACTGCTGTCGCTTCTGCGGGTCCGAGAGGATCTCGTAGGCGGCCGCGATCTCCTTGAACCGGTCCTCGGCGTCGTGCGACTGGCTCACGTCGGGGTGGTACTCGCGCGCGAGACGACGGTAGGCGCGCCTGATCTCCTCCTGGGAGGCGTCCCGGGGGACCCCGAGGATCTCGTACAGGTCGCGGATCTGCGCCATGGCCGGGCTACGCGCCGAGCTCGGTCGCCAGCTCGGACAGGCGGCGCGCCACCGCCCGCACCGAGGCCATGACCGAGACGTAGTCCATCGCCGTCGGCCCCACCACGCCGATCGCGCCGAGCGCCGTTTCGCCCGCGCGGAACGGCGCCGCGACGATCGACGCCTCCCACTCCTCCGTCGCCGGGTGCTCGGCGCCGATCGTGACCGAGATGTCCTCGGCGGTCACGTCGCGCAAGAGGTGCAGCATCTCGGACTCGCGCTCGAGGGCCTCGAACAGCCGGCGGACGGTCTCGCGACGCCAGTGCGCCGCCTCGTCGGCGAGGTTGGCCACCCCACCGACCACGATGTGGTGCGCCCGCGCGCCCGTCTGCATGTTGGCGAGCACATCCGAGACGCCGAGGAGCAGCGCCCGCTCGGCGCCGGGGGACTCGGCCGCGGCGCGGAGGGCCGTCGCCTGCGCCTCGGCGATCGGCTTGCCGGCGAACCGGTCCGCGAACCGTCGCTCGAACCTCCGGAGGTCGTCGGGCTGCACGCCGTCCGGCCGCTCGACGAGGAGCTTCTCGACGCCGCCGTGTTGCCCGACGACGAGCACCATGATCGCGGTGCCGACCTCGATCAGCTCGACGCGCAGCACCGTGTCCTCGCTCCCCGATGGCGGCACGGCGAGCCCGGCGTACTGCGTGACCTTCGACAGGAGCTGCGTCGTGCCCCGGAGCACGTCCTCCAGATCGAGCATCGTCTCGGCGAAGAACCCGGCGATCGCGCGCCGCTGCTGGTCCCGGAGCTTGCCGCCGGGCGGCAGCGCGTCCACGTACTTGCGGTAGCCGGCGTCCGTCGGGATCCGTCCGGCGCTCGTGTGAGGGTGACTCAGGTACCCGAGCTCCTCGAGCGCGGCCATCTCGTTGCGGATCGTCGCCGAGGACACGCCGAGCTGCGACCGCTCGGCGATCGTCTCGCTGCCGACGGGCTCGCCGCTGCGGACGTACTCCTCGACGACCGCGCGCAGGACCGCGACCTTGCGCGCTCCGAGCTCGGGCTCCACCATGGTTAGCAGTCTACCCCCGAGAGTGCTAGGGACGGCGGAGCGCGGCCGTCAGGGATTCAGCCGGCGAGGGCGAGGACGAGCTCGTTCAGCAGGAGCATCCCTCGCTCCGTCGGGACGAGCGCGCCGTCGGTTTCCAGCAGGAGGCCGGACTCGAGGAGCGGCTCGACGGTCTGCGGCGCGACCCACGAGGAGGGGATGCCCTCCAGGATCCGCAGCCGGAGGAAGACCTCCTCCAGGTAGGCATCGCTCGGCTCGAGGCGCTCGTCTCCGCCGACCGGCAGCCGCCCGGCCTCGACCAGCCGCAGGTACTCCTCGGGCGGGCGGACGTTCCACCAGCGGCGGTCGTCGCGGTACGAGTGCGCGCCGGCGCCGAGCCCCAGGTACGGCCGCCGCTCCCAGTAGCCGAGGTTGTGACGGCACTCGAACCCCGGCTTGGCCCAGTTCGACACCTCGTAGTGCCCGTATCCGGCCTCGCGCAGGAGCGCACACGCCAGTGCGAACATGTCCGCCTGCAGGTCCGGGTCCGGGGAGGGCCGGGCGCCGAGCGCGATCTGCCGACCGAGCGGCGTCGAGGGCTCGACCGTGAGCGCGTACGCGCTGACGTGCTCCGGCGCGAGCGCGATCGCCTCGCGCACCGTCCGCTCCCACGACGCCAGGGTCTCGCCCTGCGCGCCGTAGATCAGATCCAGGCTCACGTCGGCGTATCCCGCGCTGCGCGCCGCCGACATCGCCCCGCGGACCGACTCCGGCCCGTGCACGCGCTCGAGCGAGTCGAGCACCGCCGGGTCGAAGGACTGCGCCCCCATCGACAGGCGCTCGAACCCGGCCTCGAGGAGTGCCGAGAGCTTCATCGCATCCACCGTGTCGGGGTTGGCCTCGATCGTGACCTCGGCGTCGGGCGTGACCGCGAACCGCTCGCGCAGGTGCACGAGCACCGACTTCAGGTCCGCCGTGTCGAGGGTCGTCGGTGTCCCGCCGCCGAGGAACACGCTCAGCACGTCCTCCCCGTCCCACGCCGGCGCCGCGAGCGACGCCTCCGCGAGGAGGGCCTGGACGTATCGCGGCTGCAGGTGGTCCAGCCCGGCGTACGCGTTGAAGTCGCAGTAGCCGCACCGCGTGAGGCAGAACGGCACGTGGACGTAGATCCCGGCGCTCACTTCCGCTCCCCCTGGTCCACCCGGAGCGCCGCGATGAACGCCTCCTGCGGCACGTCGACGCGGCCGACTCGACGGAGCCGCGCCTTGCCCTTCTTCTGCTGTTCCAGGAGCTTGCGCTTGCGCGTGATGTCACCGCCGTAGCACTTCGCGAGGACGTCCTTGCGCTTGGCCTTCACGGTCTCGCGCGCGACGATCCTCGACCCGATCGAGGCCTGGATCGCGACGTCGAACAGCTGCCGGGGGATCAGCTCCCGGAGCCGCTCGACCATCGCGCGGCCGTAGGCGGTGGCCTTCTCCCGGTGCACGACGCTGCTGAAGGCGTCGACGGGCTCGCCGTGAAGGAGCACGTCGACGCGTACGAGCTCGGAGGGCTCGTACCCCCACGGCTCGTAGTCGAGCGACGCGTAGCCCCGGGTCCGCGACTTCAGCTGGTCGAAGAAGTCGAAGATGATCTCGGCGAGCGGCAGGTGGTAGTGGACCTCGACCCGCGTCGTCGACAGGTACTTCATGTCGACCATCTCACCGCGGCGGCTCTGGCAGAGCTCGAGCACGGCGCCGAGGTAGTCGCTCGGCGTGATGATCGTCGCGAGGACCATCGGCTCTTCGACGCGGTCGTAGGTGCCCGCGTGCGGCATCTCGCTCGGGTTGTGCACCACGATCGTCTCGTCGCCGCGGATCACGTGGAACTCGACGTTCGGCGCGGTCGCGATGAGCTCCAGGCCGAACTCGCGCTCGAGCCGTTCCTTCACGATGTCCATGTGGAGCAGCCCCAGGAAGCCGCACCGGAACCCGAAGCCGAGCGCGCCCGAGGTCTCGGGCTCGAACACGAGCGCCGCGTCGTTCAGCTTGAGCCTGTCGAGCGCATCCCGCAGCGCGCCGTAGTCGCCACCCTCGGCCGGGAACAGACCGGACCACACCATCGGCTTCGGCTCCCGGTATCCGGGCAGCGGCTCGTGCGCGCGGTCGCGGCCCTGGTTCGTGATCGTGTCACCCACCTTGACCTGGTGCACGTCCTTCAGGCCCGTCACGAGGTACCCGACCTCGCCGGACTCGAGCTCCGGCACGGGCGTCGCCTCGGGCGCGAAGACGCCGGTCTCCTCGGCCTCCCAGTCCATCCGCGCGGCCGCGGCGTGGAGCTTCGCGCGCGTGCGGAGGATCCCGTCCTTCACGCGGACGTAGGCGATGACGCCACGGTAGGTGTCGAAGGTCGAGTCGAAGATCAGCGCGCGCAGCGGGTCCGAACGCGAGCCCTCCGGCGGCGGCACCTTCGCGATCACGGTCTCGAGCATGGCGGTCACGCCCTCCCCCGTCTTGCCCGACACCGCGAGCACGTCCTGCCGCTCGCATCCGACGAGCTCGGCGAGCTCGGCCGCGGTGCCCTCGACGTCGGCGGCCGGCAGGTCGATCTTGTTCAGGACCGGGAGGATCACGAGCCCGGCGTCCCGCGCCAGGTGGTAGTTCGCGAGCGTCTGCGCCTCGATCCCCTGTGCCGCGTCGACGAGCAGGACGGCCCCCTCGCACGCCGCGAGCGACCGCGAGACCTCGTACGTGAAGTCCACGTGGCCCGGCGTGTCGATCAGGTTCAGCTCGTAGGTCAGGCCCTTCGTCCGGTGTGTCAGCCGGACCGCCTGCGCCTTGATCGTGATCCCGCGCTCGCGCTCGAGATCCATCTTGTCCAGGTACTGGTCGCGCATGTCTCGGTCCGCGACGGCGTGCGTGAGCTCGAGGAGCCGATCGGCGAGCGTCGACTTCCCGTGGTCGATGTGCGCGATGATGCAGAAGTTGCGGATCCGGCTGGTGTCGGTCACGGCGGACCCATGGTACGGGCCGGGACCTTGCACCCGTCGGCCTGCGCGGGAGCGCCGCTGGTACACTCGCTCGCCGTGGCGAACATCAAGTCCCAGATCAAGCGGAACCGCCAGAACGCGAAGGCGCAGGAGCGTAACAAGGGCGTTCGCTCCAACCTGAAGACCGCGTCGAAGAAGGTCCGCGTCGCGGTGGCCGAGGGCGACCTCGAGGCCGCCAAGGCGCGCACGCGCGAGGCCGCACGGGCGTTCGACAAGGCGGTCTCGAAGGGCGTGCTGCACAAGCGCACCGCCGCCCGCCACAAGTCCCGCCTGGCCAAGGCCGCGAACCGCGCGGCGTCCGCCGACTCCGAGGGCTAGATCCGGGCGGGCTCGCCCGCGATCCGGCCGATCAGCACCGGCAGGACCACCTCGTCGCTCGCGCCCGACTTCAGCGCGCGGTCGGCCTCGACGACCTGGGCGTGGATCTGCACCAGCTCCTCGAGCGAGAACCGCCGTGCCTGCTCGCGGTACCGTCGCGCCTGCCAGTCGAACCGCAGGCCGGCGGCCCTCGCCAGCTCCGCCGCCGGCATCCGGTCCGGGAGCGAGCGCACGCGCAGGAGGTCGCGCAGGCGCGACGCCACGCCCCCGAGGATCATCAGCCCGTCGTCGCCGGACTCCAGCAACGTGCGGAGCGAGCGCATCGCGCCGTCCAGGTCGCGTGTGAACGTCCGGTCGCAGAGGTCCCAGATGTGCTGATCGCCTAGCCCTCGGAACTGCTCCGCGACCAGTTCGCGCGTCAGACGTTGGCCGGGGAAGGCCGAGCCGAACTGCACGAGCCCCTGATCGAGCGCGGCCGGGTCCTCGCCGAGCGTCTCGACGAGCGCCGCCGCGGCCTCGGGCGCAAGGTCGAGCCCGCGTCGCTTGCTCCGCTGCACGAGCCACCCCGCGAGTTCCTTGCGCGGGAGCTTGACTTCGCGGACCGTGCCGACCGGTTGCACCAGCTTCACGAGCGCGGCCGGCGCCTTCGACCGCTCACCGACCGTGGCGCACAGCACGAGCGGTGCGTCCGGGTCCGGGACCGCCAGGTAGAGCGCCAACTCGCGCAGCCCCTCGTCCGGCAGGGAGCGACAGTCGGTCACGATGAGCGCTCGCGCCTCGCCGAACAGCGACGGCGTCGCCAGGTCCGCCAGCTCGCCGCCCTGCCAGGTTCCGGCGTCGATCTCGCGCGCCTGGACGTCCGCGCCGACGATCTGGAGCGCGGCCTCGCGGAGCAGGAACGGGTCCTCGCCCCAGAGCAGATGGACGGGGGCCTTCGGGGCGGTCACGCGGCGGATGCTAGCACCCGCCCCTGCGACCCGAAGGTGACGATCACGTCGCCCAGCCGGTCGGTCCGGAGCACGGTGGATCCCGCGTCCCGAAGGGTCTGGAGGACCTCCGGCACCGGATGTCCGTAGTCGTTCGGCCGCCCGACACTGACCACGGCGACCGCGGCACCGACGCCCTGCAGGAAGGCGGCCGCCGACGTGTCACCGCCGTGATGCGGCACCTTCAGCACGTCTGCGGCGATCGGAACGCCCGCCTCGAGCATGTCCTCCTGCGACGGCTCCTCGGCGTCGCCGGGGAACAGCACGACGTCGCCGCCGATCGAGACCCGAAGCACGAGCGAGTCGTTGTTGGCGTCCGACGCCGTGCCGCTCCAGCATCCGGCCGGCGCGAGGACGTCGATCCGAAGGTCCGCCGCGACGAGCGTCTCTCCCGCGCGCGGGTGCCGGACCGGCAGGCCCTCGTCCCGGACCGAGCGCCGGAACGCCTCATAGGAGGGAGAGGGCTCGTCGCATCCCGGCTCGAGGACCAGCCCAACGGGGATCCGCGCGAACACAGAGGGGAACCCCGCGATGTGGTCGGCGTGCGGGTGCGTGGCGACCGCCACGTCCAGGCGCTTCACGCCGAGCGCCGACAGCTCGGTCGCGACCTGGACCTCGTCGGGCCCGGCGTCGATCAGCACCACCGCCCCGCGGGGCGAGGTCACGAGCGCCGCGTCGCCCTGCCCGACGTCGAGGAACCGGATCGTGAGGCGATCGGGCGGGCCGGCGCCGACCGCCGACGTCCACGCAACGAGGGCGAGGACCACGCCGAGCGAGACCGCGGCCGATCGGGGCCGCAGCCGCCGCCCCGAGCGCATCCACGCGACGACCCCCGCGACCGCCGCCATCCCGAGCACGAGCACCGCCGCCCCGCCCGCGGAGGTGATCCACGGGACGGGCGCCGTCGACAGGCGGTCGGCGACGAGCTGCAGGTAGCGCAGCGGTAGCCCCGCAAGGGCTGCGAGCGGCCGTGCCACGCCGGGTGCGACGAGCCCCACGCCCGCCGCGCCAAGACCGAGCAGCAGCGCCGGTGAGACCGCGGGGAACGCGAGCACGTTCGCGATCGCGGTGACGAGCGGGACCTCGTGGAAGTGGAACAGCAGCACCGGCGTCACGCCGAGCTGTGCGGCGAGCGTGGCGCCCGACGCGAGCGCGACCGCCCGGGGCAGGAACCACAGGCGGTCGGCGACGGGTGTGGCGAGGGCGACCATCGACGCGGTCGCGGCGACCGAGAGCTGGAACCCGACCGACCACACCAACGCGGGGTCGAGCACGAGTAGGGCGAGCACGGCGCCGCACAGCACGGCCGCGGCACCGCCCGGTCGGCCGAGGAGCGTCCCCATCAGCGCGAGCCCGGCCATGACGCCGGCGCGAAGCACCGAGGGCTCCGCCCCGGTCAGCACGACGAAGAAGACCACCGTGGACAGGCCGAGCGAGAACCGCGCTCCACGCCCGAGCCGAAGGGCCATCGCCATCCCGAGGACCGGCGCGAGCACCATCGCGACGTTCCCGCCCGAGACCACGAGCAAGTGGCCGAGCCCCGTCGCGCGGAAGTCCTGCTCGAGGCCCTCGTCCAGGCCCGAGTCGTCGCCGAGCGCCAGGCCGAGCAGCAGACCGGCCTCGCGCGGCGCGAACGACGAACGGATCGACCGGCCGATCACGGCGCGCACCGCCTGCGCGGCCCGGACCAGCGGGTTCGACGACGGCCCGAGCCGCTCCGCGACGCCGGCGGAGAGCTCGGCGACGATCCCCCGCCGGACCATCGAGGCGGCGAACTCGCCCTCCCCGGGAACGCGGACGATGCCCGCCACGCGGACGCGGTCGCCGCGGACGGCCTCGAGCGGCTCGCCGTACCCGCTGACCCACACCGTCTCGCGGAGCGTCGACGTGCGACCGTCCGAGGTGACCAGGCGGGCATCGAGGATCGTCGACCACCCCGCCGTCCGGGGGCGCGGGTCCACGCGGAGGACGCCTTCCACCTCCACGTGCGCGGGTGCCACGCTACGGAGCAGGGCTCCCTCGACGCGGTGCCGGTGGAACGTCCCCCATCCCACCCCGGCGACCACGACCGCGGCCGCCACGAGCGCCGTGGCGACCCACGACCGAGCGGACCCGCGCCGGAGCGCCGGCGGCGCGAGCGCCTCCACGGCGCCCTCCGGCGTGACGACGAGCCCGGCGGCCTCCAGCGCGTCGGGACCGGGCCGGGGCGCCGCCCAGGCCGCGAGCCCGCCGAGCGTCGCAGCCCCGCCCAGCCACAGCACGACCGGGACGATGCGTCCGACGGTCGGCGCCGCGAGCAACCCGGCGGCGAACGCCGCGGCGGCGGACGGCAGCCGCCAGCCACTCACACCGTCACGAGCTCGCGGATCGACCCGAGGATCGCCTCGCCGATCCCGCTGACCTCGAGCAGCTCCTCGACGCTGGCGAACGGCCCGTTGGCCGTCCGGTGGTCGATGATCCGCTGCGCGATCACCTCGCCGATCCCCGGCAACGCCTCGAGCTCGGTCGCGCTCGCCGTGTTGACGTTCACGAGCCCGCCCGGCGCCCCCGCCGCTCCGGGCGCAGCCGGAGCCCCCGGGGCCGGCGCCGGTGCGGCGCCGGCCTTCACCACGAGGACCTGCGTCCCGTCCGCGAGCGGGGCCGCCAGGTTCAGCATCTCGAGCGCCGCGCCGGGGCGCGCGCCGCCCGCGGCCTCGATCGCGTCCACGATCCGCGCCCCCTCGCGGAACTCGTACACCCCCGGGCGGCGGACCCACCCGGCGACGTCGACGAGCAGGACGGTCGGCGAGGGGGATGCCGAGCCGGGGCCAGGAGCCGGAACCGCGAGCGGGACCGGCTCCGTGCGCACCTGGACGGGCCTGGGCAGCGATCGCACGTACCAGAGTCCCGCGCCGCCGAGGAGCAGGGCCAGGAGGACGACCAGGCCGGCGAGCTCGGCGCGCGAGAGCGTCCCGAGGCGCTCGCGCAGGGAACCTCCCGACACCCGGACCTCCCTGTTCCAGGGGGGAGCGCGGGGAACCCTATCCCGTCGAGAGCGGCGGGTCTGTGCGCTATCTCACAGCGGCCGGGGGAAGCTCGTCGACCGGCACGACGTCGAGCTTCGCGACGGCGCCGTCGACGTGGCCGTTGCCCTCGTACCCGTCGGCCGCCTCCTCGTTCCTCGAGGCACGCGGCAGCGTGAACGACATCTGCGCGCCACCGCCGGGAGCGCGGTCCGCGCGGATCGTACCGCCGTGCGCCTCGACGAGACCCCGACAGATGTACAGGCCCAGGCCGGCGCCGGGCTTCGTCTTGCCGCCCTCGAGACGCCGGAACCGCTCGAAGATCTCGGCGCGGTCCTCGTCCGGGATCCCGGGGCCCTCGTCGGCCACGCTGAACCGCACCTTGTCGCCCTCGAGCGTGACGTCGATGTGGACCTTCGAATCCGGCGGCGCGTACTTCCGCGCGTTGTCCATCAGGTTCGTCAGCACACGGATGATGGCGTCGGGGTCGCACCGCACGTTGCCGACGCGCCCGATCTGGATCACCAGGCGCCCGGCCATCCCCGAGACCTGCGCCGCCTCCGAGAGCAGGTCCCGTGGCTGCGCCGTCTCGAGCGACAGGCGCAGGATCCCGTCCTCGATCCGTGAGACCGTCAGCAGGTCGTCCACCAGCCGCGCGAGCCGGTTCGCCTGCGAGGTCGCGCCGTCGAGCAGCTCGATCCGGTCCTCGGGGGTGAGCACGCTGCCGTGCTCGCGGAGCGTCGACAGCACACCGATCACCGCCGCGAGCGGGGTCCGGAACTCGTGGGCCGCGACGGCGACGAATTCGCTCTTCGCGCTGTCCACCCGGCGCAGACGCTCGACCTCGGCTCGCTCGTCGTCAAGCTCGCGCGAGCGCTCCACGGCCTCGGCCCGAAGCGCCTGTCCCTGGCGCCGGTGCACCAGCCGCTGCTGCGACAGCACGCCGACCGCGAAGCCGGTGATGACGATCAGCGAGGTCCGGTGGAGTACGAGCTCCTGCGGCAACCGGCCGTCGGCCGTGGCGATCGCCACGTAGAGCAGCACGAGCGCGACCGAGATCCCCGTCGTCTGCACCAGGTCGAACCGCATCCCCGCCGAGATCACCACGACGAGGTACAGCGCCCAGAAATCGCTCATCGCCCCGTCGGTGACGACCACCCAGGCCGTGACGAGGATCGTGTCGGCGAGCACGCTGAGCAGGCGTACCGGGAGCGAGGGCTCCGTCATGCCGGCGAACGCGACCAGGCTCCACGCGCCGTAGAGGACGGCGAGCCCGAGGATCGAGACGATCAGCGCCGGCGGGGTCTGCCGTCCCATGTCGGAGCCGGCGAAGATCGCCATGACGATGCCGATCACCGCCAGCCTGATGACGGCGATCCACCGCTCGGTCCGCAACGCGTCGAAGTTCGTTCGGGAGCCGCCGCGCCGGCGTTCCCGTTCGGTCTTCCTCACGTCTCCTCCGGCGTACGTGGTCGGGCCACCCCGAGGACGGCCTCACGACAGGTATCGACCCTGACGGCCCGCCGGTTGAGCCGTGGCCCGCGCACGATCGGCGCCCTCGAGGCGCGTCCGAGCGCCCGACGGCGCCCTCAGGACTCCTCGAGCGGGCGGAACCGTGCCTGGAAGAACCGCAGGTAGGTGGGCTCGAACACCATCTCGAGCCCGCGCGTGCGCTCCCGACGCTCGTGGACGGCCGCGACCGAGCGCGCCACGGCCGCCAGGTGTCGGGACGTGTAGACGCGCCGGGGGACGGTGATCCGGACCAGCTCGAGCGCCGGGTGCCGGTGCTCGCCGGTCTCGGGGTCCCGGCCCGCCGAGACGATCCCCCGCTCCATCGTGCGCGTGCCGGAATCCAGGTAGATCTCGGCGGCCAGCCGCTGCGCGGGGAACGACTCCTGGGGGATGTGCGGGTAGAAGCGCCGGGCGTCGAGGAAGATCGCGTGGCCCCCGATCGGCTCGACGATCGCGACGCCCGCCTCCTGGAGACGCTCCCCCAGCTCGCGCACCTGGAGGATCCGCGCGCGGATGTGGTCGTCGTCGACCGACTCCTCGATGCCGACGGCGATCGCCTCCATGTCGCGGCCGGCAAGCCCTCCGTACGTGTGCAGGCCCTCGTACACGACGCACAGGTTCCTGGCTTGCGCCGCCAGGTCGGCGTCGTTCAGGGCGATCCACCCGCCGATGTTGACGAGCGAGTCCTTCTTCGCCGACATCGTGCAGCCGTCGGTCAGGCTGCACATCTCGAGCAGGATCTCGGCCACCGAGCGGGTCGCGTATCCCGGCTCGCGCTCCTTCACGAGGAAGGCGTTCTCGACCGCACGGGTGGCATCCAGGATGACCATGATCCCGTGATCGTCGGCGACCTGCCGCACCGCGCGGAGGTTCGCCATCGAGATCGGCTGCCCGCCGGCCATGTTCACGGTGCCGGCGACCGACAGGTACGGCACCCGATCGGCCTGCTCGATGACCTTCTCGAGCTTCTCGACGTCCACGTCGCCCTTGAACGGGTGTCGGCTCTGCGGGTCGTGGGCCTCCTCGCAGACCACGTCGACGAACGTGCCGCCCGCAAGTTCCTGATGCAGGCGGGTCGTCGTGAAGTACATGTTGCCGGGGATCGTGTCGCCCTCGCGGATCAGCAACTCCGAGACGATGTGCTCGGCGCCGCGACCCTGGTGCGTGGGGACCATGTGCCGGTAGCCGTACCGGCGGCGCACGGTCTCCTCCAGCCGGTAGAAGTTCGCGCTGCCCGCGTAGGCCTCGTCCCCGACCATGATGGCTGCCCACTGCCGGTCGCTCATCGCATTCGTGCCCGAGTCGGTGAGCAGGTCGATCGTCACCTGGTCCGAGCGGAGCAGGAACGTGTTCCACCCCGCCTGGTCCAGCGCGGCGCGCCGCTCCTCGCGGGTGGTGATCGGGATCCGCTCGACGGCCTTGATCTTGTACGGCTCGTACCAGTCGTCCATCGTGGCTCCTCATCGGGGGCGCGGGGCCCTTCGCGACAAGGTTGTGCCGCCGGAACGCGCTCGCCGGGAGTCGAACGGCCCGCGGGGCGCGGGCCGAGCGTCAGCGCTCGGTGACGACGTTCACGAGCCTGGGGGGACGAACGACGACCGAGCGGATCGCACGGTCCCCGATGGAGCGGCGGACGTTCTCCGAGGCCACAGCTGCCTCGCGGCAGGCGGCCTCGTCGGCATCCGCCTCGACCTCGACCCGGTCGCGCACCTTGCCGTCCACCTGGACCACGAGCACGACCCGTTCCTGG
This sequence comes from Actinomycetota bacterium, assembly GCA_035762085.1. Lineage (GTDB taxonomy): Bacteria > Actinomycetota > UBA4738 > UBA4738 > HRBIN12 > HRBIN12. The sequence goes on along the minus strand of DASTPT010000026.1, from coordinate 18,473 downwards.
CGCGCGAGCCCCGGATCGAACGACGGCCACGGGGCCCGGTGGACGCTCTCGGCGTGGCCGAGGTCCACCCGCCACAGCTCCTCGGCCGCGAACGGCGCGAGCGGCGCGAGCATCGGCACGAGCGCCTCAGCGGCGCCGCGAGCGCCGTGCCCCGCGTCCAACGCCGAGCGCATCTCCTTCGAGAGCACCATCAGCTTCGAGATCGCCGTGTGGAACCGGAACCGGTCCATGTCCTCGGTGACCGCCCGCACCGTACGGTGCGTGAGCCGCACGAGGGGCTCGTGTTCGGTGACGTCGCTCGCCACCGCATCGGCCACGACGCCGAACACCCGGCCGAGCCAGCTTGTGACCCCAGGGCGCTTGTCCGGGTCGCCGGCGATCAGCTTCCAGTCGATGTCGTCCTCGAACGGCCCGGCGAACAGCATCTGCAGGCGCATCGTGTCGGCGCCCCAGCGCTCGACGATCGGCATCGGCTCGACGATGTTGCCCTTCGACTTGCTCATCGCGGCGCCGCCGTAGATCACCTGCCCCTGGTTCATGAGCCTCGGGAACGGCTCGGTGAACCCGACGAGTCCCATGTCGAAGAGCACCTTCGTGAAGAAGCGCGAGTAGAGCAGGTGCAGGATCGCGTGCTCGACCCCGCCCGTGTACTGCGAGACGGGCATCCACCGGTGGACATCGTCCGGCCGGAAGGCCCCGGCGTCGAACCCGGGCGAGCAGTACCGGAAGAAGTACCAGGACGAGTCGACGAACGTGTCCATCGTGTCGGTGTCGCGGGTGGCCGGCCCGCCGCAGTTGGGGCACGCGACCGACTTCCACGTCGGATGCCGCGCGAGGGGCGACTCGCCGCCGGGCGTGAAGTCCACGTCCTCCGGCAACTCGACCGGCAGCTGCTCCTCGGGGACCGCCACCTCCCCGCAATCGAGGCAATGGACGATCGGGATCGGCGCGCCCCAGTAGCGCTGCCGGCTGATCAGCCAGTCGCGCAGCCGATAGGACACCGCGGGGGCGCCCCGGCCCTGGTCGCGGAGCCAGGCCGCCACCTTCGCGATGCTCTGCGGCGTCCGCTCGCCGTCGAAGGGGGCCGAGTTCACCATCAGGCCCTCGCCCGCGTAGGCCTCGGGCATCGCGTCGCCGTCGAGCGGCGCCTCTCCCTCGGGCTGGATCACCACGCGGACCGGGACGCCGTGCTGGCGGGCGAAGTCGAAGTCCCGCTGGTCGTGAGCGGGCACGGCCATGATCGCCCCGGTCCCGTACTCCATCAGCACGTACGGGGCGACGAAGCACGGGACGCGCTCGCCGTTCACTGGGTTCACCGCGTGCACGCCGAGGGCGACCCCCTCCTTGGTGTCGGCCTCCTCCCGCTGGGCGAGCGGCGTCGAGCGCACCCGCTCGAGCAGCGGCCGCACGAGGTCCCACGTGCCCCCGAGCTCGGCGAGCCTGGGTACGAGCGGGTGCTCGACCGCGAAGACGAAGAAGGACACGCCCCAGAGCGTGTCGGGGCGCGTCGTGAAGATCGGGACCTCGTCGCCGGTCTCGTCGATGGTGAAGGTGACCTCGGCGCCCTCTGACCGGCCGATCCAGTTGCGCTGCATCGTGACCACGCGCTCCGGCCAGTCCACGAGGTCGTCCATGTCGTCCAGCAGGCGCTGCGCATACTCGGTGATGCGGAAGAACCACTGGGTGAGGTCGCGGCGCTCGACCGGCGTGCCGCAGCGCTCGCAGGCGCCCTGGACGACCTGCTCGTTGGCGAGCACCGTAGCGTCCTTCGGGCACCAGTTCACCGGCGACTCCCTCCGGAACGCTAGCCCGCGCTCGAACAGCTTGAGGAACAGCCACTGGGTCCAGCGGTAGTACTCCGGGTCGCACGTGTGGAGCCGCCGGGTCCAGTCGAAGGACATCCCCATCCGGCGGAACGAGCGCGCCTGCTGCTCGATGTTCAGGTAGGTCCATTCCCGGGGTGCCACGCCGTGCTTGATCGCCGCGTTCTCGGCGGGCAGGCCGAACGCGTCCCAGCCGATCGGGTGCAGGACGTTGTGGCCCCGCATCGCGGCGTACCGGGCCACGGCGTCACCGCCGCTGAAGGCCTCGGCGTGCCCCATGTGCAGGTCGCCCGAGGGGTACGGGAACATGTCGAGCGCGTAGAACCTGGGCCGTGGGTCGTCGGGGTCGTCCGAGGCCTCGGACAGGCCCTCGGCCTCCCACCGGGCGACCCAGGCCGGCTCGATCTCGGAAGGCTCGTACCTGCGCACGGTGCCGAGATGGTAGCCGACGGCCGTCCGCAGACCTGGGGATGGACCCGTGGAAGGGCGGGGACTATGCTGGGTCTCGCTCCGTTCCCTGACTCGAGGAGCACCGTTGAACGCGTCCGTCGAGCCCCCGGACGACCTCGGCGTCGAGGTCCCCGCGGCGGACGTTGACCAGTACCGCCTGGCGGTCGAGGAGGCCCGCGCCCAGGCCGAGGCGCTCCGGCACGCCGTCAACCGCGCGAACGACCTGGTCCGACAGCTCGAGGAGATGGTCGAGAGCCTGCGCGCGATCCTCGTGTACCCGAAGGCCTACGACTGGCCGCTGGCCGAGCCGGCGGCCGACGGTGGTCTCGAGGGTGGATCCACGGACGTCGTCGAGGTGCGCGACCTGGGCGGTCCGATCGACCAGGGCGCACGGCCGTCAGCGACGTGAGAACAGGCGGGGCGCCAGTCCGCCCTCGCGGCGGGCGAGCTCCGGGATCTCGGTGGCCGGGACCGGCCTACTGAACAGGTACCCCTGTGCCAGCCGGCACCCGTTCGAGCGCAGGAAGACGTACTCGCTCGGGGTCTCGATGCCCTCGGCCAGGGGCACCATGCCGAGGCTCTGGGCGAGCTGGATGATCGCGCGGACCATCCCTGCCAGGTCGCGATCGCGGTCGACGTCGCGGACGAAGGTCCGGTCGATCTTCAGCACGTCCACCGGCATGTGCTTCAGGCGGGCGAGCGACGAGTACCCGGTGCCGAAGTCGTCGATCGCCAGCGGGAGCCCCCAGGCGTGGAGCTCGGACAGGATCCGCTGAGTGCGCTCGGGGTCCGTCATCGCCGTGGACTCGGTGATCTCCATCGTGATCGCGTGCGGGTCCACCCCGGCGCTCTGGAGCCTCTCGAGCACCCGGTCGGCAAGTCGCGCGGACCACATCTGCCGGGGCGACAGGTTGTAGCCGATCGCGATCTCCAGGCCCTGCGCTCGCCACTCGAGGTGCTGCCGGATCAGCTCGTCGAGCGCCCACTCCCCGATCGCCTCGATCAGCCCCAGCTCCTCGGCAAGCGGGATGAACTCGCCCGGCGCGACGAGCCCACCGTTCGGCTCCTGCCACCGGATCAGCGCCTCGACCGAGTGCAGGTGCCCGTCGGACAGGTCGACGATCGGCTGGTAGTGCAGCACCCAGTGCCGCTGCTGCACCGCCTTGCGCAGCCGCGTCGTGAGCGAGAGTCGAGCGAGCGGATCCTGGTCGTTCGAGGAGTACACGACGAAGCCGCCCGGGTCGGTGCGCTTGCTCTCGTACATCGCGGTGTCGGCGTTGCGGAGCAGGCTCTGCGCGTCGAGCGCGTCCTGCGGGTAGAGGCTGATGCCGATGCTGCCCGAGGCGTAGAACTCCGTTCCCTCCAGCACGAACGGAGCGCGCAGCGCCATGCGGACGCGCTCGGCGACGGACTCGGCGACCCGCACCCCCGCGTCCTTGCCCGCGGTCGGACCGGAGCCGCCGTCGAGGTCCGAGAGCAAGAGGAGGAACTCGTCGCCGCCCTGGCGGGCCACGAGGTCGGTCTCGCGCGTGCACCCCCGGAGGCGCTCGGCCAGCTGGATGAGGAGCTCGTCGCCCGCGTGGTGGCCCATCGAGTCGTTCACGAGCTTGAAGTTGTCCAGGTCCAGGAACAGCACGCCGACGCCCAGGTCGTGGCGGCGCGCACGCGCCAGGGCGAGCTCGAGCATCTCCTCGAACAGCGCGCGGTTCGGGAGCCCCGTGAGCTTGTCGTGGTACGCGAGGAACGCGACCTGCTCCTCGGCCCGCTTGCGCTCGGTGATGTCGAAGATGACGCCCTGGATCAGCCAGGGCTCGCCCCGCTCGTTCCGGATGATGAACGCCTGCTCGCTCACCCACAGGACGCGGCCGTCCGCATGCACCATCCGGTACTCGTGCGTGAGGGACTCCTCGTTGCGGCACGCCTCGACGTACTCGTCCCAGGCACGCTGCTCGTCCTCGGGATGGACGTGGCGGCGCCAACAGTACGGATCCGTGAGCCACTCCTCGCGGGTGATGCCGAGGAGGTCGGTCACCTGCGAGCTCACGTAGATCGAGCTCTGGTTCTCGTCGATCGGGTCGATGTACGTGATCGCCGGGATACCCTCGACGAGCGAGGCGTACTTCGCCTCGGCCTCGAAGCGCGCGGCCTCACCGCGGCGCAGGTCCGAGACGTCGCGCAGCGTGACGATGAGGTACCGGCCGGCCACACCCTGCACCGCGCCCAGGTGGATCTCGACGGGCACGTCCTCCCCGGCACTGCGGTGGCACGAGCCCTCGATCCGGCCGCCGACGGTTCCCTCGCCGATCGGCCGGTCGGCGGCGACGAGCGCGTCGACGGTGCGGTCGAGGAGCTCGCGACGCCCGAAACCCGACAGCTCCTCCACGCGGCGGTTCGCGTAGAGGATCCGGCCGTCGATGGCGGCCACGACCAGGCACTCCGGCGTCGCCTCCAGCAGGCTGGAGGCGCCGAGCAGCGCGTCGAGGGCGCTCGCGCCCACGAGGCCCGTGAGGTCTCCGTCGGTCGTGGCCATGGCTCGACGGCGCGCGGTGTCGCGCGCCTCCCTGACAACGTCGGCCGGCGGCCGGCCGGACCTTAGGCACCGCGATGCCATCCGGTCGAAGGGGAGACCTCAGGCGCTGGTGCGCTCCTCCAGGCCCCAGGGCGAGCCGTACTCCCTCAGCAGGTCAAGGAACGGCACGGGGTCGAAGGCCTCCGGCCCCAGGACCCCCGTCCCCTGCCACACGCCGGTGCCGAGCAGCTCGAACGCGATCACGGGGTTGATCGCCGTCTGCCACACGACCGCCTGCGCCCCGTCGCGCCCGTAGCACTCCTCGTTGTCGACGACGTGATACAGGTAGACCTCGCGCGGCTTCCCGTCCGCGCCCGAGCCGGTAACCCAGGTGCCGGCGCACGTCTTGCCGGTCATCTTGTCGCCCAGGGTCATCGGATCGGGCAGCGCGGCGGCCACGACGTCTCGGGGCGCCACGTCCAGCTCGCCCACCCGGATCCTCTCCTTGTTGTCCAGTCCCAGCTTGTGGAGCGTCTGGAGCACGTCGATGAACTCGTCACCGAGTCCGTACTTGAACGTGGCGCGTCGGCACTCGATCCATCGCGGGATCAGGAGCACCTCCTCGTGCTCGACGTGCACGCACTCGACGGGACCGATCCCCTCGGGGAACGTGAACGTCTCGGGCTCGGAGAAGGGCGGGAGCGTGAACCAGCCCCGGTCCTTCTCCCACACCACCGGCGGGTTCAGGCACTCCTCGATCGTCGTCCAGATCGAGAAGCCGGGCGCGAAGTCGTACCCACGCACCTCGAGGTTGGCGCCGTCGCGGACCCCGCACTCGTCGATCGACGAGAACAGGTGGTCCTGCGCGTACCTGGCGAACACGTCCGACAGGCCCGGCTCGACACCGCACCCGACGAGCGCGAGCAGCCCCCGCTCCTCCCACGCCGAGGCCCGCTCGAACTGGTCGTCGCCGAGCTTCTTGCCCGGCAGCGAGTACGGCTCCTCGGGATGCGGCTCCGAGAGCGACATGGCCATGTCCACGTACGTGACGCCGGCCTCGAGGCAGCCCTCGAAGATCGGCATCACGAACCTCGGGTCGACGGCGTTGAGGACGTGGGTGATGCCGTTGGCCCGGATCGCCTCGGCGACCTGCCCGGGGTCCGAGGCGTCCACCCTGATCGCGCTGAACCGCCCGGTTCCTCCGCCGTAGCGCTCGACGACGCGCTCGGCCCGGGCTGCGTCGTAGTCGGCGAACACGATGTGCTCGTAGAAGCCGCGGCGAGCCGCGATCGGCGCGAACGACGCGCCGACGCCGCCGCTGCCCAGCACCAAGATCCTCATGCGGACACGCTCCTTGGCTCGGCTGAGCCCGAGCGTATCGGCCCGGGATCGGCGCGGCCATGGGACCGGAGGGACAGCGCAAGCTCCGGCGCTTCGACGCAAGGGCCGGGGGACCGTCTCGGACCCGTCCGGGTGCCCCCCGACCGGCCCTCCCGCCCGCGTAGGGTCGTCCGTGCGCCAGAGACGCCACGCCGGAACGGGGGGAGCGCCCGTGAAGAGATCGATCGTCTGGGCCATCGCCGCGATCCTCCTGATCGGCGGGACCGTGCCCGCCGCCGCCGACGTCCCGTTCGGGCCGAACGATCTGACCCCACGCCTCTACGGTCACCCGTACACGGGAACGAAGCTCTACTTCATCCCCGCGCGCGCGGTCCGACGCCTCCGGCAGGCGCGCCGCGCGGGCATGCGGGTCATCGTCAAGCTCGCCGGCAGCCAGGAGCACTACCGCAGGCCCGACGGCTCGTTCAGCCTCCGCAAGTGGAAGGCCCGCGTCGACGAGTACCGGGACGCCGGCCTGGAGGAGTTCATCGAGGACGGCACGATCGTCGCCCACCAATTGGTCAGCGAGGCGAAGGCGGACGACCAGTGGAGCGGCACCGTCATCCCCAACGACGTGCTCGACGAGATGGCCGCGTACAGCCTCTCGATCTGGCCCGCCATGGCGACGCTGGTCCGGGAGGATGCCGTCGACCTGGAGGAGGAGGCCGCCGGACCCGACGAGCCATGGCCCGGCGGGTGGACGTGGAAGCACCTGGACGCGGCCTCGTCGCGCTATTCGGCTCGCAAGGGCCACACCGCCCGGTACGCCAGGAGGGAGCAGGCGTCCGCCGACCGCCAGGAGCTCGCGCTCGCGATGGGCCTGAACGTGCTGAGCGGCGGCGACGGTTCGAGCGGCATCCGGAGCCCCGAGAAGGACGACGCGTGGGCGATGTCACCGCGCGAGCTCCGGACGTACACGAAAGAGCTGCTCGAGCACTCGGAGGCATGCGCGTTCGAGATGTGGAAGTACTTCCCGAGGGCGGCGTACTTCGAGAAGCGCCGGATCGTGCGGGCGATGAAGCGCGCCGCGGCGATCGCGGCCGCCGCTCCGACGTACACGTGCGCCGCGCCACGGTAGCCGTACCGGGGACGCGTGGCATCGGACCGCCGGAAGCGACGAGGGACGTGAGGGGATGGCGTCGAGCGATATGGATGCCGCGGCCCTGGTCGACGACGCCATGCGCTGCGCGGCCGAGATCCACGTGCTCGGCGAGCGGATCGACGCGTTCCGGCGCCGCGGAGCGGCCGCCATCGGGAGCGAGCCCGGACCAGAGGTCGCCGTCCTTCGCGAGCAGCAGGCCGGGCTCGTGGAGCGGTTCCTCGAGCATGCCGCGGGCGGAGACGTCGCCAGGCTCCACGCGGCGCGCCGCCGGCTCCGGAAGACATACGCCGAACGCCACGATCTCGTCGTGGGCAGAGCGCTGACGCTCGTCGAGGCCGCGCTCGATCGCGCCGCGCGGTAGCGGGTAGCTTGCGCCCTCGCCGAGGCGGACCCGCGGTCAGGCTCGGGGATCACCCGGGCTTCCCGTAGAACGGCCCGACCGGATACGCTGCCGGTGGAGGGAGGCACTCGTTCGAAGGGGTGATGCGATGCCGAGGACGGTGGCGACCTCCCACGGACAGGACACCGCGTTGCGCGAGGCGCTGATGGTGACGCCGTCGGCGCTCGCCGCGCTGGAGCGTCAGGCCGAGCGCCAGGAGATGACGCTCGCTCAGCTCGTCGGATGCATCCTCGAACAGGCCGGGACCCAGCTGCTCATCGAGGAGTCGGTCCTGTCGATCGAGCTGGGCGCGCCCTGCGACGACGACTACCTGTCGGTCCAGAAGGGCTTCGACGTCGGGGGCGGAGACGCGTAGGCGGGGCGACCGACCCGTCCGCAGAACCCCGGTGCGTGGTCGAGTGTCGGCGAGGTGAGACGCGTATGACGGTGTTGGTTGCGTACGCGAGCAAGTACGGCTCGACGCAGGGGATCGCCGAGGCGATCGGCGGCCGCCTCCGCGAGCGCGGGCTCGAGGCGGAGGTGCGGCCGGTCCGGGAGGCGGACGACCTCGAACGGTACGAGGCGGTCGTCCTCGGGAGCGCGGTGTACCTCGGGGCGTGGAGGAAGGAAGCCCTGGCGTTCCTCGACCGGAACGAGGAGGCGTTGGGACGGATGCCGGTTTGGCTGTTCAGCAGCGGGCCCACGAAGGCGGACGATCCGATCGACCTCGCGGTCTCGGCCAAGCACATCCGGCGGCTCGAGTCCCTCGGCGCCCGGGATCATCATCTGTTCCGTGGCGCGCTCGACCCGGAAAGCCTGAGCTTCCTCGAACGCAGGGCGGTCAAGGCCGCGAAGCAGCCGTTCGGCGACTTCCGTGAGTGGAGCGACGTCGAGCGGTGGGCCGACACGATCGCCGATACGGTAGCCGGCGAGAAGACCTAGAGCGGAACTGCTTCGGGATCCTGCGGGAGGCGAGCCTGTATGGCCGCCACGGCTACGGCGGTCCCTCGACCTCGAAGACCATCACGGCGAGGCCCAGCACGCCACGGTTGTCGGTGATCCGGTAGACGCTTTCGTACCACGTCCTGACGTCCGTTGCCTCCGGACCGACCCTGCCCGCCAACTCGAGGTTCAGCAACGGCTCCCCCGTTCCCAGGACCCGCTGGAACGCCTGGGTGGCCTCCTCCGCCATGTCCGGGACCACCTCGGCCAACGTCCGGCCGACGTGCTCATCGGCGGCGAGGCCGTTGATCTCCGCCAGGGCCTCGTTGACGATCACGAACCGCAGGTCGGGGTCGAGCACGGCGAACCCGACCGGGGCGCGCGTCAGCAGGGTTCGCAGGATCACGGAGTCGAGGTGCAGCCGTTCATCGTGGCTGCCGTGGAGGGGGGACCCCCACTGCCTGCGCTTCGCAACCGCCCCGAGAAGCGCGTCGATGCTCTCCTGATCGAGGTGCAGTCGATCCGATAGGGACATCGGATCGTTCTCCAGCAGGCTCTCGACCGCATCGACCGAGATACCGATCACCTCGGCCATCTTCTGCAGGCTCATCCGATGCCTCGCCATGACCCTGTCCATCAGACCCCGTGCGGCGATCTGTCGCTCGCGCGCCGCGTGTGCGAACTCGATCGCGTCGACGAGCAGCTCGTTGAGCTCGCGGATGTCGTGCTGGAGCTCCTCGTCGGCCTCGGGCGTCTCTCGTTCTGTCACAGCCACGTTCCCACCTTGGTGCTATCTAGAAGTCTCCATATCGAGGGGATGCCGTACTTCTTCCGAGGGCCGTCCGACCCCCCTTGCGGAGGACACCAGTCACACGGAGGGATCGAGTTCGAGCGGTCGTATCCCGAAGCTGCGGGACGCTGCCCGCTGGGCCGTCCCGGCAGCGGCTGGACCTTCGTCCCTGGACGTCCCTGGACCCCGAAGCCCACGCTTCGGGCTCGACCCGATCGCATCCGGGGGCCGGAGGGCGCACCCCGGGCGGCTGCAACCCCATCGGAAGGGGCCGAGATGCGAAGGACGACGCTCCTGGCCGAAGCCGTGCTCGTTGGGGTCGTGCTCCTCGCCGCTGCGTGCGGGGCCGAGGAAGGGCAGGACGGCGGATCCGAGGTGAACTCCGAGGTCCTCTCCCCGGAGGGTACCCAGGGCATGCTGGTGTTCGGGCCCGACGCCGAAGGACCATGGCCCGTCGTGTTCGCCATGCACGGGATCGATGGCCAGGCCGAGGACATGACAGAGCTCGCGACGCGGCTCGCTCGTGAAGGCGTGGTCGTGTTCGCTCCGACCTATCGGACGGACGTCACCACGGAGGAGGCCCGCGAACAGGCCGGGATGGATCTCGAGTGCGCCTACCGCTTCGCCCGCAGCGTGGCAGCGGAATATGGCGGCGACCTCGATCGACCCGTCACCATCGTCGGCTGGTCGCTTGGGGCCACCGGGGCCTTGGCGCTCGGTCTGTCCGAGGACATCGACCCGTCCGGAGACCTGGGGTGCTTCAGTCCCGCGCCCAGGCCCGATGTGGTCGTGGCGATCTCCGGCTGCCACTACGAGTGGGAGGGACGCCCCTCGGACCTGATCGACGTATCGGAGCTCGGCAACGACGCGGCCGATGTCGTGCTCGTCGCGGGCGAGGAGGATGCGACGTGTGCGGCGTGGCAGACCGAGGACATGGCGGCCGAGCTGCGCTCGGCCGGCTATGACCTCGATCTCATACTGCTCGAAGGCGCGGATCACCTCGCGCCGGTCTTCCACGACGTCGTCGACGGCGAGTGGGTCGTGGATCCGAACGACCCGGCCGGCGAACGGACCGTCGGGCTGATCCTGAACGCGATCGCCGCGGCGCGGGCCGCGCCCTGAGGTGACGCCCGAGGACGTCCTCCGCCTCTGCTCGCGACACCACCACCCGGCTCGCGCTACATCGCCGATCACCCGCTCGCCCTCGGTGGTCGGGGGGATGCGTGGAGCCTTCAGCGCCGGCGCGCTGTGGAGGTTCGGCGCGACCTCGGAACCGAACCTGGGCGGGAACTCGGGGCACGAGCGCAGCGATCTCGTTCGGGGGGGCAGGCACCCACCTTCGTCTTCACCAGCCCGGATATCACGTGCTGAGCCGCCGCTGTGCCTGCGCCCGACGGGCATGTTGTCGTGGTGGTGGACGGACCCAGGACGAGGCGGAACAGACACCGTGCTGGTGGACCCAAGGGGACTCGAACCCCTGACCTCTTGGCTGCGAGCCACACTCCACAGGCACGAGGAATGGTAAACGTGCTGGTAGCCGACTTACCCGCCGCTGACCTACGCGCTCTTCCGCCGAGGCTTCGCCTTCATGCGCCTCGCGGATTTCAGCCGCTCGTAGAACCGTCTGAGAGTCCCAACGCACGGCGGGCCGCGGCCTGTCCGAGATCCTCAACCAGCGCGGCCCAACGCTGCTTGGTCAGCTGAAGCGCGCTCTCTTGACTCCTGCGTAGTTCCTCCAGGGCAAGGAGCTCGGCCTTCTGCTCTTCCGTGAGAGTCAAACGTGGTCTCCCGCGCTTTGCCATGCCCTGAGCACGTAAAGGTATGCCGGACGGAATGCTAGCGGCTGCGCTACTTGAGCTTGTCCTAGCGGCTGCGCTACTTGAGCTTGTCCCACCGCCGGGGCCGTCATTCGAGGGTATCGTCGCCCGGGTGACTACTGCCACGTCCCAAGAGGTTCCCTTCCGGGACGCCCTCGTCTTCTGGGTTCGACTCGGGTTCATCAACTTCGGCGGCCCGACCGGTCAGATCGCGATCATGCACGACGAACTCGTCGAGCGACGGCGCTGGATCGACGAGGAGCGGTTCCTGCATGCGCTGAACTTCGCGATGCTACTGCCGGGCCCAGAAGCCCATCAGCTGGCCATCTACATCGGCTGGCTGCTTAACGGCTCCGCTGGCGCTGTGGCGGCCGGGGTCTTCTTCCTGCTTCCGGCGCTCGCACTCATGATCGGGCTGTCGTGGGTGTACGCCGTCCATGGCGACGTTGCGTGGGTATCCGCGGTATTCGAAGCCCTCGCGTGGGCCGTCGTTGGAATCGTAGCGGCTGCCCTGATTCGGATCGGGCAGCGCGCGTTGAAGACAAGAAGCGCCTACGTGATCGCAGGTGCCGCGTTTGTCGCCCTGCTGATCTTCGGCGTGCCGTTCCCCATGGTGATCCTCGTCGCCGGACTTCTTGGGCTGTGGTTCGGCGCGCGCATCGCGGGCGCTTCGAGCGGTACTTCGACCGAGCTGGACGTCGGCCGCCCCGGCGTGAAGCCCACATGGGGACGAGCGGGTCGGGTGCTCGCCGTGGGGCTGATGGTCTGGCTGGGGCCACTCGTGGTCGTGGCGCTGGCGATCGGCACTGACGGCGTCATCGCCACGGAGGCGGTGTTCTTCTCCTTCATGGCGCTCGTGACATTCGGCGGCGCCTACGCCGTCTTGGCCTACGTGAACCAGGCGGCCGTTCTGCGTTTCGGGTGGCTGACATCCGGCGAGATGGCAGTTGGATTGAGCTTGGCGGAGTCAACGCCGGGACCGTTGATCCTCACTGTCGTCTTCGTGGGGTTCTTGGCCGCCTACCGCGATCCCGGCAGCCTTGAGCCGGTGGCCGCCGGGCTTGTTGGTGCCCTGGTGACCGCGTGGGCGACGTTTGTGCCGAGCTTCGTGTTCATCTTCCTCGGTGCCCCATCGGTCGAGCGACTTCGAGGCAATCGGCGCATCGCGTCTGCCCTGGCCGCGATCACCGCTGCTGTCGTCGGCGTCGTTGCGAACCTGGCCGTTGTGTTCGCAGCCGGCGTCCTGTTCACAAAGCACCACTCCGAGCGGCTGTTCTGGCACGACGTACCGGTCCCCGTCCTGTCGTCGATTGACCTGCTTGCCGTTTCCGTAGCCGTCGCGAGCCTCATCGGAACATGGCGGTTCCGGATCAATGTTGTATGGATCGTCTTGGGAAGTGCGGCTATCGGCCTACTCCGCTTTGCGATCTAGAGCGCGACGCCCCCGAACGTGACCAGTTACCACGCTCACCGCAGCGAGGCCGGCACCATCATCGCCTCATTCGTTGTGAGCCCATAGCACAGCAAAGACCCCCGGCCCCGAGGAGGAAGAGCCAACCCCCTACCTACACCACACGCGGACTAAGGATCCCGGCCTACCGCCCCCCTCCCATGGGCGCAGCGCTGGGATCTGCGTGCTGCGCTGCGACTTTGTGTTGTGGTTTGTACCTACCCCCCCACCTATGGACATGGGCACAGGTACCCCACCCCCTGTTCGCCCACGTTCCCGACCCGAAGCGGCCGCGATCCCGAGCTCGAGGCCGGCGAGGTGGTGGCCTTGTCGTGGGGGTGAGGGGTGTGGACCACCGGGCCGATGGACCCTCTCGGGATGGGCCGAACTCCCCTGTCCGCCTCACGCGGTTGGAGTGACCTTCGCGGCGTGTAACCGCTTGCCCGCCTGGTGCGTGGAGGGAGGTGCAACACTCACGCCACCCGGGCAGCGGCGGACCTGCCCAGGTCTGGCCACGCTGCTCGGAGAATCGGCCCCGAACAGAGGAGGGGAGATTCTTATGCCACGGGGCGAGCGAGTCACGTCCTCGTCGTTTGGCCAGTTCATGGCCTCAACGGCTGGACGTGCTGCGAGGGGCGTTGTCGGCGTGGTCCTCATCGTCGTCGGCTTGATCGTCGGCAGCGTGGGCGGTTGGGTTCTTGTGGCCTTCGGGTTGGTGTTGCTGGCGGCCGGGGTGTTCGACTTCTGCGTCATCACCGGCCTGATCGACAACATCTGGTCGGGGGCTGAGGTGCGTGCTCACGGCCGCCGTGGGGAAGCGCCTCGGACTGCCTAGCGCACAGAAGGGCCACTTGGCCGTCGCAGAGGCGAGGCAAGATCATTGCCCCGTGCCCTCGTCGCCGGGTCGCACTCAAAGCACGGAATGGCGCCGACCCCCTAGGGGCCGGGGCTCTCCTTACTCTGCCAAGTCGGACGGGATCACCGTGGTCAGTGTGACCGGCTGAATGACGGGGGGAATATCGACAGCACCCGACGTGCTCCCCGTGCTGGGGTCGAAGATGGGAATGTGCTGCCTACTCGCTAGCACCAGGGGGATGGTGACTTCGATACCGCGATCGGGTGTCTCGGCGGAGGTCCAGTCCTGCTCCCCCATGCCCTGCTGCACCTGACCGAGCGTCAGGCCGACAACGCCGTTCTGACCCGTGCCCGTGGTGAACACCCATTCACCTTGGACTGTTTGCCGCAACCTTCCCCTGAACACCTCCAACTGCTGGTCGCCCCAGCCCCCCATCCTCCTAACGAGGTACACGACATTCTCGGCCGCCAGAGACTTCAAGTGGTCGGCGATGGCCATCAGCTACCTCCCGGCTCGGGTGGGCGACTCAGGATACCCATCGGACTCGGCTCGTGCAGGACACTCAGCCGCGCGACAGTCGAGGTGACAAACCGAATGGGGGGCCTGCCGCGGCAACCCAACGAGCGCCCCAGCGACGACAGGCGACAACGCCGGCTCAGGATTCGACCAACTCGATGCCGAGATCGCGTAGCTCACGAGCATGCTTGGCGCAGACGCTCACCACACGAACCATCGGGTGGCCTGGTTTCCCCGCCCTCGTGGACTTGATGTGCAAAGTGATGACAGCACGCGCAGACCTCTGGTGGTCCAGATCACAGTTCCTCTGCGACATGAGTTGGACTCTCCTTGGGCGGGCAGTCGAATCCAAACACGCGATGACCAATGTAGCAACCGATTCGAACGGATCGTCGGGCATCGACCATGGGGGACCAAATGACAGCGTGGGAGGTCGCCACTTACCTGCACGTCTCCCGGCAGCGGGTGGAGGCGATCTGGCGGAACGCCGCGTACGGATTCCCGCAGCCCGTCTCAGAGTCGCCGCGCCGATGGGATCGCGCCGAGGTCGAGTCGTGGGCGGACGCTCACTGGTGGGGGACCCGCAACTGGCGGGTACGTCGCGGGGTCCTCTGACGCGCGGAAGGACAGTCGCGCCAACGACTTGCGCTTGCCGGGAAACGCGGTTTACTACACGCCTGCCAACCTGCGATCCAACGGGAGGGAGGAACCGCGATGGTAGGCACATGTCGGCCACGTTCGCGCTGGGCAAGGGTCGTTTCACTCGGTCCGATCCTCAGTTTGGTGTTCGCGGGCGTCGTCCTTGTCGATAGCGACATAGCCACGGCAGGCGTTGCTGTCGCATGCGGCGACACGATCACCTCAGACACGACGCTCGCCAACGACCTCACCGACTGCCCGAACAACGGCGTCGTCATCGGGGCCGACGACGTCACACTCGATCTGAATGGTCACACGATCGACGGCGACGCCCAGCCGTTCGAGCCCTGTTCTGAAGGCGACTTCTGCGATGTTGGAGTGGCCAACGATGGGCACACACGCGTGAGGGTGATCAACGGCTCGGTGACGGAGTTCGCCGTGGGTGTGTTCATCTTTGCTGCCAATCGGAATCGAGTGATTAGCATCTCGTCATCGGCGAACTCCTTCTTCGGCTTCGTCTTTCTTGAGTCAGCCGGAAGTGCGATCCGCAACAGCTCCGGAAACGACAACATCCCGCCAGAGGGAGATGGACTTGGGTTGTTCAGCTCGCACCGCACGCGGGTCGTGGGCAACACGTTCAAACGCAACGGCCTTGGGATCCATGTGTCCGACTCCACCCACAACCTGTTCAGGGGAAACCTGATCTCGCGCACCCAAGACGGTCCCGGAATGCTCGTGGAGGCGGACCGGAACGAGATGCGTGGGAACGTCTGCCGTCGAAACGGCATCTGCATCCTCGTAGCCAGGGGCAGCGGGAACGTGGTCGCTGGAAACCGGGTGCGTGGTGACGATGATGGGATCGCCGTCGAGAATGGCCGCGGCAACCTCCTGATACGCAACCGCATCGTCGACACGCGCAAGTCGGGCATCTATCTGGGATTGACCCATCCACCGATCGGTGGCGCAGACAACGTCGTTCGCAACAACGTCGTCATAGGCAGCGGCGGGGAGGGGTTCAAGGTCACCAAGCATGACCACCACAGCATCCTCAGGGAGAACGTCGCGCGACGTGCCGGAGACGACGGCTTCAGGGTCCAAAGTCGCACTTCGAAGCTGACGGACAATCGAGCGATCGGCAACGGCGATCTCGGTATCCGGGCCGTGGAGGGCGTGACTGACGGCGGCGGTAACGTTGCCCGTCGCAATGGGGACCCACGCCAGTGCGTGAACATTTCGTGCACGTGAGGGGTACCTTCGTTCTGCGCCTATTGGCTTAATCCGGCGTTTCCATCGGAGGGAGCGGGGCGGTGGCTGATTTGATGCTGCGCTGGCTCCGTTAGCCCTCCCGCAGCCCGTCGCCGAGTCACCGCGCCGGTGGGATCGCACCGAGGTCGAGTCCTGGGCGGACGCGCGGTGGCGGGGAACTCGGAACTGGCGGGTACGGCGCGGCGTGCTCTGACAAGGTGCGCTGCAATCCACCTTCCGGCCGACGCGACTTGGCCGCAATGGTCGCGAGGTGTGCAGCGCGACCGGCGAAATCCCTCGGATAGACCGCCCGGTATCCCTGCTCGGTGGCGGCTCGGGTGCCGTGGCTCGTGAGGTAACGCTTCACAAGAACCGGCGTAGCCTGCACAGGCCGGGCGGTCCTCGACCCCTTGGGGCTCTGCGCAAGGAACTCCGGATCGGGGACCCCCGGCGCTCGGCATTATGCCGGAATGCGGGCCCTTGCTTTCGGCTTCCCGCGGCATCCCGACGCCCATCACCCGGAGGTACGGATAGCCCGCGGTGTCCTATGAATCTGTCTCCGCTCAGTCCCCCCAACCCCGGATCTTCGCGAACGTGCACGAGACCCACGCCGAAACCGTCCCGGAACGCGGGAGGCCGTCGGGTGAGGCGAACTCGACCTCCCACCCAGGCACCTCGCCGGGCTCGGGGAACTCGCCGACGACTCCATAGGAGCCCTGGAGGAGCATCGGGCCGGAGTCACCAGCGGGCTCGAAGTACCCCCCACCGGCGATCGGCAACGCGCCGTCCGGGCACTCGATGAAGTGCGTCGCGGAGGTCTGCTCAACCACCTCGCTTGGGGTGTCGTAGCCGTACTCCATCTCGAACGGGTCGCCGAACGCGACCGAGTACTCCTTGGCCTCGCACTCCGGCAAGCCGGCCAACGTCTCGACCATGCGGATCTCCCCGGTCTTGCTGTTCACGCACGCGGTATAGGGACCCTCCACATGCGTCCCTGGCTCTGTTAGGGCGAGCGCGCCTGCTGCCCCGAGCACGAGCATCGCTGCCGCCACGACGGCTATCGCCGACCTTCGCATCCCTACACCTCCCTGTTTCGGGGTGCCGCATTGACCCAGACGTGGGCACCCGACCGATGCGCGTGGCTTCAAGGTCAGGCGAGGTTGCGTATAGCGGCAGGGCTCAAGGACCCCCCGGGCAGGGGACCGGCCCTAGGGGCCTTCACCCACCTCCCGTAACAGCCCCACGAGCAGTGCCCGCGGGTGCTTGTCCTCTTCGGCGTCGATGAGCAGCTCGGCGAACGTCGGGTTCGAGGTTCCTGGAAGAACTCACCGATCCGCCCCGCCCTGTCGTAGTCCGGCAGTGTGAGGACGTGGAGTAGCTCAGCGCGGGCAGCAGGGCCGAGAGCGACGAGGCGTCTACGCAACAGCCGGTCTATTTCGTCGAAGTTCACTGCCCGAGCCTAGCGCGGGGGTGCGACCCTATGCCTCGGCCTTCCGCTTGGCGCTCGCACGGCGTAGCGTCTCAGTCACGCCCGCCGGACCCTTCTCCTTCGATGCCGTGAACGCTTGCTGTTGAAGCTCGGCCAGGCGCTCATCCCTCGTGGCTAGCAGGTGCGTGTAAACCCTCTGAGTAATCGCTGGGTTGGAGTGCCCCAACCGTGCCGCTATCTCCACGGCGTTGCCCCCTGCGGCGGCGAGTTGGCTTGCGCATACGTGGCGCAGGGCATGGATGCTCTGGTGAGGTAGCCCCGCACGTTCGAGAGCTGGGCCGTACACGCGACGCCGGAAGTTGTTTGGTCTCAGCGGGCCACCATCGGGCGCTGAGAAGACCAAGCCCGTTTCCGTGGGGTACGCCTCCATGTGATGCGAGAGCTGGTCCACCACGAACCGTGGCAGTGTGATGGTCCGGGTGCTGCCCTTGGTCTTGGTAGGCCCGAACGTGAGGCGTCCCGCAACCTCAGAGGCCGAGGCGTCGATGACGACACGACCGCGCGTTACGTTGACCTTCGAGCTCTTGAGGGCCACCGCCTCCCCCACCCGCAGACCGCCATACGCGAGCAGATAGACGAGCGCGGAGTAGCGATCCCCCACCGCGGCGGCTAGGGCGTCAACCTCTTTCGGGGTCAGAACCTCATCAGGCGCGATGGAGCGAGCCTCGCTCTGCCCTGGCCTCAGGATGGTGGCGGGGTTGGTCTCGATGATCCCCTGCCTGTGGGCGAAGGTGAACATCGCCTTCATGAGCTGAACCGCTGCTCGATGCGCGGAGGGTGAGCCGTTCTCCTCATCCTTGGCCCATCTTTCAAGGTCGCGTCGCCCTACCTGGTGGACCAGCCATGAGCCGAAGACGGGTTGGATGCGGTGTCGGTGAGCCACGCGGTAGCCCTCGACGGTCAAGGGCCGACGATCCTTGCTGGCCAGGAAGAGCTCGAAGAGGTCATCAACCGTCGTGTTCGCGTGGTCAGGCTCGGGAGTTAGGCCGGCGCGTGCAGCGTCGTCCATCCGCTCCTTGAACGCCACCGCTGCGTCAACGGCGTTGCCCTCGGGGTACTCGCGCTTCCGGTGGAAGCTCTTGGTTC